>CAZORV010000075.1:0-13970 GCA_964582215.1 uncultured Frigidibacter sp.
GCCCCGGATGGCGCGAAGCGCCAGCCCCCCGCAGGGGCAGGCGCTGCCCGGTCGCTTTGGGCGACCGGGCGGTGCGGGTGCCACTGGCCCGTGGCGGCAGGGGCGATGGCCCCTGCCGGGTGAGCCGGCGCATGCGCTCCGTCGACCCCGCGCTCAGTCCTTGGCGACATTCTCGCGGAACGCCACCTCGAACGCCGCCTGCTTGGCCGCGTCCGCCTCGGTCTGCTGCGCCGCCCGCCAGTCATCGTAAGGCATACCGTAATAGGCCGTCCGCGCCTCGTCTTTGGTCATGGCGATGCCGCGTTCGACGGCGGCCTCCTGAAACCAGCGGGCCAGACAATTCCGGCAAAAGCCCGCAAGGTTCATCAGGTCGATGTTCTGCACCTCGGGCCGCTTTTCCATCAGATGGTGGCGCAGCGCGCGGAAGGCCGCCGCTTCAAGTTCGGTCTGCATCTGCGGGTCAATCCCGGGCGGTCGGTGGTCTGGCATGGCGTCCCTCAGAGGCCGGATGTGGCAAGCAGTTCTTCCAGAATGGGGGCGAGCCGGCCCGCCCACAAGGCCTGACCCGCCGCATCCCCGATCAGATCATTGCGCACTTCGATCAGCACGTTCGGCCGACCGGCCTGCAGGGCGTGGCGGTCGATCGCATCGCCGTCGAGATGGCCGTTGTAGGGCTCGTTGTCCCCGGTCACATGACCGGCGGCGCGCAGACGGTCGATCAGCGGCAGGGCAAGGCGCCTGTCCTTGTGGGAATAAAGCACGCCCACCTCCCACGGCCGGGGGGTGCGACCGCGCAGGCAGGGTGTAAAGGAATGGATGGCGCAGATCGCCCTGTCGGCCCGTCGCCCGGCCAGTCCGGCAAGGGCAGCATGATAGGGACGGTGAAACCGCTCCAGCCGCCGCGCCGTCTCGGCGGCGCTGATCCGCGCATTGGCCGGAATGATCGTGCCGTCATAGAGCTGCATCACCAGCGTCGGGTCATCCTCGCCCCGGTTGGGGTCGATCACCAGCCGCGAAAAACCCGACAGAATCGCCGGGGCATCCAACAGGGCAGCCAGCCCCCGCGCCAGCCCTGCCGCACCGACGTCATAGGCGATGTGGCGGGCCATGTCGGCCGCCGCAATCCCCAGCGATCCGCCGCCAATGCAGTCGGGAACCGCGTTTGACGCATGGTCGCAGGTCACAATCCAGCGCGAGGAACGATCTTCGCCGATGATTTCGCAGGCAGTCTGGGTCATGATCCGTCAGGTGAAAGGCTTCCCCGACCAATAAGCCAGCCCGCGACAAAGGGCCAGTTGCCCAATGGTCGGAATTGCGCCATAGAGAGCCCGTTTTAGCCTGTTACCGCAAACATGGAGAGACCGATGCGTCGCCTGAGAAATGTGAAGATCGTGGCAACGCTCGGCCCGGCGTCGAGCGATTACAAGACCATCCGCGCGCTCTATGAGGCGGGCGCCGACGTGTTCCGCCTGAACATGAGCCACGGCAACCATGCCGAGCAAAAGGCGCGCTACGATCATATCCGTCAGGTCGAGGCCGATCTTGGCCGCCCGATCGCGGTGCTGGCCGACCTTCAGGGGCCGAAACTGCGCACCGGCGTGTTCAAGAACGGCTCCGAAGAGCTGGCCGAGGGGGCGAAGTTCCGCTTTGACCTCGACACGACCGAGGGCGATCTGACCCGCGTCTGCCTGCCGCACAAGGAAATCTTCGCCGCACTCGAACCCGGCTCGTCGCTTCTGGTCAATGACGGCAAGATCCGGCTGAAGGTCGAAACCTGCGGCCCGGATTTCGCTGAATGCACGGTCACGACCGGGGGCACGATCTCGAACCGCAAGGGTGTCAACGTGCCGGACGTGCTGCTGCCGCTGGCGGCGCTGTCGGACAAGGACCGGTCGGACCTGGAATTCGCCTGCCAGCTGGGCGTCGACTGGCTGGCCCTGTCTTTTGTCCAGCGCGCCGACGATGTGCGCGAGGCACGGACCCTGGCCAAGGGCCGGGCGCAGATCCTGTCGAAGATCGAGAAACCGGCAGCGGTCAAGGCCTTTGCCGAGATCCTGGCCGAGTCGGACGGGATCATGGTGGCGCGCGGCGATCTTGGCGTCGAACTGCCGGTCTATTCGGTGCCGCCGATCCAGAAGCGTCTGGTCCGGGCCTGCCGCGCCGCGGCCAAGCCGGTGATCGTCGCGACGCAGATGCTGGAAAGCATGATCGAAAGCCCGATGCCGACCCGCGCCGAAGTGTCCGACGTCGCGACCGCGATCTATGAGGGCGCAGATGCGGTGATGCTGTCGGCCGAATCGGCCGCCGGTGCCTATCCGGTCGAGGCCGTGACAACGATGGACAATGTTGCGAAGTCGGTCGAACGCGACCCGACCTACCGCGAGGTGATCGAGGCCAGCCGCAAGGCCAACCGCAACACGGTTGCCGACGGCATCGTTTCGGCGGCCCGCGAAATCGCGGAAACCACCGACATCAAGGCGATCTGCTGCTTCTCGAAATCGGGAACGACGGCAAGCCTTGTCGCGCGTGAACGGCCGCGCGTGCCGATCATCGCGCTGACGCCCGAGACCGTGGCCCTGCGGCGGATGTGCCTGACCTGGGGCGTGCATTGCGTGCTGACCGCGCCGGTCGACCGGTTCAAGCTGGCCGTGGTCGCCGCCGCCAAGGCCGCGCGCGACTACGGGTTCGCCACCGAGGCAGACCAGATCGTCGTGACGGCGGGTGTTCCCTTCAACGTCAAGGGTACGACAAACATCCTGCGGGTCGCGCCCTGCGATGAACGGTTGATTTTCAACACCGACCCGGAATAATCGCCCCAACCGGTCTTTCGGGGAGGGCGATCCGTGGGAAGCGATATTGCGCTGGTCGTCGGCATGCTGTTCGGGTTTCTGTCGTTTCCGGCGCTGGTCTCGGCCTTTGCCGGCGGTCGCCCGATGCGGACGGCTGTCAGCCTGATGGTCGTGGGCGGCGTGCTGATGGCCTACGCCGCCTTCACCTCGCCCTCGGGCTACCGGGCCGACGAAATCCCGCACGTCGTGCTGCGCGTGATAGCCCATCTTACCCGGTAGGCGGGAATGGTGCGGGCCGACGGCTGTGAAGCCGGGCTGCCCCGCTCATGTGGGAACGGTGCCGTGGGACCACGTCCGCCCAAAGCGACCTGGTGGTGCGTGCGAGCACGCACCCTACCGCTGAGCCCGCGCAGTTTTTTCTCCGACACAGGGCTGAGCGGCAAAGGCCGATCTTCCAGTGGAACAGCGGCTCCGCTCATGCAGGAACGTTTCCCCTTGACTGCGTCCGCCCAAAGCGACCGGGTGGTGCGTGCGAGCACGCACCCTACCGCTGGGCCCGCGCAGTTTTTTCTCCGACGCCGGGCTGAGCGGCAAAGGCCGATCTTCCAGTGGAAGAGCGGCCCCGCTCATGCAGGAACGTTTCCCCGGGACCGCCTCAACGCGCACCAACAGAGGGCAGAGCCTGCCCCGGGTGGCGCGAAGCGCCAGCCCCCCGGAGGGGCGGGCGCTGCCCGGTCGCTTTGGGCGACCGGGCGGTGAGGGTGGCATCGGCGTGCGGCGGCAGGGTCACTTGCCCCTGCCGACTGAAACCGGGTGTCCATTGCCCCAAACGCCAGGCCGAGCGAAAAAGCCGATCTTCCGGTGGAAAGGCAACCCCGCCCGTCCGGGACCCTCTCGGCCCGGACGGCTCCGGCTTGTCGCGGCAAAGGGCGGTGCGGACGGACCCGCCTCAGTTCAGCGTGACCGAGACCGCCGCGCTGCGGCCCTCGGCGTCGATGACCGACAGCCGGTAGAACCCCCGGCCGCCGAGGTCGAGCAATGTCTCGCGCCCGGCCTGACCAAGCGCCGCCGGGGCGCCGTTGACCATCCAGAGGAAGGGCGCGGTGCCGTCGCGGACCTTGACCGTCAGCTGGCCGCCATCCGCCTCGATTGCGGCGCCGTCGGGCGGGAAGGCGACCTTGGGCCCGTCGGGGGCCGCCTCGGCAAAGACTGCGCCCCGGGGGCGGAAGTGGCGCAATGGCTGCGGCAGGCGGGCGTTGGGCAGGATCAGTGTCGCGGGCGGCGGGGCGGGCAGCGGGTCGAAGGCGGGCTTCAGGCGGCCGAACACCTCGAACAGCACCGGGGCGGCCAGTTCACCGCCAAAGGCGCCGGGCACCGGCGTGCCATCGGCCCGACCCATCCAGACGCCCGCGACATGGCGGCCGTCAAAGCCGATCGCCAGCGCGTCGCGGTGGCCATAGCTGGTGCCGGTCTTGTAGGCCAGCCGCCCGGGCGCCGCGCCCGGTGGCGGCGGCAGTTGCGACAGGACATCGGCCACCAGCCAGGCCGCCTCGGGCGCGAACAGGCGCTGAGGCAGGTCGGCGGCGCCACCCGGCGTGACCGACAGCCGGAGCGGGCGGCCAAGACGCGCAAGACCCGCATAGGCCTGCACCAGATCCTGCAGCGAAATGCCCAGCCCCCCCAGCGCCACGGCAAGCCCCGGCTGCCCCCCCGGCACCTCGGCCCGCGCCCCCGCCCGCCGCAGGGCCGCCAGCAGGTTCGCCGGCCCCAGCGCTTCGGTCAGACTGACGACCGGGATGTTCAGCGATTGCTGCAAGGCCTCGCGCACCGGCAGGGTGCCACGAAACACCCGGTCGAAATTCTGCGGCTCATAGGTGCCGAAGGCGACCGGCTTGTCGTCGATCAGGGTTTCGGGATGGGCCAGCCCCTGATCAAAGGCCAGCGCATAGACAAAGGGCTTCAGCGTCGACCCGGGCGAACGCAGCGCCTGCGTCATGTCGACAAACCCCCGCCGACGGTCATCGCCCCAGCCCGCACTGCCGACCGAGGCAAGGATTTCGCCGGTCTGATGGTCGGCGACAATGATGCCGATCGACAGCTTTTCTCCGGCGCGGATCGCGGCCTTTGTCGCCAGCCGTTCAAGCGCGGCCTGAAGATCGCCGTCGATGGTGGTCAGATGGGTGCGGATCAACGGATCGTCCCGCCGCAGCCGTTCGGCCAGCAGCGCCGCCCGTTCCGGGAAGGGACGGCGCGCGGCCGGCACCGGTTCGGTCGCGGCGGCGGCGACCTTTTCGTCGGTCAGCACCCCCGCGCCCGCCATCCGGTCCAGCACCCGGGCGCGGGCCTCGGCGGCGGCGCCGGGAAAACGGTCGGGGCGTCGGCCCTCGGGGCTTTGCGGGATGGCGACCAGCAGCGCCGCCTCGGCCGCCGTCAGATGGCGCGGCTCCTTGCCGAAATAGGCCAGCGCGGCGGCGCGCACCCCCTCTAGGTTGCCGCCATAGGGGGCAATCCGCAGATAGAGCGCCAGGATCTCGGCCTTGGAGAGGTGGCGTTCCAGCGCCAGCGCCAGCCTCAGCTGCCGGACCTTGCCCTGCCAGCGCCCGGTGCCGCTGTCCTCGAGCAGCCGCGCCACCTGCATCGTCAGGGTCGAGCCGCCCGAGACGACATGGCCATTCCAGGCCGCCTGCAGGGCCGCCCGGATCAGCGCCCTGGCATCGACGCCGGAATGATCGTGGAAACGCTTGTCCTCGTATGCCACCAGCATGTCGGTGAACAGGGGATCGACCGCGCCCGGTTCCAGCCGCCAGCGGCCGTCGGCCACGGTGAAGGCGCGCAGAAGATCGCCGTCGCGGTCGCGCACCTCGACCGACGTGTCAACCACAAGCGGCGGCAGGGCGGTTGCCGCCACCCAAAGATCGAACCTGTCGCGCGCCAGGCCAACGGCGAACAGCGCCGCCGCAGCCAATGCGAGGGCGCGCGCGCGCATGTCAGTCGATGACCGTGACGCTGCCCTGATCGCTTTGCGCGCGGAAGTCGGGGCGATACATGTCCTCGACGCTGGCGGCGGGCAGATGGTAGGTCCCGGGCGAGATGGCACGGACGATATAGGCCAGGCGGAACGGCTCGGTCGAGGTCCAGTCGACCGCGGCAAGGAACCTGTCCTGACGGAACTCGGTGTTGCGCGGGCTGTCCATCGTTGTCAGCCAGTCAAGTGCGGCCACATCGCCCCCGCGGATCAGGTTGGGGTTGTCGATCTCGAACCCGGCGGGCAAGGGATCGTTGACCATCAGCCGCGCCTCGCCGGAACCGAGCGGCGTCACCTCGATCACCGCGACCATCCGGGTGCCCTGTTTCACCGCCGCCAGATCGACGGGCTGGCCGTCGGTCGTGTACCAGCTGCGTTCGATCCTGTAGCCGTTGCCCGATGCCGGTTCCGGCGTGGCCGGGACGCCAAAGCTGGTCAGGGTCACGGTCGCCTCGGACTTGCCGGCATTGGCGATCACCTGCGCCGCACCGCCCGCCGTCTGATCCTCGATCACCCGGACCAGCGGGCCGTCGACCGGCGTGCCGTTGACGGTGAACTGGTCGGCCGACTTGCCGTCGATCAGCGCGTGGGTGGCAAGCAGCGCCCATGTCGCCTCTTGCGTCGACAGGCTGCGCGACAGAAGGCTGGCGGCCACCGACTGGCCAAGGCTGTCGGCCGGGATCGCCGTCGACCCCGCCTCGGCCGACAGGGCCAGAAGCGCGGTCGCGTCACGCAGGTTCGAACCATAGTCGGCGCGCCAGACTTGCGTCTCGGGCGCCGCCTTGTCGGCCGCGACATTGCGGGCCACCTGTTCGGCGGCGCGTTTGAACATCTCGTCCGCGCGGGTCTGATCGCCATAGGAGGCCAGCGCCGCACCAAGCTGCGCCGAGGCGATGGGCGTGTCGAACGCATCCGCCTTGACGTCGGCATAATAGCGCAGATCGCCCATCGACGCCGCCCCCTCGCGCGCCAGAACCATCATCGCATAGGCCACCGGCCCGCCGTTCGCGTCGAAATCCGCCGCGTAGTTGATCTGGTTGCGGAGGTTGTCCAGCGCGTTGCGGAAGGCGGTGTCAGGCACCTGATAGCCCTGCGCCCGGGCCCGGCTGAGGAAGTCGGTGACATAGGCGTCCAGCCACATGTCGCCGGAATCCGGGTACCAAAGGCCAAAGGCGCCGTTCGCGGACTGGTTCAGAAGGATCTCGCCGATCGCCTGCTGAACCCGGTCGCGGATTCCGCCGGTGTCACCGGCGCTGCCCATCGCACTGGCCAGTTCCTCGAAATACAACAGCGGCAGCGCCTTCGACGTCATCTGTTCGGTGCAGCCATAGGGATAGCGGTCAAGCGAGGCGAGGATCCCCGGCGCGTTGAAGCGCGCGACGGGGCCAAGCGCCAGCGTCGCCTTGCCGGTCCCGGGGCGGAAGCCGTCAAAGACATTGGCGTCCAGCGTGAATTCCTGCCCGGCGGCCAGGGTGAACTGGCTTTGGCGCATGCTGGCCGGATCGTTGACCTCGACCGGGATGGTCAGGTCTTTCACCAGTTGCTTGCCGTCCGGCGTGGTCAGCGCCACCCGGATCGTCGCGTCACCGCCATCGTCCGGCACGGTCAGCGGAATGGTCAGCGTCGCCTTGCCCTTGTCGGCCAGATCGACGCCCGAGGGCACATCCGCAAGGCCAAGCCCCGCGGCCGTCACGTCCAGACCCATCCGCCCCGAGGGGCCGGTGGCATGGACGATTTCCAGCCGCAACGTGCTTTGGTCGCCCGGCGCCAGAAAGCGCGGGACCGAGGCGGTGACAACCACCGGATCGCGGACCAGAACCTCGGCACTGGCCTGGCCGATCGCGGTCTTCGACCAGGCAACCGCCATGACCCTGACCGTGCCGTTGAACGAGGGCAGGGTGAATTCGGTTCGCGCATAGCCGTCGGCGCCGACCTCGACCGGGCCGGCGAAATAGGCCACCAGTTCCTCGGTCGGCGGCGGCGCCTTCAGTTTGACGCCACCGGCGTCACCGCCCGAACGGACCTGCCCGGCAGCCCCGTTCTGGCCGTCGATCAGCCGCCCGTAGACGTCGCGGATCGCCATGCCAAGGCGCTGCTGGCTGAAATAATGCGCCTCGGGGTCGGGCGCCCCGGTGCCCGTCAGGTTCAGGATGCCGACATCGACAGCCGCAAGCGTGACCCAGGCCTTTTCACCGGCGGCAATGCCCGCGACCTTGACGGCGACCGGCAGCGGCCCGCGCGGATCAACCTCGGGCGCGACCTCAAGCGTGGTTGTCAGGCGCTTGGCCCCCGGATCGACGGGGGCATAGGACAGGCCGAGCGCCCGGGCCGGCGTGCGGCCCGCCCCGGCATCCATCGGCCGCAGGACCGAGGCGGTCACATAGGCGCCTGCGCCCCAGTCGTCGGTCACCGGCAGCTCGACGGTGTTCTCGCCTTCGCTGACCGGCACGGCCTTCATGTCGATCAGATGGTTCGACACGACTGTCACCAGCGCCACACCGGCCGCGCGCGGCACGATCCGCACCCGCGCCGTATCGCCCGCCTTGTAGGCCGGTTTGTCCAGACCGATTTCCAGCGTGTCAGGCGTGTTCGCCGCATCGGCGGGCACGTACCAGCCCGCATAGAATTCGCTGGACGACGCGGTCTTGCCGCCATCCGCGCTGGCCACGACCAGCTCGTACCGGCCCCAGTCGACCTTGCCCTTGACCGTCACGGGCCCGGCGCCCAGATCGGCGTCGCCCTCGGCCGCGATGGTGCGGGTTGTGGTCACATCCCAGTTCCACTGGCCGTAAAGCGCGTACCACTGATAATGTTCTTCCAGCCGGTTCAGCCGCCAGTGAACCTTCAGCGGCGCCGGTTTCGCATCAGGGCCGATGGCGATCAGGTCAAAGGCCGCCTCGGCGCCCTGCGGCGCCACGCCATTGTCAAAGCCCGGCTTGATGCCGATGACCGGCACGTCCGGCAGCAGGGTCCGCTCGACCGTCCGCTCGACCGGCCGCCCCGACCCTTCGGTCACGCGGATCGCATAGCGGACCGTCAGCGGCCGGTTGGCCTGCGGGCCAAGGTCGGGCAGCGTCAGATAGGCGACACTGTTGCCCTCGGCGTCGGTCACGCCGGTTTCCGCGATCGTGTCGAAATAGGTGGCGAAGGGCTCGTCATACGTGCCGAACTGATAGCCGGGATAGTCCGGCAGTTCGCTGAGGCCCGACACCCGGTAATCGCCCTCGACCGGCAGGTCGGCACCCGGCGCGCCAAAGAGATAGCGCGCGGCGATGGCGATTTCCGTCTCGTCCGACAGGCGCTGCGGGCCTTCGGCGGTCTTCAGGGTAAAGTCGATCCGTTCCGGCAGAAAATCCTCGACCAGAAAGGGTTCCGAGGCGAGAGGGGCGAACTCATCCTCGGAAAAGGCCTCGATCCGCCAGGTGCCGCGCGGGGCGCCGCCGTCGATCGGAAAGGACACCGCGCGTCCGCCGCCACCCGTATCGGCCGCCAGAAGACGGCTGTATTCGACCCCGTCGGGGCGCAGAAGGCGCACGGTCAGCGGCAGCCCCTCAATCCCGGTCATATTGGCGTCGCGCGCCAGAATCGTGGCGTTCAGCACCTCGCCCGCACGATAGGCGCCGCGATCGGTGGCCAGAAACACATCGACGGCAGGCGCCGCCGGGCGGCCCTCGACGCCACGGTCCGACAGGTCGAACTCGGGCTCGGTCAGCGACAGGAAGGAAAAGTCCTGCCCCTCTTCGACGGTGATCACCGCCGGCGCCGAGCTGCCCTTGCCCGCCACCATGCCGGCCGCAAAGTTGGCATAGCCCTGATCGTCGGTCAGCGCCGTCCCGATCACCGCATTGGCGGCCGAGACCAGCGTGATCTTTGCCCCGGCCCTGGCCGACGCATCCGCAAGACTGCGGACGAAGACATGCAGACCGTCCGTCCCCTGCATCGTGGTAAAGCCGAGGTCCGAGATCACGAACCATTGCATCGCAGGCGGAATCTGTTCGGGGTCGCTGTCCGGCACCGACGCCTCGAGCGCATAGATCCCGGGACCGAGATCCTTCAGCACATCGTCCATCGGCAGACGGGTCGTCACCTCGTGGTTCGCCTCGGACTGCGCGGTGTCGGCGCTGCCGGTCCAGACTTCCTCGGAATACTGGTTGTTGAAATATTCGGCCGACCAATAGTCCAGCGGCCGCCCGACGAAATCCTCGCGGAAGGCGGCGACAAGGTTGCGGTCGGATATGCGGTGCAGACGCAGGTTCAGTTTGCCGGCATTGACCGTCTGAACCGGGATGCCCGCCTCGGCGGCGCGCGGCAGGATATAGGCGCGCCCCGGAAAGCTGACGCCGGCGGCGCGGTCGCGCACATAGGTCTGGATGGTGATGTCGCGGGCCAGCTTTTCACCGTCCGCCGAGGGCAACCCCTCGCGGAAGGTCAGGGAATAGCGCTTGCCATGCTCGACCCCGCTGACGCAGATCCGCCGGTCGGAACTTTCGACGGCAAGGCCGCTGTCGGGCAATTGCACAAAGCTGGAATAGTCGGTGCCCGAGGTGATCAGATTGGCGTTGAAATTCGCGCAGATGCGGGCGTCCGTCCCCTCATTCTCGACCACATGCTCCTCGATCCGGAAGCCGTATTTGCCGATGGCATCGTCCAGAAGTGCCGCCGCATCATCGCGCGGCGCCAGGTCCTGGGCCAGACGCAAGGCGGGGATCATGTCGCGGCCACGCTCGACCCGTTCCAGCGCCTGCGCCATGGAATAAAGCGCCGTCGCCTGCAATGCCGGACCATCCGCCCGCAGATAGCCGTTGACCGAGGCCGAAAGCGCCCGCCAGAGATAGGTCTGCGGGTCGTTCTGATTGTTCGCGGCGATGGTCAGAAGCATGTCGGAATAATCGACCCACTGGCTGGCCGCGTCCGTCAGGTTGAGTGCCGCCCCCTGAAACCGCGAGGCGCCAAGGAAATCTTCCTGGCTGCGGGCGTCCGTGGCGGCCTGCAACAGATCCTCGGCCGTCCAGTCGCCGGTGATATGTTCGTTCGCCAGGCCCTGTGCCTGCGCCAGCGCCGAGCCGAAATCAGCCTCTTGCAGGAAATCGAGTTCGGCCGCGCGGGTCGGCGCATTGGTCAGAACCGCCGGATCGGCGGTCTTGACCCAACCCGAATAGGCGCCCTGATAGGGCTTCTGGTCCGAAACGTCGGACTTCAGGAAACAGGAATTGGCCTTGGAATTGAACGTCAGCGCCGTGCATTTCGCGTCGGCGACGCAGGCCATCTCGCAGGATTCGATGGTCGTGTCGAAGATCGACTGCAGGTCGCTGCCGTAGAAATCGACATTCTCGGTCAGAACCATCCGCCGTTCGGGCACCAGCGTCCGGTCCTGTGCGGTCAGCGGCGTTCCCGTCAGGGCGATCAGGCCCAGAAAAACCAGTCCAAGGCGACGCATGGGAACCTCCGTCAAAAATACAGGCGGCAAAGTGCCACGGGACGAGGGGAAATGGCAATGAGTCGGCGCTAGGGGAATTCCATACCTTTCGCGCGTTTAGCGGCTTTTTACTTTGATCGTCCACTCTGCCGCCGGATGGCCTGTCAAACTGCGCGGGCGCGGGGGACGATGTGAGTATCGCGGAAAAACTTGTGAAAGAGCGGCGGGCAAGGCTGGCGGCGGAACGGCTGCTGGACCAGAAGGCCCGCGAACTGTTCGAGGCGAACGCGCGGCTGTCGGATCATGCCCGGTCGCTGTCGGAAACCGTGGTCGAACAGCGGCAGGATCTGGCGCAGGTCCAGACCCAGCAGGCCGAACTGCGCGGCCATACGTCGCGGGTCGAATCCGAACTGGAACGCGCCCATATCGCCCTTCAGCAGGCGCAGCGGCGGTTGTGGGAGGCGCTGGAAACCATCCGCGACGGCTTTGCCGTCTTTGACAAGGACATGCGGCTGATCGTGGCCAACGGCGCCTATGTCTCGCTGTTCGCCGGGCGCTGGCAGCTGGCCGCCGGTCAGGAATATGACCATCTGATGCGGATGCTGGCCGTCCATCAGATCGTCGATCTTGAGGGTGGCGATGAACATGACTGGCATGACGAGATGGTCGCCCGCCAGATGCGCGCCGACATCCAGCCCCGGGTGGTCAAGCTGACCGACGGCAGATTCGTTAAGTTCATGGATCGCCGCGGCGAGGCGGGCGATCTGGTCTGCCTCATCACCGACATCACCGACATGATGCGCCGCGAGGCCGAGCTGGACGAAGCCCGCGCCAGGGCCGAGGCCGCCAGCCGGGCGAAGTCGGCCTTCCTTGCCAATATGAGCCACGAGATCCGCACACCGATGAACGGCGTCGTCGGCATGGCCGATCTTCTGTGCGAAACCGCGCTCAGCGACGATCAGCGGCTGTTCGCCGAGACGATCAAATCCTCGGGCGAGGCGCTCTTGACGATCATCAATGACGTGCTCGACTATTCCAAGGCCGAGGCCGACAAGCTGCGGCTGTACCCCGAGCCCTTCGATCTGGAACGCTGCCTGCACGAGGTGATGCTGCTGTTGCAGCCGACCGCGCTGGAAAAGCGGGTCAGCCTGATGGTCGACTTCGACCTGTTCCTGCCCACGCGCTTTGTCGCCGACCCCGGCCGGATGCGGCAGATTTTGACCAACCTTCTGGGCAATGCCGTCAAGTTCACCACGGACGGTCATGTCCTGGCCCGCGTCGTCGGCCTGTCGCAGGACGACGGGCGCTATGACCTGCATGTCACGATCGAGGATACCGGCATCGGCATCCCGCCCGAATATGTCGATCACATCTTCGGCGAGTTCAATCAGGTCGAGGATCAGTCGAACCGCAAGTTCGAAGGGACCGGCCTCGGCCTTGCGATCACCCGGCAGCTGGTCACGCTGATGGGCGGCGAGGTCTGGGTCGACAGCGAACTCGGGCTTGGCTCCTGCTTCGGCTTCCGCGTCACGGTGCCGGGGGCCGAGCCTCTGCCGGACGAACCGACCAGCCGCCCGGTGCGGCTGAAATCGGTGCTGGTGGTCGACGACACGATCCTCAGCCGCGAGATTCTGTCGCGGCAACTGGCGGGCTTCGGCATGACGGTGCAGGCCTGCCGGACCGCCGCCGAGGCGATGGCCGAGATCCGGGCGGGCAAGGTCTTTGACCTCGTGGTCGCCGATCAGGATATGGGCGGCGGCGGCGGGGTGATGCTGACGGCCGAGTTGCGGGGCGCGGGCCTTCTGGCGCCGGTGCTTCTGTGCTGCGCCAGCCCGATGAGCGTGCGATCCTCGGCCGGGCTGGTGCAGGGGCTGATGCAAAAGCCGATCCTGCGGTCGGACCTGTTCCGGCGGCTGCAGGACCTGTCCGAAAACCTGCCCGCGCCCGCGCCCCGGCCGCCGATGGCGACGGGTGTGCAACCGGCCTCGCTGCGCCAGATGCGGATACTGGCGGCCGAGGACAACAAGACCAACCAGCTGGTGTTCCGCAAGATGGTGCAAAGCTTCGACATCGAGCTGGTCTTCGCCGGGAACGGTCACGAGGCGGTCGACCAGTGGCGGTCGTTCCGGCCTGACCTGATCTTCATGGACATCTCGATGCCCGAGATGGACGGCCGCGAGGCGACGCGCCAGATCCGCATGGCCGAGACCGAGGCCGGGCGCGGCGAACATGTGCCGATTGTGGCACTGACCGCCCATGCGATGGATGGCGACAGCGACAGCATCTTCGCGGCCGGAATTGACCATTACCTGACCAAACCGCTGAAAAAGGCCGAAATCTCCGGAAAGATCGAACAATACCAACCCAAGGGCGCCCGCCCGCCGCTGGCCACGGCGCCGGAATAAGGCATCCGCCCCGCAGCCCCGGCGCGCGGTCGGCCGGGCTCCGTGACCCTGCCGGTCGCGCGCCTGCACCACCGACACCGCCCGGTTGCACACAGCGACCGGGCAGCGTCTAGTCCTGCGGGGGGGGGCCGGCGCTGCGCGCCGTCCGGGCCAGGCATTGCCCTGTGCTGCGAAGGGCCGAGGTGGTCGCGGGGAAACGTTTCGACGTGAGCGGGGCGTTCGGCGAAAGGGATCGCCCGCCCCGGTCGGCAGGGGCAAGCGACCCTGCCGTCACGCAACCGTCCCACCCACACCGCCCGGTCGCCCAAAGCGACCGGGCAGCGCCTGCCCCTGCG
>CAZORV010000076.1:0-13380 GCA_964582215.1 uncultured Frigidibacter sp.
GCAAGGAAGTCACCGAGGACCTCGACCCGTCCGACAGGACGCCCGGCAACCGATACTACGACGGCAGCCCGATCTATCCGGGTCATTTCGCGAACGACTGGAACCGGTCCTATGTGCTGGAGCCCGAGGGCGTGCCGCTCGGGGCCGTCGTCCTGCTGCACGGACTCACCGATTCGCCCTACAGCCTGCGGCACATCGCCCGCCGCTACCGCGAGCTCGGCTTCGTCGCGGTCGCGATCCGGCTGCCCGCGCACGGGACCGTACCCGCGGCCCTGAGCGACGTCGAGTGGGAGGACTGGTCCGCGGCCGCGCGTCTCGCAGTGCGGGAAGCCCGCCGCCGCGCGGGTGCGACGCCGCTGCACCTGGTCGGGTTCTCGAACGGTGGCGCGCTCGCGATGAAATATGCGCTCGATGCGCTCGGCGACGCGAGTCTGCCGCGACCCGATCGGCTGGTGCTCATCTCGCCGATGATCGGCGTCACGAGTTTCGCCCGGTTCGCGGGCGTGTTCGGTTGGCCGGCGGTGTTTCCCGCGTTTGCCAAGGCGGCCTGGCTCGGCGTGGTTCCCGAGTTCAATCCGTTCAAGTACAACTCGTTTCCCATCAACGGGGCGCGCCAGTCGTCGCTGCTGACGCGCGCACTGCAGCAGCAGATTGCGAAGTACGCGCGCGAAGGGCGACTGGTGGACCTGGCGCCGGTCCAGACCTTCCAGTCGGTGGTGGATTTCACGGTCAGTACCCGTGCCATCGTCACGGCACTGTATGCGCACCTGCCGGCGAATGGCAGCGAACTCGTGCTCTTCGATCTCAACCGCAGCACGAAATTCGGTCCGCTGGTGCGGCCGGGCACCGAGACGATGCTGGCGCGCATGCTGCCGCGACCGCCCCGGGCGTACCGCACGACGATCATCACCAACGTCGGTCCGGGCAGCAACGAGGTGGAGGAGCAGGTCCTGGAAGCCGGTGCGACGACCGTGCAGACCCGACCGCTCGGGCTCCGTTATCCCCCGGGGGTGTATTCGCTGTCACACGTCGCCCTGCCGTTCCCCGTCGACGACTCGCTCTACGGCATGCAGCCGGAAGGCGAGGACTATGGCGTGAACCTGGGCGCGATCGCGCTGCGCGGCGAACGCGGCCTGCTGATCGTCAGCATGGACTCGCTGGTGCGGGTTTCCTCGAATCCGTTCTTCCCCTACATGCTCGGCCGGATCGAGGAGGGGATCAGCGGCGCGGTGCTCCCGTCGGCATCACCGACACCGGCTCCTGCAGGTGACCGTTGATCGCCTCGAGATCCGCGGGCATCAGCACCCCCGCGACCGAGCGCAGTCGCACGAAGTTGATCAGGTAGTCGTAGCGACTGCGCGCGTAGTCGCGCTCGGCCTCGAAGGCGCGACGCTGCGCCTCGAGCAGGTCCACCGTCGTGCGCGTGCCGACCTCGACGCCGCGCTGCGTCGCGCGCTCGGCGCTCTGCGTGGATGCAACGGCCTGCCGCAATGCCGCGACACGCTCGCGGTCGGCCTCGGACGTCAGGTAGGCGTCGCGGGTCGCGCGTTCGGCGCCCCGGATGTTCGCCTCGAGCCGTTCGCGTGCGGCCCGGTGCATCTGGACCTGCTCGCGGACCCGCGAGCGCGTCTGGCCGCCGGTGAAGATCGGCAGGACGACCTCGACTCCGACCACGTCGTCGCTGCCGTCGGCATCGGCGGGCCCCGTCGTGCGCACACCCGACGCCCGGTCGACGTTCGTCTGGTCACCACTCACGTCGAACTCGCTGGTGGAGGCGTACAGGTCCACCGTGGGCATGTGCCCCGACTGCGCGATCCTGAGGTCGCTCTTCGCGATGTCGACGCCGAAGCGCGCAGCAATGACGTCGAGATTCTGCTCGAGCGCCGTGTCCACCCAGCCCTGTTCGTCGGCGGGAGCCTTCGGGTCCTGGGCCTGGAAGTCTTCCTTCGGCCGCTCGAGCTCGGCATACACCTCGCCCGTCAGTTCCGTGAGCAGTTCGCCCGCGACCGCGAGTGCGCGCTTCGCGGCAATGACCTGCGCGCTGCCAGCGTCGCGCGCCGCACGCGCTTCCTCGACGTCGATGATGGTCACGAGGCCGACCTTGAACTGCCGCTCCGCCTGCTCGAGCTGGCGGGAGAAAGCCGCGAGCGTGGCCTCCGCGGCGCGCAGCGTCTCGGCGGCCGCGAGCACGTCGAAGTAACGCTGCGTCACGCGCAGCATCAGGTTCTGCTGCGCCGAACGGTACTGCGCCTCGGCCTGCGCGACGCGGGCATCGGCACGGCCGAGCCGCTGCCACTGGTCCCACCGGAACAGCGTCTGGCGCAGCCCCGCCTGCCACCACCAGTGGTCGGTGCTGGTCTCCTGGCTCACGGGAACGAGCTCGATTGCGGGCGGGACCGTTTCGGTCTCCTGGGCGATCCTGCGGTTGACGTCACCCTCGCGGGTCTCGATGGCGCCGGCGGCGCGGACCTGCGGCAGCAGCGCGCCACGCGCCTGCGGCTTCGCTTCGAGCGCGGCGGAACGCAGCGCCTCGGCTTCGCGCAATACGGGATCGCCACGAGTCGCCTGCTCGAGGACATCGACGAGGTCCGTGGCATGACTGACGGGCTGCCAGAGCACGAACGCTGCGACGGTGGCGAGCGACAGGGCTGCAGCAGACCTTCTCTGGCGCGGTGCCGGTGGATTGTTGGTGCCCGTATTGACCTGCATGAGGTACGACCGTTGTCCTGGAATCGCGAAGCTTAGCAACATCCACGTCCGGCTGGTACGCCGCGCGCCGCGTGAATGTCAGGCCGGCAGGGGCGTTTCGATGGTTTGACAGTCCACTGCAGTGCTGGTCATCCTTCGCTGCCTATGCCGAGACCAGACCGAAATCCTCGCCCGCTCGCGTTCACGAAACGGGCGCTCGCCTATTTTCTGGTCTGGGTCGTGCTGCTCGGGGACGTCAGTGTGGGCGATGCCGCGGTCGGAATCCTGGTGGCGCTCGCTGCCGCATCGCTCGGCATCGCGCTGCAGCCCCCGCGCGACGGCGCCCTGCGCATCGGTTCGCTCGCCATGCTGCTCGCGAGTTTCCTGCGTGATTCGCTGGTCGCCGGAGTGGATGTGGCGCGACGGGCATTCTCGCCGGCCATGCCGCTGCGCACGGGGTTCGTGACGTTTCGTGTCGCGGCGCCGCCGGGCGACGACCGCAGTCTCTTCACCGGCCTCACCAGCCTGATGCCGGGGTCGGTGCCGGCCGGAGTCGACGCATCGGGTGACGTCATCTTCCACTGCCTCGACACGGACCAGCCGGTCACCGAGCAACTCGCCGCATACGAGCAGCGGCTCGCGGTCGCGCTCGGCAGCCCGCGTGCACCGCGTTCGGCGGCATGAACACGTTCCTGATCGCCGCGGCGGGATTCGTCATGGCCACGGTCGTCGTCGGGTTGCTGCGCATCCTCTACGGGCCCGGCGATGCCGATCGCGTCATGGCGGCGCAGCTGCTTGGCACCGGCGGCGTCGCGACGCTGCTGCTCATCGCGGTCGCCCGGGCGATGCCGTCGACGGTCGACGTCGCGCTGGCGCTCGCGTTGCTCGCGGCTTTCGCGACCATCGCGTTCGCGAAGCTGGCCCTGACCGGGCCGGGTGCGACGACGGACGCCCAGGGGGGCAGCATGAACGCCGGAGACGGCGCATGAGCAGCATCGGCGATCTCGTGACCTTCGTCGCGGTCCCGCTCGGCGCGGTTTTCTTCCTTGCGGGCACGGTCGGGCTGCTGCGATTTCCGGACGCTTCCACCCGGCTGCATGCGTTGACCAAGGCCGACAACCTCGGGCTCGCGCTGATCGTGCTCGGACTCCTGCCGCAGGCCGGCGGCGTCATGGCGGCCGTCAAGCTGGTGGGCATATGGCTGCTGGTGCTGGTCGGCAGCGCCACCGCCGGTCAGATGATGGCGCGAGTGGCGCGGCGCGAGGGCAGGCGGTCGTGACCCTGTCGCTCGCGCTCGAACTGAGCCTCGCGGTGCTGATCGTCTCGGCTGCGGCCTGGTGCGTGTTCGCGAAGCGCAGTTTCGCGGCTTCCGTCGCCTTCGTGAGCCTGGGCCTGTTGCTCACGATCGTCTGGGTGCAGCTCGGTGCGCCGGATGTCGCGCTCACGGAAGCGGCCCTGGGCAGTGGCCTCACCGGGGTCCTGCTGCTCGGGGCATCCGCAAGGCTGCGTGATTCGGCCGCGGAGCAGGCGGCGCCGACGGGCGCCGGGCGCAGGCTGCTTGCGGCCGTCGCCTGCACGGTGGTGAGTGCGGGCCTCGCCTATGCGGTGCTCAACCCGACCGAGCCCGCGCCGACGCTCGCGCCCGCGGCGCTGGCGTCGCTGCCGCAGCTTCAGCTCGGCAACCCCGTGACTGGAGTGCTCATGGGATACCGCGCGATCGACACCCTGCTCGAGGTGGTGGTGCTGCTGTTCGCGCTCGTGGCGGTGTGGTCGCTCACGCCCGATCGCTACTGGGGCGGGCGGGCCGGTGAGCCGCCGGCGCCGCAGGTCGATGGCGTGCTGCCGTACTTCGGCAAGGTGCTGCCGCCGTTCGGGCTCGTGATCGGCGCGTACCTCTTCTGGATCGGCTCCGATGCGCCCGGCGGCGAGTTCCAGTCGGCCGCGGTGCTTGCGGCGATGGGACTCCTGATCGTGATGGCAGGGGTGCGGGGCGCGCCGCGGATATCGGGCCGCCGCCTGCGCATGCTGATCGCGGTCGGCCCGCTGGTGTTCATCGCCGTCGCGTTCGCCGGCCTCGGTCTCGCCGGCGCATTCCTCGGCTATCCGCCGGAGCATGCCAAGGCGGTGATCCTCCTGATCGAGGTGCCGGTCACCTTGTCGCTCGCGGTGATGCTCGTGCTGCTCGTCCTCGGTCCCTCCGGGCAGGCGGAGGATCGTTGACTACCGCCACCCTCTTCGGGCTGTGCGCGGCCGTGCTGATCGGTCTCGGTCTCTACGGTCTCGTGGTCGAGCCCCGTCCATTGCGCAAGCTGATCGCGTTCAACCTGGTCGGGAACGGCGTGTTCCAGTATTTCGGCGTCGTGGCGCTGCGCGGCGCGGTGCCGGGCGTCGGCGGCGACCCGGTGCCGCAGGGCCTCGTGATCACGGGGCTGGTCGTCGCCTTTGCGGGCTCCGCGCTCGCGATCGCCCTGCTGCTGCGCCTCTTTCGCGACACCGGGCAGCTCGACCTGTCCGCGGCGGTGACCGCGCGGCCGCCGTCCGGCGCTGACGCGAACTGATCTTGGATTCCGCAGGCACATGGTTCGCGGTCGGGGGTGGAGGCGAGGTCGCGCTCCCCATCGTGCTGCTGCTGCCCATCGTCGCGGCGCTGCTCTCGGTCGTGGCGGGTGCGCGCCATGCACCACGCATTGCCCTGTTCACGATGCCAATCGGTCTCGTGGTCGTCGCGACGATCGCGTGCGATGTGCTGATCGGCGGCGCGACGCCCGAGTACGTCATCGGCGGCTGGGCGCCTCCGCTCGGACTGCGACTGCGGGCCGACGGGCTCTCCGCGGCAATGATGCTCACGACCGCGGTCGTGATGCTCGCGACCGCCATCTACGCACGCGCCGACTTCAGCTCGCCGCAGGACGAGGCCGAGTCGCGGCGAGCCTACGCGTTCTGGCCGCTGCTGCTCGGGCTGTGGGGCGCAATGAACGCGGTCTTCCTCGGCCACGATCTCTTCAACCTGTTCGTCGCGCTGGAACTGCTGACTTTCGTGGCCGTGCCGCTCGTGTGCCTGGACGGGAAGGCCGAGACACTGCAGGCCGCGTTGCGCTACCTGCTGTTCGCGCTGCTGGGGTCCGCAATGTACCTGCTCGGCGCGGCGCTCCTCTACGGCGCCTACGGGACGCTCGACATCACGCAGCTCGCGGCGCGGGTGCAGGGCGGTCCGTCCACCTGGGCCGCCGCCGCGCTCATGACGACGGGGCTTCTCGCGAAGACCGCGGTCGTGCCCCTGCACCTGTGGCTGCCGCCCGCGCACGCGGGCGCCCCGCCGGCGGCGAGCACGGTCCTTTCCGCCCTCGTCGTCAAGGGCTCGTTCTTCATCCTGGTGCGCCTCTGGTTCGAAGTGATGCCAGCTCTCGCGCCGGCCGCTGCGATGCAGCTCCTCGCCGCGCTCGGCGCCGTGGCGATCGTGCTCGGCAGTGGCGTCGCGCTGCGCCAGGCGCGATTGAAGCTCATGATCGCCTACTCGACGATCGCGCAGATCGGCTACCTGATGCTGATGTTCGCACTCGCCTGTGATCCGGGCACCGGATTGCATGCGGGCGCGGCCCTGACCGGCGGCCTGCTGCAGGCCGTCTCGCACGCCTTCGCCAAGGCGGCCATGTTCATGACCGCGGGCCTGATGGCCGGCATGCTCGGGCACGATCGCATCGGCGAGATGGCGGGTATCGGTCGCGCCATGCCGCTCGGCGTGCTGGCGTTTGCGCTGGCCGGCGTGTCGCTGATCGGGCTGCCGCCGAGTGGCGGGTTTCTCGCGAAATGGCTGCTGCTCGGCGCGGCCGTCGAGACCGGCCAATGGTGGTGGGCCGTCGTGATCGTGGCGGGTGGCCTGCTGACCGCCACGTACGTGCTGCTGGTGCTGGTGCGGATGTCCGGCGGAGGTGCAGCGCCGTTCGAGGTTCGCAAGCCCGCCGCACGGCACCGGCAGCTCGTCGCGCTCGCGCTGGCCTGTACGGCGGCCGTGCTCGGTCTCCTCGCGCTCGGTCCCGTCGAGTTGCCGGCGTTCGATGCGGACACTCCCATGCAGGTGGCGGGCCGATGAGCCTCATGACACCCGGGCTGCTGCTCGTGGCCACGGTCGCGGTACCGCTTGCACTGCTGCTCGCCTGCGCCTTCGCACCCTTGCGCCGGGTCATGCCCGCGCTCGCCGTCCTGGCACCGTTGCCCGGGCTCGCCGCGGCGCTCACCGCCGCCGGCTCGCCGCCGATCGTGTTCGGACCACCTCGGTTGCGGCTCGCGCTGGCGCTCGATCTGCCCGGCGCGGTCCTGCTCGGCGTGTCCGCGCTGCTCTGGGTCGCCGCGTCGCGCCATGCGTTGTCCTCCATGCGCGGCACACGTGCCGCCAGTCGCTTCGTCACCTGCTGGATCGCGGCGCTCGCCGGTTGCCTGGGCGCGATCGTCGCCGCCGACATGGTCTCGCTGTACGGCATGCTCGGCCTGATGACCATCGGCGCGACCGGCCTCGTGATCCACGACGAGACGCCGCGCGCCTGGCGAGCTGGTGCCGTGTACTTCGGCATGGCGATCGCGGGCGAATCCGTGCTGCTCGCGGGACTCGTCATGGCCGCCGCGGCAACGCCCGGTGAAAGCCTGCTCATCCGCGACGCGGCGGCGGCGCTGGCCGTCTCGCCGCAGCGCGATCTCGCGCTCGCCTGCATCGTCGGCGGGCTCGGACTCAAGGCGGCCATCGTGCCGCTGCACGTCTGGATGCCGCTCGCGTACCCGGCGGCGCCCATTCCCGCTGCGAGCGTCATGAGCGGCGCGCTGGTGAAAGTGAGCATTCTGGGTCTCATCCGTTTCCTGCCGCTCGGCACGGTGTCCCCGGACTGGGGCCAGCTGCTCGTGACACTCGGTTTCATCGGTGCGTTCTACGGCGTCGCGCTCGGTCTCACGCAACGCGACCCGAAGGCCGTGCTCGCGTATTCGAGCGTGAGCCAGATGGGCGTCATCGTGGCGGTGCTCGGCATGGGGCTCGCGACCGGCGACGCCGCGACCGGCACGGGCGCCGCGTTCTACGCCGCACACCACGTGCTGGTGAAGGGCGCGATGTTCCTCGCCGTCGGCGTGATCGCGTGCGGCGCGGTCGGGCGCCACCGTGTCGTGCTGTGGCCCGCGGCCGTACTGTGCCTGAGTCTCGGCGGCCTGCCGCTCACCGGTGGCGCGCTCGCGAAATACGCGGTCAAGGACCAGCTCGACGTCGGTCTCATCGGCTGGCTCGCGGCGGCCTCGGCCGTCGGCACGACCTGGCTCATGCTGCATTTCCTGCGACGCCTGGCCACGAGCACCGCGGACCGCGGCCGATCCGAGCCATCGCTCGCACCGGCCTGGCCCTGGCTCGCGACGGCGCTCGCGGGCATGCTCGTGCCGTGGCTCATCATGGCGGACGTCGGGCTCGGGCCCGCGGCGGCGACGCTGGCACCGAAGGCGCTGTGGGCCGCCGTCTGGCCGGTCGCGCTCGGTGCCGTGCTCGCCTATGTCACGCGCGACGCTGCGGCTCGCTGGCCTGCGGTCCGTGAAGGCGACCTCGTGGTACTGCTCGATGCAGCCGGCCGTGGCCTCGTCGCCGCGGGGGCCCGGCTGCAGCGCGCAGACGCGGCCCTGCGGCAGTGGACGGTCGCCGCGTTGCTCCTGCTCGCGATCGTGATCGCCGTCGGCGCGTCGATGATCCTGCATTGATCGATGAGGAGTGACCCATGACCCGTCGACGATTGAATGAGGTCATCCTGAAACTGTCCGACCCGCGTGAGCTGTTCAACGTGCCCGAGGTCGATCCGTTCTCGGGCGGCGAGGCACTCGAGTCGGGCGTGGATCGGCTGGTTGGCCATCTGCGCGGCCGACCCCGGGGCGCAGTGCGCGCACGGATCACCCTGCCGGCGGCACGAATCACGCCCGATCTCGGAACCCGGTTCCGCGAGGCGCTGCAACGCTATTGCCGAGTCCGCATCGCGCAGCTCGACGACCAGGACGCGAGTCTCTGGCGCGAGGGATGGGCCACGCTCGGTCGCGGGATCCTGTTCCTCGCGGCCTGCATGATCGGCTCGAGGATCTTCGGTGAGCCGAGGTACCTGCCGGCTTTCCTCGGCCGTTTCATCGACGAGGGTTTCATCATCGCGGGCTGGGTCGCGCTCTGGTACCCGCTCGACGTGCTGCTCTACCAGCACTGGCCCGTCAACCGGGATCGGCGCATCTACCAGGCGATCGAGACGATGGAGATGGAGTTCGTGGCTGCGGCCCCGGATCGTTGAAGATTTCATGCGCCCTGTGTAGCCTTCCGGGTCGAATGGTGCCGTCCTCCGGCGACGGTAGCGACGCTCCTCACCAATCAACAGGCCCGGGATCCCATGCTCCGACCCAAGCTCATGCCGCGAGTGCGGCGCATTACGGTCACACTCGCGGTCATGCTGTCAGCCGCCTGTGGCGGCGCGCAGGAAGAAGCCGCCGAGCCGGAAGCCCGGCCCGTGCGCGCCATGACCATCGACCGGTCGGATGCTGGGCACCAGGTTGCATTGTCGGGCCGCATCGCGGCGAAAGATGAGGTCGCCATGGCGTTCCGGATCTCCGGCCGCATGATCGAGCGTCCCGTCAATGTGGGCGACCGTGTCCGCCCCGACCAGGTGATCGCGCGCCTCGAGCCCATGAACGAACGCAACCAGCGGCTCGCGGCCCAGGCCGCCGGCGACGCCGCGGTCGCCGACCAGATCCGGGCCCGCGACGAACTCGAGCGACAGCAGTCCCTGATCGAGGAGGGCTTCACGACCCGGGCGCGGCTCGACCAGGCGCTCGCCGCCTCGCGGGCGGCCGATGCCCTCGTCCGGAGTTCGCGCGCCCAGTTGCAGGTCGCGAATGACCTCGTGGGCTTCACCGAACTTCGGGCCGACACCGCGGGCTACGTCACCGCGCGTGGTGCGGAGCCCGGCGAGGTCGTGCAGGCCGGGCAGATGATCGTGCGCATCGCACGCGAGGGCGGCATCGATGCGGTCTTCGAGGTGCCGCCCCAGGTGCTGCGTGCGGCCTCCGCGGACCGGGCGGTCGAAGTCGCGCTCACCGACGACCCGAACATCAGGACCAGCGGCCGGGTGCGCGAAGTCTCGCCCCAGGCCGACCCGGTGACCGGAACCTTCACGGTGCGTGTCGCGCTCGACTCGCCGCCCGGTGAAATGCGCCTCGGGTCGATCGTGTCGGGGCGCGTCACGCTTGGCGACGAGAAGCTGATCGTCATCCCGTCGGCCGCGCTCACCGCCGCGAGCGGCAAGGCGGCAGTGTGGGTCGTCAATCCGGGCGATTCGACCGTCGCGCTGCGCGACATCCAGGTGCTGCGCCAGGAAGCCGACTCGATCATCGTCGGCGACGGCCTCGCGCCCGGAGACACCATCGTCACTGCCGGCGTGCAGGCGCTGCGACCCGGCCAGAAGGTCCGCCTGCTCGACCAGGCGTCCTGATGGGCCCCAATCTCTCGTCCTGGGCGCTCAGCCACCGCTCGTTCATCATCTTCCTGATGGTGGTGTCGATGGTGGCCGGCGCCATCTCCTACGTCACGCTCGGCCGCGACGAGGACCCGCCGTTCACGTTCCGCACCATGGTCGTGCAGGCCAACTGGCCGGGCGCGAGCATGGACGAGACCGTGAACCAGCTGACGGAGCGCCTCGAGCGCACGCTGCAGGAGGTCGACAACATCGACTTCCTGAGGAGTTTCACCTCGCCCGGCGTGACGGTGATCTTCGTCAATCTCAAGCAATCGACCGACCCTGATATCGTCCCGGACCTGTGGTACGACGTCCGCAAGCGCATCGGCGACATGCGCCATACGCTGCCGCAGGGCGTGCAGGGGCCGTTCTTCAACGACGATTTCGGCGACACCTTCGGCATCATCTACGGCTTCACCACCGACGGCTTCGGGCAGCGCGAACTGCGCGACCACGTCGAGGATGCGCGCTCGAAGCTGCTCAACGTGCCCGACGTGTCCACCGTCGACCTGATCGGCGCGCAGGACGAGCAGATCTTCATCGACTTCAACCTGGAGCGGCTCGCGGCCCTCGGGATCGACCAGGCCGCGGTGCTGGCCGGGCTCGCCGCACAGAACGTCGTCCGGCCCACGGGCGTCATCCGCACCGGGGAGGAGCAGTTCACGCTGCGCGTGACCGGCGCCTTCGAGTCCGAACAGGACGTCGCGGACTCGAACTTCGTGGTGAACGGCCGGCTGCTGCGGCTGCGCGACGTGGCCGAGGTCCGCCGCGGCTACGCGGACCCGCCGCGGATGCTGTTCCGGGTCGACGGCACACCGGCCATCGGTCTCGCCATCGCCATGCGTGACGGCGGCGACGTACTCGCACTGGGCGAGAACGTGCAGAAGGCGATCGCGGAGATCAGCCAGGATCTGCCGATCGGCATCACACCCGTGCTCGTCGCCAACCAGCCGAACGTCGTCGACACCGCGATCAGCGAGTTCATGGTCTCGCTCTGGCAGGCCATCGCGATCATCCTGGTCGTGAGCTTCATCGCCCTCGGCGTGCGGGCCGGACTGATCGTCGCGCTGTCCTTCCCGCTGACGCTCGCGATCGTCTTCCCGATCATGCAGATGGTCGACATCGACCTGCAGCGCATCTCGCTCGGCGCGCTGATCATCGCGTTGTCGCTGCTGGTGGACAACGCGATGACGACCATCGATGTCGTCCAGGTCCGGCTCGATGCCGGCGACGACAGGGTCAAGGCGGCTTCCTTCGCCTATGAATCGGTCGCGATGCCGATGCTGACCGGCACCTTCATCACGGCCGCGGGCTTCGTGCCCATCGGCTTCGCGCAGAGCTCGGCGGGCGAGTACACGTTCTCGATCTTCGCGGTGGTGACCATCGCGCTGCTCGTGTCGTGGCTGGTGGCCGTGCTGTTCATGCCGCTGCTCGCCGTCTGGCTCATGAAGGTCCCGGACAAGTCCGGGGACGCCGACCGGGGCCCCGGCCGCGCGATGCGGATGTTCCAGGGGCTGCTCCATGGGGCCATGAAGGCGAAGTGGCTCACCGTCGCCGTGACCGTCGGTGCGTTCGTGCTGTCGATCGTGGGCTTGTCGCAGGTGCCGCGGCAGTTCTTCCCCGCCTCGGACCGGCCCGAGCTGCTGGTGGACCTCACCCTGCCGCGCAACGCCTCGATCCACGCGAGCGAGGCGGCCGTCAATCGCCTCGAGGCGATTCTCCGCGAGGATGCGGACGTCGCGAGCTGGAGCACCTACATCGGACAGGGCGCGATCCGCTTCTACCTGCCCATGGACGTGCAGCTCGCGAATCCGTTCTTCAGCCAGCTCGTGGTGATCGCGAAGGACGTCGAGGCACGCGACCGGCTGCAGGCGAGGCTCGAGACCGAGCTCGCCGAGCTGTTCCCGAACGCGGTCTCGCGCGCCTCGCCGCTCGAGCTCGGCCCGCCGGTGGGCTGGCCGGTGCGCTATCGGGTGTCGGGCGAGGACGAGATCAAGGTGCGCGAGATCGCGCTCGAGGTCGCGCAGCTGCTGGCCGAGGAGCGCGTGCAGCGCATCAATTACGACTGGATGGAGAAGGCGCGGGTCGTCCGGATCCAGATCGACCAGGACCAGGCGCGACTCATGGGGCTGTCCACGGACGCGATCGCGCGGGCCATCAGCACCGCGATCTCCGGCACGACCATCACGCAGGTGCGTGACGACATCTATCTCGTCAACGTGGTCGCCCGCGCCACGGATGCGGAGCGCGTCTCGCTCGCCACGCTGCGCAACCAGCAGATTCCGCTGCGAACCGGCCGCACCGTGCCGCTGTCGCAGCTCGCATCGCTCAGCTTCGAGCAGGAGACGCCCCTGCTCTGGCGTCGCGACCGCGTGCCGACGCTGACGGTGCAGGGCGACGTGCCCAAGGGCGTGGCTCCGAACGAGATCGTCGAGAAGCTCGCGGAGCGGATTGCGGAGCTCTCGGCCAGCCTGCCCGCGGGCTACCGGATCGAAGTGGGCGGCACGGTCGAGGACAGCGCCACCGCGCAGGCCTCGGTGTTCGCGGTGCTGCCCATCATGATCATGCTGATGCTGTTCTTCCTCATGCTGCAGTTGCACAGCTTCAGCCTGATGGGGCTCGTGCTCTCGGTCGTGCCGATGTGCATGATCGGCGTGGTCGGCGGACTGCTGCTGGCCGGGCGGCCGCTCGGTTTCGTCGCGATCCTCGGCATCCTGGCCCTGCTCGGCATGATCGCCCGCAACGCGGTGCTCCTCATCGAGCAGATCCAGATCGACCGCAAAGCGGGGATGAAGCCCTGGGACGCGGTGATCTCGGCGACGATGTCGCGCTTCCGGCCCATCATGCTGACCGCGATCTCGACCGTGCTCGGCATGATCCCGATCGCCGGCACGGTGTTCTGGGGCCCGATGGCCGTCACCATCATGGGCGGCCTGTTCGTCGCGACGCTCCTGACACTGGTGTTCCTGCCGGCCCTCTATGTCGCCGTGTTCGGGATCTCCTCCGACACCCCGCCCGACGCCCCGGCCGTGGATGTCGCACCCGCCTCCGCCTGAGCCCGCGTGCGGGCCGCGGCCCGCATGCGCAGAAGGGGCTCAGGCCCAGCGTGGATCGGCGGTGAAGCCGATCGTGACCCACGCCACGCCCGTGGCTTCCCGGGCGCCTCAGTTCTGCCGGTCGC
>CAZORV010000077.1:0-13367 GCA_964582215.1 uncultured Frigidibacter sp.
AGAGGCCGCCAAGCGCGACCACCGCAAGCTGGGCCGCGAGATGGAGCTGTTCCACCTGCAGGAAGAGGCGCCGGGGATGGTCTTCTGGCATCCGAACGGCTGGACCATCTATCGCGCGCTTGAGGACTACATGCGCCGCCGCCAGCGCGCCGCGGGCTACCGGGAAATCAGGACCCCGCAGGTTGTCGACCGGGTGCTGTGGGAACGGTCCGGCCATTGGGAGGCCTACCGCGAAAACATGTTCATCGTCGAGGTCGACGAGGAAGGCGCCAAGGAAAAGCGCATCAACGCGCTGAAACCGATGAACTGCCCCTGCCATGTTCAGGTCTACAATCAGGGCCTGAAAAGCTACCGCGACCTGCCGCTGCGGCTGGCCGAGTTCGGCTCGTGCCACCGCTATGAAAGCTCGGGCTCGATGCACGGGCTGATGCGGGTGCGGGGGTTCGTGCAGGACGACGCCCATATCTTCGCCACTGTCGACCAGCTTGAACAGGAATGCGTCGATTTCCTGGCACTTCTGTCCTCGGTCTACCGGGATCTCGGCTTTGACAGGTTCGACATCAAACTGTCGACCCGCCCCGAGGTGCGCGTCGGCTCGGACGAGGTCTGGGACAAGGCCGAAACGGCGCTGGCCAAGGCGATCGAGACGGCAGGCTATCCCTATACGATCAACCCCGGCGACGGGGCGTTCTACGGGCCGAAGCTCGACTTCAAGCTGACCGACGCCATCGGCCGGGAATGGCAGTGCGGCACCTTCCAGGCCGACTTCAACCTGCCGAACCGCCTTGGCGCGGAATATGTCGGCGAAGACGGCGCCCGGCACATGCCGGTCATGCTGCACCGCGCCATCCTCGGCTCGTTCGAGCGCTTCATCGGCATCCTGATCGAGAATTACGCCGGCAAGCTGCCCTTCTGGCTGGCGCCCCGGCAGATCGTCGTCGCCTCGATCGTCTCGGACGCCGATGGCTATGTGAACGAGGTCGTCAGCCAGCTCTGCGCGCGCGGGCTGCGGGCCGAGGCCGATACGCGGAACGAAAAGATCAACTACAAGGTCCGCGAACATTCGGTCGGCAAGGTTCCTGTAATATTGGCGATCGGGATGAAAGAGGTGGAAGAGCGTTCTGTTTCAATCCGCCGTCTCGGCGAGACCCGGACTGAAACAACCAGCCTTGCCGAGGCCGTGGCGGCCCTTGCGGCCGAAGCGGCGCCCCCCGACCTGGCGCGCGGCTAACCATCTGAGAGATCAGCGAAATGGCGCCGGATCGCCCCGGCGCCATTTCATTTGCCGGTTCACCGGCGCCGGGAAAACCGGTAAACTCCGCTCACGCGCCCGTGTCCCACAGTTTCGTGAGTGGATGCGGGGACCAGGCATGCGTTAGGTTTTTCTGGTCGCAAGCACGACGAGAAAACATGTCAAGGAAGGGATCATCCATGTCCAACTCACTCAAGACGCTGGCCGTCGCCGGAAGCCTTGCCGCCGCCCTCTCGGCCCATTTCGCCGCCCCGGCGTCGGCCGAAGAAGCCAAGGAAAAATGCTTCGGCGTCGCCTTGGCCGGCAAGAATGACTGCGCCGCCGGTGCGGGCACGACCTGTGCTGGCACGTCGAAGGTCGACTATCAGGGCAACTCCTGGACGCTGGTCCCCGCCGGCACCTGCACCACGATGGAACTGCCCGACGGCCGCATGGGCTCGCTCGAGGCGCTGACGCGCGACCTGCCGACCGGCTGATCGCCACCGACCTCTCCGGCCCCGGCCGGAGAGGTCCATTCCCGCCGCAGGAGGACCGCAATGCTTGACGCAAGCCGCCGCAACCAATTGCCCGCCCGCCCCGGCGTCGGATACAAGCCCCAGCATTTCAACCAGATCCTCGGCGATGCCGGGACGGTCGCCTGGCTTGAGATTCATGCCGAGAATTACATGGGTGACGGCGGGCGGCCTCTGGCGCAGCTGCGCCATCTGGCTGAACGCTTCCCCCTTTCGGTTCACGGCGTCGGCCTGTCGATCGGCGGCGAGGGGCCGCTTGACCGCGACCATCTTCAGCGGCTGAAGCATCTTTGCGGCTGGCTGAACCCGGCCAGCTTTTCCGAACATCTGGCCTGGTCAACCCATGACAGCGCCTTTCTGAACGATCTGCTGCCGCTGCCCTATACCCCCGCCACCCTTGCCCGCGTCGCCGACCATGTCGATCAGGTTCAGGAAACGGTCGGGCGCCGGATGCTGCTGGAAAATCCCTCGGTCTATCTGGACTTCGCCGAGACCGAGATGGACGAGATCGACTTCCTGACCGGGATCGCCCGGCGGACCGGCTGCGGCCTGCTGCTGGACGTCAACAACGTCTTCGTGTCGGCGACCAACCGTCAGGCCGACCCCTACGACTATATCAACCGCTTTCCGCACGCCCTTGTCGGCGAAATCCACCTTGGCGGCCATGATCAGGACCAGGACGATCACGGCGCGCCGCTGCTGATCGACAGCCACGGCAGCGAGGTGACGGACCCGGTCTGGGCGCTCTATGACCATGCGATCCGGGCCGGCGGCGCGCGGCCGACGCTGATCGAATGGGACAATGACGTGCCCGACTGGCCGGTTCTGGCCGCCGAGGCTGCCCGCGCCGCGCGGCTTCTCGATCGGGTGCGGGCATGAGCCAGTCCGAGTTCCGGGCGGCACTTCTGGACCCCGCCCTGCCCGCGCCCCCCGGCCTGACCGACCCGCAAGGCAGGCCCGCCGGGCGCCGGTTCAACGTCTATCGCAACAATGTCTCGGTCGGGCTGACCGAGGCGCTTCGCCAGTCCTTTCCGGTGATCCGCAAGCTGGTGGGCGAGGCCTTCTTCACCGCGATGGCGCAGGAACATCTGCGGACCCATCCCCCGACATCGCCGATGATGATGGTCTATGGCGCGGCGATGCCGGGGTTTCTGGAACGGTTCCCGCCGGTCGCGCATCTGCCCTACCTGCCCGACGTCGCGCGGCTGGAACTGGCGCTGCGCCAGTCCTATCACGCCGCTGACGCCCCTGCACTGCCGCCCGAGGTCCTGCAGCGGCTGGACCCCGCCCGGCTGATGGCGGCGCGGCTGCGGTTTGCCCCGGCGGTGCGGCTGGTCCGGTCGCGCTGGCCGGTGCAGTCGATCTGGGCGGCCAACATGCGGGACACCGCCCCGCCGGCCGCGATGGCCGCCGAGGACGTGCTGGTCACCCGCCCGGCCTTCGACCCGGGCCCCGTGCTCCTGCCGCCCGGTGCCGGCGGCTTTGTCGCGGACCTGCTGGCCGGCGCGACATTCGGCGCGGCGTTCGACGCCGCCGGCGCCTTTGACCTGACCGCAACCCTTGGCTGCCTGCTGCAAGGCGCGGCGATCACCGCCATTGACGAGGACGAACCGCATTTGCCCCGACCGGGCTGAGCGGGAACCTCCCCCCGGGGACGCCGCGCCCGGCATCGGCAGGCGCTGGCTGGTGGCTGTGGACCACCGGGCGGTAACGCCTGCCCGAAATGACATCAAACGCAACAGCCCAACGGATGGGCCCCGCCCGACAACGGAGAGTGCAAATGACCGCCACCCGCCTGATCGCCCTCTACGACCGCGCCGCCCTGGCGGCCGCAGGGCTGGCCCCTGCCCTGCTGCCGCTTTTGGCCCGGCTGAGCTTTTCGGCCGTCCTCCTCATCTATTTCTGGAACTCGGCCCGCACCAAGCTTGGCGACGGGCTTCTGGGCTTTCTTCACCCCTCGGACGGCGCCTATGTCCAGATCTTCCCGAAACTGGTCGAGGCGCTGAACTATGACACCAGCCAGCTGACCGCCTTTCACTGGGCGGTGGCCGAGGCCGGGATGCTGGCCGAGATGATCCTGCCGCTGCTGATCCTGACCGGCCTGTTCACCCGCCTTGCCGCCCTTGGGATGGTCGGGTTCATCCTGGTCCAGAGCCTGACCGACATCTACGGCCACGGCGTTCAGGGCGACGACCTCGGCCGCTGGTTCGACGCGGCCTCGGGCAGCCTGATCCTTGACCAGCGCAGCCTCTGGCTGATGGTCCTGGCGGTGCTGGTCCTGTTGGGTGGCGGACGCTTTTCGCTTGACCATCTGCTGACGCGTGGGCGCGGCTGACCGCGCGCCGCCGCAGAATCGTCAAAATTCTTGATTTTTGTCGGGAATCGGCGATCATTTCGGTCGCGGACGCAGACTTTCCTACCGCCTCCCTCGTGACGGGGCAGCCGGAAGACCTGAAAGACCTGGCTGCACGACCCTGGCAATCGCGCCGGGGGACGACCAACAAGGGAGATGACGGGATGGCCACCGGCACCGTGAAATGGTTCAATACGACGAAGGGCTACGGGTTCATTGCGCCCGATGACGGCGGTAAGGACATTTTCGTCCATATCTCGGCGGTCGAGCGGGCGGGCCTGAAAAGCCTGAACGACAACCAGAAGATTGCCTATGAACTGCAGTCGGGCCGTGACGGCCGCTCGTCGGCCAGCGATCTCAGGCTGCTCTGACCGGCCCCGCCGCCGATTGCCTGCCGGAGGGTTCTGACGGCCCGTGGCGCCCTGCGCCGCGGGCCGTTCTGTCTGGTCGGCGGAATGGCGCGGACGGCGGACAAACTTCGCCGACGGTCGGCAGGATTCCCCCCGGTTCGGCAGGTTTCGGTCGCCTTGCCGCCCCCGCAGGCGCCGCCGGTTGACCCGGCCCGCCGCCGGCTTTAGCCCGGTTGCAGCGCTGGGGCCGCGATCCGGTCCGCCGCGCGGTCCGCGAACGAAACGGGGGAAACAATGGGCATCGAAACCGCTCTGATCGACCGGCTTGCGCAGGAAACCGGCGAACGAATGATTGACCGGGCCCGCGCCGGACGGCTGCGCGCGCTGGAACGGATTTCCTGCTTTGCGGTGACGCTGACCCGCGACGGCATGCGGACCTGGGAAGAGTTTTTCGACCAGCCGCCGACCATCGGCCAGATCGCGGCGCGCTGCGGTCCGCAGGTTTTCGTCATTTCCGTGCGGCTGCGTCAGGTCAGCCAGCGCCACCGCCCGCGCCTGGCCCTTGCGGCCGAATGATCAGCCCGCAAGACGGGCGGCGACCGCCTCGTCCCAGCCAAGATGCCACTCGGCGCCGTCGCGGATCAGCGGGCGTTTCATCACCGTCGGCTGGGCGGCAATCTGGGCCTCGGGCTCGGACAGCCGCAGAAAGTCGGAAAAGCCGCGATAGGTCGTCGACTGGCGGTTGATCACCCGCTCGCCGAACTCGGTGACGATCTCGGCGATCTCGGCCGCTGTCAGGGGCTCGGCCCGGATGTCGCGAAAGGTCACCGCCCGCCCGGCCTGTTCCAGCGCCTTCAGCGCCTTTTTGCAGCTGTCGCAGGTCGGAATGCCGTAAAGGATCATGGGATAGCCGCCCGTCTTTGCGCGCCGGGGCAGAACCGCCCGGCTTCCGCGCCTTCTATGCCGGGGCGGGCGGCCGCGCGCAAGTCCGGGCAATCTCAGCGCCAGCCGGGCCGCGCTTGGGGGCTGGCGCGACAGCCGCGATCTTCGTATGGAAACCACAGGCAGCGGGGACAGGCGGATGCGGCGGATCTATGTGACGGGGGCGGCGGGCTTCATCGGCTTTCACCTGGCGGATCTTTTGCTGAACGAAGGGTTCATCGTTCACGGGTTCGACGGCATGACCCCCTACTATGATCCCCGGCTGAAAGAGGCGCGGCTGGCGCTGCTGTCCGGCCGTCCCGGCTTCAGCTTTACCGAAGCGATGCTGGAAACCCCGGGCGCGCTGGCGGCCGACATGGCGGCCTTTCGCCCCGAGGCCGTCGTCCACCTGGCGGCACAGGCCGGGGTTCGCTACAGCCTTGAGGCGCCGCGCAGCTATCTGACCGCCAATATCGAAGGCACCTTCAACGTGATGGAGGCGGCGCGCGATACCGGCACACGCCACCTGATGCTGGCCTCGACCTCGTCGGTCTTTGGCGCCAATACCCAGATGCCCTACCGCGAGACGGACAAGTGCGACACACAGGTCTCGCTTTATGCCGCAACCAAGAAGGCGACCGAAAGCCTGTCGCATTCCTGGGCGCATCTCTGGGGCCTGCCCACCACCTGCTTTCGCTTTTTCACCGTCTATGGCCCCTGGGGCCGCCCGGATATGGCGCCGTTCAAATTCACCCGCGCGATCCTGGCGGGCGAGCCGATCGACGTCTATGGCCAGGGGCAGATGTTCCGCGACTTTACCTATGTCACCGATCTGGTCCGCGCCATCCGCCTGTTGATGGATGCGGCCCCCGTCCGGCCCGACAGCGCGGATGCCATCCTGCCCGGCGACAGCCTGTCGCCCGTGGCGCCCTGGCGCGTCGTCAATATCGGCAATGGCGACAAGGTAGCGCTGGGCGACTTCATCGCCGCGATCGAGGCGGCGGCAGGTCGCCCGGCGATCCGCAATTACATGGAGATGCAAAAGGGCGACGTGGTCGCGACCTGGGCCGACACCAGCCTCTTGCAACGCCTGACCGGCTACCGCCCCGAAACCGGCATCCAGGACGGGATGGCCCGGTTCGTCACCTGGTATCGCGGCTATTACGGCGCCTAGGCCCCCTGTGGCCAAAAGGCCGGATTAGCCCTTGACGGGGTCCCCGGGCTGGCATACCTAGCCCGCCGAAGTGGCTAGGTAGCTCAGCTGGTTAGAGCGCGCGACTCATAATCGCGAGGTCGAGGGTTCGAGTCCCTCCCTCGCCACCAACCCCTCTCAAAAGTTGCTGCGCGGCCGGCTCTGGGCAGCCGGATGCCGACCGTCGGCCATCCCACCCGGCAGGGGCAAGTGACCCCGCCGTCGCGGACCGCTGCTACCCTCGCCGCCCGGTCGCCCCAAGCGACCGGGCAGCGCCTGCCCCTCCCGGGGGCTGGCGTTATGCGCCATCCGGGGCAGACACTGCCCTGTGTTGCTGGGGCGGGGAGATGGTTTCCGGGGCGGCGTTCCCGCATGAGCGGGGCCGCTCTTCCACCGGAGGATCGGCCTTTTCCGCTCAGCCCGGCGTTTGGGCGAAAAGACCGAAACGCCCAAGTCGGCAGGGGCAAGTGACCCTGCCGTTACGGACCGCTGCTACCCTCTCCGCCCGGTCGCCCAAAGCGACCGGGCAGCGCCTGCCCCTCCCGGGGGCTGGCGCTTCGCGCCATCCGGGGCAGGTGCTGCCCTCTGTTGTGCGCGCTGAGGCGGTCCCGGGGCGGCGTTCCCGCATGAGCGGGGCCGCTCTTCCACCGGAAGATCGGCTTGTCCCGCTCAGCCCGGCGTTCGGGAAGCGTCCCGCACCATCTCAGTCGGCGGGGGCCATCGCCCCTGCCGTCACCTACCAACCCCACCCACACTGCCCCTCCGGGGGGCTGGCGCTTCGCGCCGCCCGGGGCAGGCGCTGCCCTCGGTTGTACGCGGGGAGATGGTCTCCGGGGCGCCGTCCCCGCATGAGCGGGGACGGGAACAGGACGCCGCAGGCCGGGTTTCAACCCCGCTGGTCCCGGACGGGCCGCTCACATCGGCGGCCTGCAGCACGCCTGTCAGGACCGTGCGCCCGTTGGCAGGCAGCGACCTCGAATACCTGTTTCCCCTTTGCGTCCGCCCGCACTAAGACTTGGCGGGCGCCGGTTCAGAGAGACGCCGATGACCATGCCCCCTTTGCCCAGCCCGATCACGCGCGATCTCGTCCTTCTGGGCGGCGGGCACACGCATGCGCTGGTGCTGCGGATGTGGGGTATGGCGCCGATGCCGGGGGTGCGGGTGACGCTGGTGAACCCCTCGCCTTGCGCCGCCTATTCGGGGATGCTGCCCGGCCACGTCGCCGGGCATTACCGCCGCGCGGCGCTTGAGATCGACCTTGTGCGGCTGGCGCGCTTCGCCGGGGCGCGGCTGATCCTGTCGCGCGCGACCGGGATCGACCGCAGCGCCCGCCGCGTCCTGATCGAGGGGCGCGCCCCCGTCGCCTATGACCTTCTGTCGGTCGACATCGGCATCAGCTCGGGCATGCCGGGGCTGCCGGGGTTCGCCGAACATGGCGTTCCGGCCAAACCGCTCGACCTGTTCGCCGACCGCTGGCAGGCCTTTGTCGGGGCCACCGCGCGCGGCGAGGCCCGGCCCGAAGTCGCGGTCATCGGCGGCGGCCTTGCCGGGGTCGAGATCGCGCTGGCGGTCCGGCACCGGCTTGGCCTCTCGTCCCGCGTCACGCTGGTCGAGGCGGCAGAGCCGCTGGCAGCCGTCGGCCGGGGGGCGCGGGCGGCGCTTCTGGCGCATCTCGGCCGCGCCGGGGTCGCCTGCCTGTCGGGCGTGGCCGTGGCCCGCGTCGGGGCGGGTCAGGTCACGCTGGCGGACGGCCGGACAGTTCCCGCGGCGCTGACCATCGGCGCCGCCGGAACCCTGCCGCAAGGCTGGCTCGCCGACACCGGCCTGCCCCTGGAACAGGGGTTCCTGAGCGTCGGCCCGACCCTGCAAAGCCGGGGCGACCCGCTGATCTTTGCCGCGGGCGACATTGCCCATCTGAGCCACGCCCCGCGCCCGAAGGCCGGGGTGTTCGCGGTACGCGAGGCGCCGGTGCTGCTGCACAATCTCCGTGTCGGCCTTGGCGGCAAGGGGGCGCTGCGGGCCTATCAGCCGCAGCGGGATTATCTGAAGCTGGTCTCGACCGGGGGCAAGGGGGCCGTCGCCGACAAATGGGGACTGCGGCTGGACGGCGCCCTGCTCTGGCGGTGGAAGGACCGGATCGACCGGCAGTTCATGGCGAAGTTCAGCGACCTTCCGGTGATGGCGCCGCCCGCCGCCGATGCGGGCGTGGCGCCGGCGCTTTGCGGCGGCTGCGGCGCCAAGGCCGGGCGTCCGGCGCTGGAGCGCGCCCTGGCCGATCTGCCCGCGCCCCGGCGGGCCGACGTCGCCAAAGGTGCGGGCGACGATGCCGCCGTGCTGCGGACGGGCGACGGCTTTCAGGTCCTGTCGACCGACCATCTGCGCGCCTTCACCGCCGATCCCTGGCTCATGTCGCGCATCGCCGCCATCCATGCGCTTGGCGATGTCTGGTCGATGGGGGCCCGGCCGCAGACGGCATTGGCGCAGATCATCCTGCCGGTGATGGCCGAGGATCAGCAGGCCGAAACCCTGCGCGAGATCATGGCGGCCGCCCTGTCGGTCTTCGGTCCCGAAGGTGCCGATATTGTCGGCGGCCACACCAGCCTTGGCGCGGAACTGACGATCGGCTTCACCGTCACCGGCCTGGCCGGGCGGGTGATCACCCATGCCGGCGCGCAGGCGGGCGACGCGCTGATCCTGACCAAGCCGCTTGGCACCGGGGTGATCCTTGCGGCCGAAATGGCGGGGCTCGCGCCGGGCCGCGTGGTGGCGGGGGCGCTGGCGGTGATGGGGCGGCCGCAGGGGGCGGCGGCGCAGCTTCTGGCGCCGCATGCCCGTGCGATGACCGATGTGACCGGGTTCGGCCTTGCCGGGCATCTCTTGTCGATCCTCGATGCTTCGGGCCTCGCGGCACGGCTGGTGATGGCGGATATCCCGTTGTTGCCGGGTGCGGCGGCGCTGGCGGGCAAGGGTCAGGTCACCAGCCTGCTGGCCGCCAACCGGCAGGCGGCAGCGCGGATGTTCCTGACCGACAGCGCCGGAACCGGGCTTCTCTTCGACCCCCAGACCGCGGGCGGCCTTCTGGCCGCCGTTCCCGCCGCGCTGGCACCCGGGCTGGTCAGCGCCCTCCGCGCCGGCGGCGACGAGGCGGCGGTGATCGGCAGCCTTTGCGCGGGCACGCCCTTCATCACGGTCGAAGACGGCCTGCCGCAGACGGCGGGCTGAGGTGGCCACAGAGCGGGCGCCTCGACATGCGCGGGGCCGCTCGCCCCGACGTCCCAGAAAGCCTGGCCCGCCTCAGTCGGCGGCGGTAGGGTGCGTGCTCGCACGCACCGCCCCGGGGACCCAAAGCCGGGACAGGGACTGCGCCGCCTCAGTCGGCAGGGGCAAGCGACCCTGCCGCCGCGCACCGATGCGACGCACACCGCCCGGTCGCCCAAAGCGACCGGGCAGCGCCTGCCCCTGCGGGGGGCTGGCGCTCCGCGCCGCCCGGGGCAGGCCCTGCCCTCTGTAGTGCGCGCCGAGGCGGTCCCGGGGCGGCGTTCCCGTATGAGCGGGGCCGCTCTTCCACCGGAAGATCGGCTGATCCCGCTCAGCCCGGCGTGGGTAGAAGGGTCAGCGGCCACTCATTTGGCAGGGGCCATCGCCCCTGCCGTCACGCAACCGTCCCAAACACACCGCCCGGGGGCCCAAAGCGACCGCGCAGCGCCCGCCCTCTGTAGCGCGCGCCGAGGCGGTCCCGGGGCGGCGTTTCCGGCTGAGCCGCGCCGCCCTTAAGCCGGAAGATCGGCACGTCCTACCCAGCCCGGCGTCCGCGCAAGCATGGCGCCGCCTCAGTCGGCAGCCGTAGGGTGCGTGCTCGCACGCACCGCCCCCCGGGGGCCCAATGCGCCGGGACAGGGACCGCGCAGCCCCGGTCGGCAGGGACAAGTTGCCCTGCCGTCACGCAACCGTCCCACCCATCCCGCCCGATGGCCCAAAGCGCGCCAGCAGCACCGGCACATGGTCCCGGGCAAGGTTCCCGCATGACCCCGGCGTTTCCCGCAGGGGCGACGGACCTCAGCCCCGCGCCTTGCGTGGGCGCGAGGCGGCCAGCACCTTGAACCCGTGGGCGCCGGCCAAGGCTGTCACCTGCTGAAACCCCGCCGCCAGCGCCTCTTCATAGGGAAGGGTCCGGTTCGCCACCATCCAGAGCTGCCCCTGCGGCTGCAGCATCGCCTGCGCGGCGCGGATGAAGGCGGCGCCGAGCGTCGGATCGGCGGCGCGGCCCTGATGGAAGGGCGGGTTCATCACCACGAAATCCAGCGCCCGCCCGGGCCGGAATCCGCGCGCATCGGCCCAGTGAAAGCTGGCCCGCGCATCGGTGACATTGTCGCGCGCCGCCGCCAGCGCCTCGGCCTCGGCCTCGACCAGATGGAGCTCTCTCACGCCCTCGCGCTTCAGCACCTCGGCGGCCAGCCAGCCCCAGCCGGCGCCAAGATCGGCGCCCTTGCCCTTGATGTCCCTTGGCAGCTGCGCCGCCAGCAGCGCCGAACCCGGATCGACCCCGTCGGCGGAAAAGACCCCGGGCCGGGTGACGAAGCCCGGCAGCGGCGTCAGGTTTGCCGCCTGCCAGCCGGCGAATGCCGCCGCCCCGGGGTTGCGGAACGCGATCGCCCGGCCATGCGCCTTGGAGACCGATGCCAGCAGATCGGCGCGGGCGCGGATGTCCTTCAGCGCCGTGTCGATCCCGTCATGCTTTTGCCCGTCGACCCAAAGGACCGCGCCCGCCGGCACCAGTCCCGCCGCCTGATGGACCAGCGCCCGGGCCAGCGCCTTGGCACGCGGCAGGAACAGGACCGCGGCGGCAAAGTCGCCCTCGGCCCGGTCGGACACTGTCCAGCCACCCGCCTGAAACGCCTCATAGTCGGGCCGGAAACCCGTCACGATCAGCGTCCGGTCGCGGGGCAAGGCCGACAGGTCGGCCCCGGCCGCCGGTCGCAGGGCCAGAATCCGCCCCGCGACAGGCCAGCCGCCCGCCGCGGCCAGCGCATCCTCCAGTCGCGATGTCGGCATCGGCCCGGCCTATTCCTTTTCCATCGTGCATTGCAGCGGATGCTGATGCCGGCGGGCGAAATCCATCACCTGCGCCACCTTCGTCTCGGCAATCTCGAACGAAAAGACCCCGACGACCGCCAGCCCCTTTTTATGGACCGTCAGCATGATCTCGAACGCCTGGGCGTGATTGAGGCCGAAAAACCGTTCCAGAATATGCACGACGAATTCCATCGGCGTGTAATCGTCGTTGAGCATCAGCACCTTGTAGGGCGTCGGCTTCTTGGTCTTGGCCCGTGTGCGGGTCGCGACGCCAAGGCCCGTCCCCTCATCGCCCTCGCGGTGTTCGGCCATTGCCTGAATCGGGATAGGGGTTTCGGTCATTGCATGCGAGAATATGGTATCCTGCCCCATTTGGGCAAGATCGGATTATCGCGAATGAGCGTAAACAAAGGGCAAAAAGAAGGCCGCCCCGATCTTGCCGGGACGGCCGTCCTTTATTGCGTATCGATGCGCTTAGGCAGCGAGGCGAGTCTTCAGCTCTTCCGCAGCAACCGAATAGCGGCTCTGGATCGGCTGGAAGATTTCGCCGACAAGCTTCAGGTAAAGCTCGCTCGACTTCGAGAGCTCGGCAACCGCGCCATCGAACTGGCTGCGCGCGAAATCGCCCTGGAGCTTGAACAGCTCGGTCGGGGTCTTGACGGCAGCGGCCGACTTGACGAGCGTCGAGGTCGCTTCGAAATTCTTGCGGCCATATTCGGCAGCAGCCTGGGCAGCGGTCTGCGCACCCTTGGCAGCGATCTTCGCCGACTCGACGAACGCTTCGATGTTCGCCTTGTTGAATTCGGCAGCGTCCTTGGCAAAGGTGCCGGCCTTTTCGAAAGCAGCCTTGGCGCGGGCGTTCACGTCCTTGAACGCTTCGGTGGCCTTTTCGCTGAACTCGGCAGTGGCCTTCTTCACGGTGTCTTCAACCTGCTTCACGGTATCGGTCATTGTCTTCAATCCTTTCGGGGCGGCAAGGGGAGCCGCTTTGGGTGTTACGGTACGCTTTGCTTTGACTGCCTTGGGGGCAGCCGTCTTCTTGGCCTTGGCAACCGGCTTCACAGCGGCCTTGGCGGCAATCTTCGGAGCCGCGACAACAGTCTTGGCTTCAACCTTGGGTGTGGCGGCAACGGGTGCGGCGGCAGGCTTGGCCTCGACCACAGGTGTTACGACCGCAACTTCAGGCTTGACCTCGACCGCGGGCGTCGCAACGACCGGTTCGGCTTCGATCTTGGTTGCCTTTTCGGCAGGAACGCTTGCCATGTCGGACTCCATCAGTCTCATGTTGCAGTGCACAATAATGTTTCGATTCGGGATTTGCAAGCACTTTTTGTGCAGTGCAACATTTTATTCCGAAGCCAAAGCTAGACCGTGATCGTGACAGGCCGATGAACTAGGTTCGCGTCGCCCATTCCTCTGCCAGGATAGAGAAGACCCCGGTATCGCGGACATGGCCGTTCCAGGTGATCCGTTCGGCGCGCAGCACGCCTTCCTTGACGGCTCCCAGCTTCATGACGGCCCCCTGCGAGCGCGCATTGCGTTCGTCGATCCGGAATTCGACCCGCCGGATGCCGCAGGCGAAGGCTCGGTCGAGCAGCAGCTTCTTGATCCGGTCGTTGAGGCCCGTCCCGCGCGCGGCAGGCGCCATGAAGGTGCCGCCAATTTCGAGCGCCTGTCGGTCGAGCGCAAGGTTGAGATAGCCCGACATGCCGAT
>CAZORV010000078.1:0-13285 GCA_964582215.1 uncultured Frigidibacter sp.
GGCTCAGCGATTGTCCCGGACGTTGTAGTAGACGAGGAGGAGCACGCTCCAGCCGAGGACGAGGAAGAGCCCGGCCATGCCGGCGATCAGCACCTTGCGCGGATAGAGCGCGGTGTCGGCGAGCGTCGGCTGGACGTGCGGCACCAGGTAGCGCGACTGGCGGCTCGCCTCGGCCTGGGCGGCGGCGAGGCCGGCGAGCGCGTGGGTATAGGCGGTGTTGGCGAACTCGAGGTCGACCTTGAGCTCCTCGTAGGCGCCGACCACCTCGGGCAGCGCCCCACCCGTTCCTCCGCCCGCCCCGCCGTCCTGGAGCGAATCGCGCTCGGCCTCGATGCGCTTGCCGATCGCGTCGATCCGCCGGTCGGCCTGCACCACCCGCTGGTCGGTGGGCTCGGTGTAGCTGAGCAGCATGTCGCGTTCGACGAGCGACTGGGCGAGCTCGTGCTGGAGCGCGTTGAGCAGCCCGGCCTGGCCGGCGACGTCGCCCGAGGGGTCGATCATCCGGTGCTCGTGGCGGAAGCGCGCCATGTCCTGGCGAAGGCCGCGCAGCCGGCGCTCGACCTCCGCGAGCGTGCGCTCCGCGAAGCTGACGGCGTCCTCGCGCGCCTTGTCCGAGAGCGCGTTGACGAGGGTGTCGCTCTCGGCGAGCACCGCGCGGGCGATCGCCCGGGCCTCCTCGGGGGTGAAGGCGAAGGCCTTCACCGTGATGATGCCCTCGCTCGACTCGAGGTCGACCTGCACCATGCGGCGCCAGTGCTCGAGCAGCGCCTCGGTCGAGCCGTCGGCGCCGAGGGTGAAGACCGGGTCGCCGTCGGCGCGGTTCCAGATCGTCCGGAGGTCGAGCTTCGCGTCGACGCGCTCGACGATCTCCTGGCTGCGGATGAAGTCGTAGAGGACGTTGACGTCGGAGGCCGAGCCGCCGCCGATCTGGGTCAGCGCCCCGAGGATGCCCGCGGCGGCGGCGCCGGGCCCCTCCGAGCGCACCGAGAAGGCGGTCTCGGAATGATATTCCGGCGCCGCGCGGCCCCAGAGATAGGAGACCGTCGCGGCGAAGGGCAGCACGACGAGGACGAGGAGGCTCGCGACCAGGGCATAGTGACGCGGCCGGGTGCGGGCGGGCTCGGTCGTCGGCACCGGCGGGGGGACGGGAAGGGGGCGGGGCCGCGCCGGGGCGGGGTCGCCGGCGGGAAGCGGCTGGACGTTCGCGGCGGCGGCCGCCCGCCGCCGCGTGGCGGCCGCCGCGCCGGGCCGGGCCGCGAGGGGGCGGACGTTCGATTCCTCCGCGGCGCCTGCCGTCGGCGCGACCGCCGCCGCCGGGCGCGGCCCGGGATTAGGCGGCGTGGGGGCCTCGGTAACCGCCGCCTCCGCCTCGGCGGGCTGCTGAGGGGCCGGGCGTGGATCGGCGGTCGGTTCGGTCATTTACCCCTGCCGGGATGCAACCCGGGCTTGTCACTACTCGAGGCGCAGGTTTACTCCTCGCCCGACGGGAATGCAAACCCGGCCCCGGGCCGGTGGACGGTCGAGGCGATGAGCGACATATCCGACACGATGTCCGGCCCGGCGTCCGGCACGGCGCCGCGGGGCCCGGTGCCCTTCCAGCGGCTGCGGGTGCTCTTCGCGCTCGTCGTGCGCGAGACCGGCACCAAGTTCGGCCGCTCCTACGGCGGCTATCTCTGGGCGATCGCCGAGCCGCTCGGCGGCATCGTGCTCCTGACGCTCGCCTTCGGCCTGGCGCTGCGCCGGCCGCCGCTCGGCACCAACTTCGCGCTCTTCTACGCGACCGGGGTCATCCCCTTCATGGTCTACGGCCATGTCTCCCGGTCGGTCGCGGTCGCCATCAACACCAACCGCGGTCTCCTGCACTATCCCGTGGTCACCGCTCTCGACACCGTCTTCGCCAAGCTCGTGCTCGAGGCCCTGACGATGTTCGTGGTCGCGGTGCTGCTTTTCGCCGGGATTATCCTCGCCTATCGGCTCGACGTCCGCTTCGACCCGGCGTCGGCCGCCCTGGCTTTCGTCCTGGCCGCTTTCCTCGGGCTCGGAATCGGCACGCTCAATTGCGTGATCATCGGTTTCTTCCCGACCTGGCAGAACTTCTGGAGCGTGATGAGCCGTCCGCTCCTGATCGTGTCGGGGTTGTTCTACACGTTCCAGTCGCTCCCCGTCGGGGCCCAGGCCGTGCTCTGGTACAACCCGCTCGTCCATATCGTCGGGCTGATGCGCGCGGGCTTCTACGGCACCTACGAGGCGGACTACGCCTCGCCGCTCTACGTCCTCGGCTTCGGCCTCGTCCCCTTCGTCATCGGCGCCTACCTTCTGCGCCGCCACGAGAGCGTGCTCATCGAGAGATGAGTCCCCCGGTCCCGCCCGCGGTCTCCGTCGTCACCCCGGTCTGGAACGCCGCGGCGACGCTCGCCGCGACCGTCGCCTCGGTGCGGGCGCAGACCTTCCCCGACTGGGAGATGCTCCTCGTCGACGACGGCTCGACCGACGGCAGCCGGGCGCTCGCCGAGCGCCTCGCCGCGGCCGATCCGCGGCTCCGGGTGCTGGCGCAGGAGGAGAACACCGGCGCGGCGGCGGCGCGCAACCGGGCGATCCGGGCGGCGCGCGGGCGCTTCATCGCCTTCCTCGACGCCGACGACCTCTGGCGCCCGGAGAAGCTCGCCCGCCAGGTCCCGGTCCTGCAGGCCGGCCATCCGCTGGTCTTCGCCGCCTACCGGCGCGTCGCCGCCGACGGCCGCCCGCTCGGCATCGTGCGCCCGCCGGCCCGGGTCTCGCGCGCGGATCTCCTCAAGGGCAACGCCATCGGCTGCCTGACCGCGGTCTACGACAGCGCGACGCTCGGCAAGGTCGAGATGCCGCCGATCGCCCGGCGCCAGGACTACGGCCTCTGGCTCGAGCTCCTGCGCCGCACGCCCTACGCCCACGGCCTGCCCGAGGTCCTCGCCGACTACCGGGTGCGGCCGGGCTCGCTCTCGGGCGACAAGCTCGCCGCGGCCCGCGCCACCTGGGCGCTCTACCGCGAGGTCGAACGCCTGCCCCGGCTCCGCGCCGCCTGGTGCTTCGCCCACTACGCCGCCGGCGGGGTGGCGAAGCGCTTCGGCGGCTGAGCCGGCCCGGCCTCAGCCGCGCAGGAAGGCGCGGAGGTCGGCGGCCGAGGCGAAGCGGTGGCGGTTCCTGAGCGCGAAGCCCGCCCGGGCGAGGGGGGCGAGGGGCCCGAAGACCCGGCCGATGACCGCGGCGCGCGCCCGCGCCGCCCCGGGTCCCGCCCAGCCGTCGCCGGTGCTCGGGGCGGGATGCACCGAGACCGCGACGGCCTCGTGGCGGCCGCGGAGCCCGGCGGCGAGGCAGTCGGCGAGGAAGACGTACTCCTCGCCGAGGAAGTGGGGCGTCCCGGCGCCGATCCCGAAGCGCTCGTCGAAGCGCACCCCCGCGCCCCGGACCGCGTCGGTGCGGAAGGCGATCTCGTGGCTCGCCGCCCGCCCGGCGTTCCAGCGCGAGAGCCGGCCCGCAACCGGCCGCCGCCGCGGCGCGCCGTCCGCCCCGAGCGAGACCCCGACGAGGAGCGCCGCCTCGGGGCGGTCGCGGAAGAAGCCGCGGATCGCGTCGAAGGCGCCCGCCGGGTGGCTCACGTCGTCGTCGGCGATCAGGACGACCGCGCCGCGGGCACGGTCGAGCCCCGCGTTCCGGCTTCGCGCGAGGCCGCGGGTTTCGAGCCGCGCCACGGCGACGTCGGGGCGGGTCTCCATCGCGGCGAGGTGGGCGGCGATCCGCGGGGCGGCCTCCGGCGCCTGCACGAGCACGAGATAGTCGACCCCGGGCGCCGCCGGCCAGGCCGCCGGGTCGAGCCCGAGCACCCGGGTGCCGAGGGTGGAGATCGCAACGGTGAGAGTGGGGGTCAGGGTGGGGGTCATGGGGACGGTCGGGAAGGGCGGCTAGTCCTCGCCGACGCCCCCCGGGATGCCGGCGACGTTGTCGAGCTGCCAGGCCTTGTCCGCTGCGGGCGCGGCGCGGACGGCCGCTTCCAGCGCGGCGATCATCTCGATCTGGCGCAGGTCGTCGAACCGGTCGCGGAAGGAGGCGATCGCCGCCAGCACGTCGGCGGGAGAGACGTTCCTCGCGAGGCAGGCCTCGAGCTCGGCCGGCGTCGACTTGCGCCGCACGCCGAAGACGACCGAATGATCCTCCGCATGGGCCAGCATCTCGATCGCCCCCTCCAGACGCTGCATGGTCGGATACAGCCAGGGGTTGCGGAAATACAGGAAGTCCTGCTGGACGACGATGCTGCCGGGCTCGAGGTGGGGAAAGAACTCGGTGACGATGTGGTCGTTGATCTCGGTGGTCTTGGACAGGTCGACGAAGAGCAGCGCGATCGGCCCCCCCGCCCAGCCCTGGGCGCGGATGTCGCCGGGGACCGGGGTGATCGTCCCGGAGAAGCTCTTGGTCAGCTCCCGGAACAGGGGCAGGCCGTCGCCGCCGGCATAGAAGCCGTGGCCGCGCCGGTAGAGGAACTGGAACTTCAGCCTCTCGTCAATGGCGAAGCGATCGTAGCTGAAGACCCGGCGGGGAACCGGGGAACGGGAGGCGCCCCAGGCCAGCGAGACGCTCGAGCCGCCGAGGAAGCAGCCGAGGTCGGCGATGTCGCCCGGGACGGACAGGTTCCGAGCGAGCCAGGCGAGCAGGCGCATCTCTTCCCGGGTCAGCATGGTCGGGTAGCGTTTGTGCCAGTCCGGAATGGAAAAGAAATGGGAATTCCAGGGTCTGCGCCGGATCTGTTCGAACGTATCCGAGTCTTGGTTCGTCATGTCCGTGCTCGCTTTCTTCATGTCCAGAAACTGTACGTGGCTTTTACGTCTGACGTTCTTGCGGTTCGTTGCCGGCTCCGCCCCGGGCCAGTGTCGGAAAAAGGCCCGGAGGCTCGCAGGACGTTTCTTCGGCCGGTGCCTTTACGCGACTGGCATCGCCATGTATCGAGGCGCCGAGCGGCAGGCGAGGATGTTCATGAGCCTTTTGCGATCGACCGCAACCCTCAACGGAATCCGGCTGGCCCTCGATCCCGAGGTCATGTCGCCCAAGATGCTGGAGGTGATCCGGACCGGCCACTACGAGGGCGCCGAGTCCCGGGAGATCGCCCGCATCGTGCAGCCCGGGGAGCGCATCGTCGAGCTCGGCGCCGGGATCGGATTCATCGCGACGACGGCGATGAAGACCGGGCAGGTGAAGGCCCTCACCGCCTACGAGGCCAATCCGAAGCTCATCCCGCTGATCCGCGAGAACGCGGCCCTGAACGGGGTCGAGTTCGAGGTCGTCAACGCCGTCGTCGACCCGAGCGAGAGCGGCGGTACCGTGCCCTTCTACGTCCGCCGCGACTTCTGGTCCTCCTCGCTGTCGCCGACGCCGGGCGGCTATCTCGAGGAGGTCGCGGTGCCGCGGATCGCGTTCGCGGAGATGCTCGACCGGCACCGGCCGACCACGCTCATCGTCGACATCGAGGGCGGCGAGGCCCACCTCTTCCGCGACGTGCCGCTGACCGGGGTCAAGAAGATCTACATGGAGCTCCATCAGAACCTGATCGGCCGCGTCGGCATGAAGAAGGTCTTCGACTTCCTGTCGTCGAAGGATTTCCACTACGACCAGCATCACTCCCGCGGAAGCGTCGTGCTGTTCAGCCACGTCCTGCGCTAGACGACGGATCCCGCCCCGCCGGGATTCGTTCGGCAATAGAACCTGGCTTATTGGGCGTGGACCGGATCGCTCGGGGTCGGTTCGGAAGGGTCGATCGGAAGGCCGTAACTCGGGGTCGGGCCAGAGAGGATCTGTGAGGTCTGGCTTAGCCTCCGGGCAAATTCGGCCCAGTTCGCGAACCCGTCCTCGAGCCGCCCCTCGAACTGCTTCTCGAAATCCGTCGAGCTGTCCGAGGCTCGGGCCTTCGATCCGAGGAAGGCGAGGAGCGCGCCGATCGCCCCGAAATCGTTGATCTGGTCGTAGTGCAGAACGAAGCTGTTCGGCAGCGCGGCGAGGAGGCGCGCGGTGACGGTAAAGGCGTTGTAGTGACGAAGGAAGGCGTCGAAGCTTTCCGGCGCGTAGCTGACCTTCACGTCGAGCTTGCGGCGGGGCTCCCGTCCTTGGCGCAGGGTCCAGACTCCGGTGCTCCGGGCCCGCAGGCTCGAGGCATAGACTTCCGGGGGGTCGCGGTAGAGCACGACCTTCTTCACCTCGGGGGACGTCAGGTAGGCGACGGCCGCCGGGGCCCAAGTCAGGTGGTGGTTGAAGAGCTTGAAGCCCACGTGCTTGAAGCGGTTGATCGCCCGCAGCTCCGCGATGAACTCGAGCGGCTCGGCATTCCGGGCCCGGACCGTCTTGCGCTCCAGGCGCCCGAGATGGAAGGGCGGAGCCTCGATGCGGTCGCGCTTGAAGATCTCGCCGTGGCAGACGATGTCGGGGCAGGAGTTCAGGCGGCTGACAAGGCTGTAGGATCCCGTCCGGGCTTCGCAGAAGACCACGAATTCGTTGGGCACGGGCAACGTCTCCTGCACGGCGGTTTCGGACAGCGGCTATATCCCGGCGGGCGGTGAAGTTCAAACCGTCAGAGCGCGTTGCCCCCCCGAAAGGCTTCTGCTAACCCGTCGGCCGACGCGGGTTCCCGCTTCCCGAGAAGGCATCCATGAGCTCCCCCCAGTTCCTCTGCATCGGCGCCCAGAAGGCCGGGACGAGCTGGCTCTTCGCCCAGCTGCAGTCGCACCCGGACGTCTGGATGCCGCCGGTCAAGGAGCTGCAGTACTTCAACCACCTCTACGTCCCCGAGCACCGCGCCTGGACCACCTGGCACATCCGCAACGGCGCGGCGCGGGCGCTCGGCCACCATGCCGGCCGCGACGCGCCCCCGGACTTCGGCTACGTCCGCTACCTCGCCGACCTCGCCTCGCGCGACCTCTTCACCGACGACTGGTACCGCCGCGCCTTCGACCGGCCGGCGGCGGCGGGCAAGCTCGTCGGCGAGATCACGCCCGAATATTCCACCATCCCCGAGGCCGGGATCCGCCACCTGCGCGGCCTGCTCGGGGCGGTGAAGATCGTCTATCTCGTCCGCGAGCCGGTCGGCCGCGCCCTGTCGCAACTCCGCATGAACGTCGGCCGCAAGGGGCTCGACGGTCTCTCGGACGAGGAGTGGCGCGCGATGGCCGACCACTGGGACATCGCCAATCGCGGCGACTACCGCGCCTACGTGCCGCGCTGGAAGGCGCATTTCGCCGCCGGCGACCTGCTGTTCCTGCCCTACGGGCGGATCGCCGCCGACCCCCTCGGGCTCCTGCGCGAGGTCGAGGCCTTCCTCGGCCTGAAGCCGCACGACTATCCCCGCATCGCGGAACGGGTGCACCCGAGCAAGCGTATCGTCATACCGGAAGCGGTGGTGCGGCATATCGAGGGACGCCTCGCCGAGCAGGCGGACTTCCTCGAGAAGGAGTTCGGGGCGGCGTTCGCCCGGTCGACGTGAGCTGGTCCTTGCCCGGTATGAAAATCGCCTTCCTCATCCTCGCCCATGACCGCCCCGAGCAGGTGGCCGAGCTCGCGCGGACACTGGTCGGGGCCGCCGCGGACGGGGTCGCCTTCGTCCACTACGACGTGCGCTCGCCCGCGGACGACTTCGCGCGGCTCGCCGCGGCGGTCGCGGGCGAGCCGCGGATCCGCCTCGTCGCCGAGCGGGTCGCCGGCCGCTGGGGGAGCTTCGGCCTCGTCGAGGCGCCGCTCAACGCCCTCGCCGAGATCGAGGCGGCCGGGGTCGAGGGGGGGATCGAGCCCGACTACGTCATCCTGCTCTCGGGCGCCTGCCTGCCCTGCCGGCCGGTGGCGGCGCTCGAACGCTATCTCGCCGAGAACGCCGGGCGCGAGTTCATCGAGGTCGCGGACAAGGCCTGGATCGGCAACGGCTGGCGCGACGAGCGCTGGCAGTACCGCTTCTGGTTCGACCACAAGACCCAGCACGGGGCCGAATGGCTCTCCTTCCAGACCCAGCGCCTCCTCGGCCTCCGGCGGCGCTTCCCCGCAGGCCTCGAGCCCCGCTTCGGCTCGCAGTGGTGGGCGCTCACCTGGGACACCTGCCGGGCGATGCTGCTCGACATGGCGCGCGACCCTGCGCGCCTCGACTTCTTCCGCACCGTGTGGATCCCCGACGAGATGGTGATCCAGACCTGGGTCGCGGCCCTCGTCCAGCCCGACGAGATCGCCGGCCACGGCCTCACCCACTTCCAGTTCACCAACCGCGGCAAGCCCGTGGTCTTCCACGACGACCACCTCGACTACGTGCCGACCCTCGACGGCTTCTTCGTGCGCAAGGTCTCGCCGCGGGCGGCGCGGCTCCGCGCCGCCTGCCTCGCGGTCGCCGCCGCCCCCGACGACGGCGCGCCCTTCGGACCGATCGGGCCGCGGCGGGGCGACTACCGGATGAAGGTCGTCGCCCAGACCTACTATCCGGGACCGGGGCAGATCTTCTACGCGAGCCAGCGGGTCGAGGAGAGCGACTCCGTGCTGGCCAATGCCGAGACGCCCTACGTGGTGGTGCTCGGCCCGCCGAAGCTGACCGCCGCCGTGGCCGCGGCCCTGCCGGACAGGGGGCTCCTCCGGCTCGGGGCGGTCTTCGGTCCCGCCGAGGTCGACCTCGGCCGCGAGGCGGGCGATGCCCCGCAGGGCCCGCCGAGGGCCGGGATCGGCGGGCTCGCGCGCACCGACACGGCGATCCGCGACATGCATCCGGCGCTGTTCCTCGCCCGCCTCAGGGCCCGCTGCGCCGCCGTCCCGGTGCTGACCTGGTCACCGTTCCACGCGCCCGGGCTCCTCGCGGCGGTGCTGCGCGATCCGAGCGCCCTCGTCGTCGCCTGCCTCCCCTTCACCGGGGACGCCGAGCGCGACCGCAGGCTCCTCGTGCAGGCGAGTCGCGGCGACGCCGGCCTCGCGCGGGTGCCGGAGAGCGCCTTCGACGGGATCGACCCCGGGCGCGTCGCCCGCGCCCGCCTCGACTGCCTCGCCGAGGCCGGGGGGGCGTGGCTGGACTGGCTCGGCCACGATCTCTTCTACCTGATCCAGGACGAAACCTCCCTGCACCGGAGCGCGATGATCTCGATGCCGTGGACGCCGGTCGGCAGCCTCAACGCGCTGCAGCGCCGGCAGATGTTCGAGGCCTCGCTCGCGAGCTGCCGCTTCGTCTCCTCGCACTGGTACCGCGGCCTCGCCCGCGGGCTCCGGCAGGTCTGGGACGAGCGGTTCGAGGCGGGGACCGATGCCCTGCTCGGACCGCTGTCCGCCGTCGGCGCCGCGCTCTTCGAGGCCACGGAGGTCCGGCCACGGCCGGACCGGGTCGCCGCGCCCGGCCGCGCGTTCGCCGGGATCCCGGCCGGGACAGCAGCCGAGACCCCGGCCGGAACGGCGGCCGAGACCCCGGTCGAGACGGCGGCCGAGACGGCGGGGGGCGGGCGATGAGCCGGCTCGACACCCTGCGCAAGGTGGCGCGGCGGGCCCGCCGCGCCAGCGAGGGCCGGCGCTTCGTCGGCCTCGAGTGGCGTGACCGCGTCGCCGGCCGGCAGCTCGCCGCCGTGCAGGACCGCACCGCGGCGATCCGCCGCGACGACGTCCTGCTCTTCGTCTGCCTGCGCAACGAGCTCCTGCGGATGCCGGCCTTCGTCGACCACTACCGGGCCCTCGGTGTCGGGCACTTCTTCGTCGTCGACAACGGCTCGACCGACGGCTTCGGTCCCTGGGCGGCGGAGCGGCCCGACATGTCGGTCTGGCGCACCGAGGCGAGCTACCGCGACTCGGCCTTCGGCATGCTCTGGCTCAACGACCTGATGCGCCGCCACGCCTGCGGCCGCTGGTGCGTGGTCGTCGACCCCGACGAGTTCCTCGTCTACCCGCACATGGAGACGCGGCCGCTCCCCGACCTCGTGCAATTCCTCGAGGACGACCGGCGCGCCTGCATGCACGCGCTGCTGATCGACGCCTACAGCGACCGGCCGCTGTCGGAGACGGTGCTCGCGCCGGGCGACGATCCCTTCGCGGTCTGCCCGTGGTTCGACCGCGACGGCTACGTGCAGACCGAGGGCTGGGGCAACGGCACCTGGATCCAGGGCGGGCCGCGGCTCCGCCGGCACTTCCACGACGCGCCGCAGGGCGCGCCGGCGCTCAACAAGATCCCGCTGATCCGCTGGCGGCGGCCCTACCACTACCGCCACTCGACCCACGACGCCTATCCGCGGCGGCTGAACCGCGCCCATACCCAGGGCGAGGTCTCGGTGACCGGCGCGCTCTTCCACTTCAAGCTCGTCTCCGCCCTCACCGCCAAGGCGGAGGAGGAGGCGGTCCGCGGCGAGCACTACGACGGCGGCCGCGAGTACGCCCACTACCGGCGCGAGGGCGCCGAGGCCGAGTTCTACACGCCCGGCATCAGCATCCGCTACGAGGGGCCGGGCCAGCTCCTGCGCCTCGGCCTGATGTCGGCGGGACGCTGGTTCTGACGCCGACTCCGGCTGACCGATGCCCTTCGGACGTGCGAGAGTCGCACGCGTGCGAAAGGGGTCAACCTTCTGAAAAGATTGAGATAGTCGAATCTCATTAACCAGTTGGCAACCCTGGGTTAACGACGCGTCGAAGCGTCCCTCGGCCGGCGACCGCGTGGTCAGCCGAAGCGGCGGGACGCGCGTCCCGCCGCCGCGCGGACCGGCTCGATCAGCCCGCAGGCGACGAGGTCGGCCGGGGAGCGGTAGCGCCGCGATCCCGGGTAGTCGAGCCCGAGGCGGGGGTCGGCCGCGAGCACCCGCCGGTAGTGCTTGTACTCGGCGCTGCCGTCGAAATACTGCTCGTGCTCGAGCGCGTCGGCGATCTTGCCGAGGAAGCCCTCGCCGAACTTGAAGTGCAGGATGCCGACGAGGCAGGGCGACTCGAAGTTGCCGCCGTAGGGGTAGAGGTGGTGGGGGTTGTCGAAGATCTCCCCCGCCCGGATGTGGAAGAGCGGGTACTTGGTGAGCTCCGGCGCGATGCCGTCGCGCCAGAACCGCCGCCACCGCGGGCCGCCCTGGCGCGAGATCCGCTGCTTGCACAGGGTCTCCCGGTAGCTGTCGCTGTCGAAGAGCGGGAAGGCCTCGGCGAGGGGGACGGAGCGGCGGCCGGTACCATGGATCGGCCCCTCGGTCGGGCCGACGATCGGGCCGACGATCGGGCCGGCGGCGTACATGTCGACGAGCATGCCCCGCACCCGGCGCAGGCCCCGGCCGGCGGCATGGGCGATCAGCCCGCGCAGGTCCCCCGCCGCGCCGCCCGCCGCGCCGTCCTCCGCACCGCCGTCGAAGACGAGGTGCTCGTCGGCGTCGGCATAGGCGTACCAGCGGTCGTGGCCGTACTCGGCGATCGCGCGGTTGATCCAGCCCTGCTTGAACGGCGGCAGGAAGCGGCGGCGCACGAGGTGGAGGTCGACGTCGGGCTCGCCCGCGCGGCGCTCGGCGGTGCCGTCGGTCGAGCCGTTGTCGAGGACGACGAAGCGGTCGACGCCGATGCGGCGATGGTGGGCGAGGAAGTCGCCGAGGATCGCCGCCTCGTTGCGGATCACGCTGAGGAGCACCACGGCGTCCTGCGCCGGCGGCGGCAGGCGGCGCACCGGCTCGAGGCGGACCGAGGCCGCCTCCTCGGCGACCTCGCGCACGAAGCGCGGCAGGACGCGCGCGGGTGCCGCGGGCGCCTCGGGAGGCAGGGCAACGGTGGACAAGGCGGAACCCTCTTCCCGGCGGCTCAGGCGACGTTCCGCCACAGCATGGCCCGGGCGTGCCGGAAAAGCGAGGGCTCCGGTTGAGTGCCGGGCCTCGGAACTCGCCCCGCCGTGGCAGGGGCGCCGCGGACGATCAGCCGCGCGCCGGCGCCGGGATGCGCTCCCAGGCGCGGAACCAGTCGACGAAGCGGCGGACGCCCTCCGCGACCGGGGTGTCGGGCCGCCAGCCGGTCGCGGCCTCGAGCCGGCGGGTGTCGGCCCAGGTGTCGGGCACGTCGCCGGGCTGGGGGGGGACGAGCTCGCGGATCGCCGTCCTGCCGAGCGCCGCCTCGAGCGCGGCGAGGAAGTCGAGGAGCGGCACGGGCGCGCCGTTGCCGATGTTGTAGAGGCGGAAGGGCGCGGTCGAGGTCGCGGGGTCGGGATGGCCCGGGTCGAAGGCCGGGTCCGGCGTCGCGATGGCGTCGGCGGCGCGGATCACCCCCTCGGCGATGTCGTCGACGTAGGTGAAGTCGCGGCTGTGGCGGCCCTCGCTGAAGAGCCGGATCGGCCGGCCCGCGGCGATCGCCTTCGCGAAGATCATCGGCGCCATGTCGGGCCGGCCCCACGGCCCGTAGACGGTGAAGAAGCGCAGGCCGGTGCAGGGCAGGCGGAAGAGGTGGGCGTAGGCGTGGGCCATCAGCTCGTTGGCGCGCTTGGTCGCGGCATAGAACTGCAGCGGGTGGTCGGCACCCTGGCCCTCGGCGAAGGGCATCGTGGCGTTGCCGCCGTAGACGCTCGAGGTCGAGGCGAAGACGAGGTGCGGGGTCGCGGCCGCCCGGGCCGCCTCGAGGATGGTGGTGAAGCCGGTGAGGTTCGACTCGACGTAGGCCATCGGGTTCTCGAGGCTGTAGCGGACGCCGGCCTGGGCCGCGAGGTGGATCACCCGATCGTAGCCCGAGCCGGCGAAGGCCGCGGAGACCGCCGCCCGGTCGGCGAGGTCGGCGCGCAGGAAGCGCCAGTCGCCGCCGAGCCGCGCGAGCTCGGCGAGCCGCGCCTCCTTGAGCGCCGGGTCGTAATAGTCGTTGACGTTGTCGAAGCCGACCACGCTGTCGCCCCGCGCCAGCGCCATGCGCGCGACGTGGAAGCCGACGAAGCCGGCGGCGCCGGTGACGAGGATGCGCAAGGCGGTCTCCCTGGCCTCCGGGCTCAGGCCGCGGCTTCGGACGCCGCGGCCTCCGGGGCGTCCTTCGGCCGGGGCAGGCCGCGGCCGATGGCGTAGTAGGCGAAGCCGCGCCGGGCCATCCGCGCCGGCTCGTAGAGGTTGCGGCCGTCGAAGATCACCGGCGCCTTGAGCTTCTCCTTGAGGAGGTCGAAGTCGGGGGCGCGGAACATCTGCCACTCGGTCAGCACGATCAGCGCGTCGGCGTCGCGCAGGCACGCCTCCTTGGTGCCGCAGAGCGTCAGGTCGTCGCGGTCGCCGTAGAGGCGCTGCGCCTCCTCCATCGCCTCGGGGTCGAAGGCCTGGACCCTGGCGCCCGCCGCCCACAGCGCCTCCAT
>CAZORV010000079.1:0-13226 GCA_964582215.1 uncultured Frigidibacter sp.
TGCCCGGCTGCAGGGCCTGCACCGGGATCGTGGCAGTCAGCCACTGCCGTTCGGCTGCTCCGGAAATTGCTGTGGTGGCTCTGGTGTTAAAGGTGATGGTGCCGCTGGGCATGTTGTACCGCCAAATTTCTTGGCCGTTGAGGTAGACAATTGCGCCATCATCGACGATGGCGTGAAGGCGCAGCGATGTGACGTCGCCAATCGAGGCGCCCGCATCGAACGTGCGACGCATGTAGTTGGTGATTGGCTTCTGGGTAGCGTTTGAACCCCACGCCATGACAGTCGCCTCATCGCCGTCCCCGTATCCGATCTCGGTAGGGCCGGACTTCCAAGTCGCGTCGCCATATCCGCTGGTGCGCCACAGAGTTCCGAGGTCAGCGCCCGAGTCGTTCACCCGCCACGTGTCCCCACTGGCAGTGTAGACGCTTATCGGAGAAGACGACGTGGTCCCGGCCACGGGCGGACATGGGGCGGAGAGCCCGCCCGCGTTCCGAGCGCGCACAATGTAGGTGTATGTCGAGGACGCATTCAACCCCGAGTCTGTGAATGCCTCTGCTGTCACAGGCGGAAGCTCTGAGCCATCTCGTGACACGAGGTAATCTGTGGCCCCGGGAACGCCGTTCCATGACAACGACACCGAGCTAGCCGTCGATGCTGTCACGGTGAGGTTCTGGGGAACCTCTGGGGGTTCAGGCAGGGTCGTAACGGCTAGGGGGGAGCTCGCTGGTCCAATGCCCAAATCGTTCTCGGCGACAACTGAGAAGGTGTACTCGGTGTTCGGGACTAACCCAGTGTCCGTGTAGGTCGTGCTGGTCACGGCAGCGATCTCTATGCCGTTGCGACTCACCCTGTAGAGGGTGGCAGTGACAGTCGCATTCCAAGATATGGTGACTGCGTCGGAAGTGACCTCGGACGCGACCAGGTTTCCTGTCTTGCCAGGGGCAGATGGCGACGTGTTGGCCGATACAGGAGTGGATGGTGAGGAGCTTCCCCCTGCATTCACTGCTCGGATGGTGTAGGCATACGTGGTCGAAGGATCCAGCCCCGTGTCCACGTACGAGGTGGTTGTGACCGCTGGAAGCTCGGTCCCGCCACGAGTGATTACGTACCCAGTGGCCCCAGCGCTCGGTTCCCACAACAAGGCAATACTGGACGCAGTTGTCTCGGTCGCATGAAGGCCCGCGGGCGTGAGCGGTGGCTCAGGGAGTGTCGTGACCGCCAGCGGAGGAGTCCACATGCTGGTTCCCACGGCGTTCACCGAGGCCACGTCATACGTGTAACTGGTGTCAGGTAGAAGCCCTATGTCGGTGAATGCCGTCGTGGTGGTGGCGCCGACCGGGGCGCCGTCACGGCGGATCACGTACGACTCCGCACCCGCAACTGCATTCCAAGCCAACGCGATGGCGCTTGCTGCCGGCGTTGCGGTGAGATCCGCCGGAGTGGCGGGGGCGATTGCCGCGGGTGCCAGTTGGGCGGGAATCAGCAAATCGAAGCTGATGTCCGAGGATGTTGTCGCGTTGTTGTGGACTGAAACCGCCAGTTGATTGCGGCCCTGAAGGAGTCTCGCCATGGGTACTGAGATGGTTTGGTAGGCCATTTCGGCCGATCCATTGATTCCCGTCGATGCTGCAGTGGAGTTCGTGACCGTCCCCGCGGGCATGTTCACGCGGGTCAACTCGGACCCGTTCAGGTACACGACCGCGCCGTCATCGACCAAGAGACGGATGGAAGCCTGGCTGACCTTCGAAGGATCAGCGACGTCGAACGACGTTCGGAAGTAGTGAACGATTCCCAGCGGCGAGACGTACGTGGCCTCGTCACCGTCGCCGAATCCAAACTCGCCGCTGCCGGCGGCCCATCCCGTGTCGTTGAAGCCGGCCTCGGTCCAACCCGTCCCAGGATCGGTCCCGCGCGACCAGAAGCGCCAAGAGGCACCGCGGGACAGGAGCGTGCTCGTGGCTGCTTCTGTCGTTACAGACAGGCTGCGACTCACTGCGCTGACATTGCCGGCCGCATCTAGGGCAGCAACCGTGTACGAGTACGTCGTCGAAGGGGCGACCGTCGCATCCTTATATAGCGGAACCGGCGAGGTTCCGACCACACGGCCGTCGCGGATGATCCGATACTGGATTGTGGCGACATTGTCAGTCGACGCGGTCCACGACAAGGACACGAGGTCGGCCAGGATCGCGGGGGCTCGGGGAGTTCCCGGTGCTGCAGGGGGGGTGGAATCGACCGGGTTGGAAAGGAGAGGGAAACTCGAGTAGCGACCGACCTGAACCCCTCCCACGGAACTGAACTGGCCTGCGAACCGGAACACGTCGCCGTCCAGGAGGATGTCCCACACTCCGCTGCCGCCCAGGACGAGCGTGGAGACCTCAGCCAGCACAGCGCCGGTGAAACGGCTCAGGGCGACCAGCCCCGCACGCGACACCCCGTTCACGGCCGAGGCGAAGTGCCCGCCTCCGTAGACCACGTCACCGTCGCGGATTACGGTCTGGAAGTCGCCATCGCCTCCGGACCACCATGACTGCACGCCGGTCTCGGCGTCCAAGGCGGCGATCCGGCCCCCCGGACCGCCAATCGCGAGCAGGACGGATGAATCATCCGTGGTGATGTCGTACACGACGCACGGGTTGGTGGTGTCTTGGCAGGTACTGCCGGACGTCCAAGGTAGAGGGGCGCCGCTGGCCCGCGACACCTTGGCTACAAATGGCCGCGCGTTTCCCGCCAGAGAAGTGAAGGGGCCTCCCACCCATATCCCAGTCCCGTCCGCGGTCGGAGCGATCGCGTAAACACCCCAGTTCGTTCCAGGGTTCCACCCCCGCAGCGTCCCGGTGGCGGGATCGGACTCGGCTCCGCCGCCCCGTGCCGTCGTCCCCATCCGCGTGAACGTGCCTCCAATGAAGAGCCCGCCGTCATGCAGGAGGAGACGTCTCACCGAGTTGTTGGGTGCGGGGGGCGCGAACGATCCGATCAGCGCGCCAGACGGGGAAATGGCCGCCAAGTTCGTCCTCGCGACGCCGGCGATGTTCGTAAACGTGCCCCCGACGTAGATCATCTGGCCGTCTGCAGACGCAGTCAGGGCGCGAACGTCGCCGTTGGGATTGGGCGCCCAGGGCAACAGCGCGCCCGTGGATGCGCTGATGGCAGCGATCCGGCTCCGTGGTGCAGTGGTCCCGGTCGGCGAGACCATCTGCGTGAAAGTCCCGCCCAGGACGATCATGTCTCCTGCGCGGGTCATCGAATACACGATCCCGCCACTGGGACGCCACCCTGAGGCGGGGGTGGAACTGTCAACCAACGCTGTGACCGGGCCGGCTCCGCTGACGACCCCGAGCGTGGACAAGATCAGTACACCGACGACGGTCAGCGATATGCGCTTCCTGCGATCCATTGCGATCGTCCGTCCTCCATGCCGCGAAATCCCTCGCTCGGCTTCGCCGGGACGCGGTCCCCGCGTTGAACGACCGCTGGAGCCGCCCCCGCCGTTCGCTCCGCCATGCCACATGGTAGCCCGGCTTCAAGTCCATGACGAGGGGGTGAAGCGATCAATCTCACAGCGCGTTGATGCGAACTGATCGCAGAGTGTCATGAGGTAGGCCAATCGACGTACAGCGCGTCAGCGAGCAGCAGGGAGCCAGGTCGGTTTGCTACTCACCTGGCGAGGACCGCAGGAGCGAGTACCTCGACACGCATCAGCTCGTCCGTGCTGGAGTAGGCGACAGCGGCGGAGGCAAGGGCGTTGGCGACCTGCTGGGCGATCTCCGATGTGGGTGCCTCCGACGTCACAGCAATGTTGATCGTTCCAGGATCGCGGGTCACCTTCGACTGCTCGACGATCGAGAGGGAGATGCCCTCTTCCTCGGCCACGCGGCGCTGCGTTGAGGGGCTGGTTAGGTAGGCAAGGTAGCGGGTGGTGACGATTTCCAGGACATCGGACCCCACCTGGCTCCCGGAGCGCGGCGTGGCGACCACGATCGCCGTGGCCGAGTACGACGGCCCACTACTAACGGTGGTGAACAGGGCGACCGCAACAAGAGTCAGGGCGATGATTAGGGACACCCAGCGGATCCACCGCGGAGAACCGCCTGCCACACGCCGCGGCCGATCGCGAAGGACGTCATCCCTGGCGCTGGTCTGCCTGACGTCGCCTCCGACAAGACGTGCCGGCACCTCCGCGAAGGGCCAGGCCGGCTCGTTCACTGTCGGGTCCTTCCCCGTCTGCCGAGCAGGTTGAGGACTGCAGCGACTAGGACGCCCGCTGCAGCCGCTGCCCACATTGCGGGCCCCGCCCATGACTTCGCCATGCCCGCGTCAGGTGCCGCGGCGCGGGTGATGGGGATCTCGTCGACTGGCGAGGGCGCCTGTTCGGACCCGACCAGTACGGCATTGCCGTCCGTCGTGTAGGTGATCGACTCGCCCTGCTTCTGCTTGGGGAGCTTCAAGGCGCGGTCCGGTGGTCGGCTGGCAATGGCGGCCGCCACATCCCCATTAGGCACGTCCCATTCGTACATGGCTGTGTAGGTGCGGAGAGCGGCGTGCACCCCGCTCGGGGCGACTGCCCCCCCCGTGATCAGCAACGAGCCTGGAATGCTCGTGCTTGCCAGCGGCCAGGACGCGACATCGAGCCGTCCAAGCTTCACAAGCTTACCGTTGCTGTCGGGCTCCATCCGGGTTTCCGGTCTGAATACGAGGCTCTTGCCGTCCGGGGACTTGGTCACGATCGTCGGGACACCCCGCATGTCGACCAGCAGGGCCTCTGCGTCGTGGGTTGCGGAGGGGTACACCATCGTCGTCATTGTTGGCCTGGTCTCACCCGTAACCCATCGCAGGAGTCCAACTGTCTTGCGGGGTTTGCGGTTGCCACCAGTGTCGGCGATCCACAGGGTCCCGTCCGGCGTGGACCCGATGTCCTCGACGTCGACGACACCTATCCCCTTTGGGTACGCGGCGTCGAGGGTCACGTTGCAGTCGGGACCGACGAGAAACACGCCGGGAACATTGTCTGCGATGGCCATCAGTCCCTGCGGGGTTTCGGTGAACCCGCTCAGTCCGGTGAGCACGGTGTCCGTGATGGTGCAGCGTGTAGTCGGCATTCCGAATGTCACGTTTGAAGTGTCTGAGTCCTGGCTGTGAAGCCCCCCTGGGACCAACAGCAGGACGGCGCTGGCGCCCAGCGCCGTCCTCATTCGTGAGACCCCCATTGCTTCTTCCCTTACTACTAGTACCGCCAGTATGGCGTGTCAGTCCCCAGCAGGTCGGCGAGCGCCTGGTTGTGAGGCGCGTAGTACTCCCGAAGCCGTGCCTTGGTCTCCTCCGCAATGGGCGGAACCCTCAGCCGGTTGTAGTGTGGCATGGTGGGGATCTGGCGTACCGGCACCCCCAGGAAGCGTTGGATCTGGGCGTACGCCTGCGCGTCGTCGCGGTACAGCTCCTCTGAAGGCAAGATAAGTAGGTTGTCACGCGGGAAGAGTTCGAGCCAAGAACGCAGGTGCTCGTGGTAACGTCCTCGCGCCAAGTAGCTGTGGCAGTCGTGGTCGAACGAGTAGTAGCGGGGATCCGCAAAGATCCGTTCGGTCTCCCCACGCAGGCGGTCACTCTCGGCCCCGATCGCCTCCTCGAACGTCGGCAGGCTCTCAGCCCCCGAGCCGACGCGCTCCCAGTAGTTGCTGTATGCGCGCGCGACAGGCTCCCGCAGTAGGACGATGATTCGAACCTCAGGGAGAGTGCCGCGAACCCGTGCTGACGCGAGCGGGTGGAACATGTAATATGGACTGGCCTCACCTGTGATCGCCGCCCCCTCGCGAGCAGCGCGACTGAGCAGGGCGGATTCCGTCGTGAAATGGGACCGGTACCAATTGATGCCACGGTCGAAGTGAATGTCGAAGTAGTGCGGGCTCTTGATCTGCTGTGAAGCAGGGTACATCGGGGCGACTGATGGGTGGTGGACCAGCCAGTTCCAGAGCGAGGTGGTTCCTCCCCGCTTGGTGCCGATGATAAGGAAGTCGGGCAGCACCCTGCTCGAGGCCGTTGCTAGCCCCGCCCGACGGGCAGCCGAGCGTGCTGCGCGCTTAAGCGGACGGGGAATCCGCTTCTTGATCTCGCGGAGGCGGTCCGGCACCGCATCATGACGAACAGGAGCGGTCGAGACCACTAGATACCTCCATTGAGTGCCGGCCGACGCTGTCTGAACGACGTCCGCACGAGTCCGACGAGTTGGTCGACCAAGAGCGACCGACGCATTGTATACACCGCCCCAACATAGAACAGCCCAGAGATCAAGACCTGGACAATGATGGCTGGGACGGATGTGATGCCAAGCCAGTGAAACGCGACCGCGGGAAGCAGGAAGCACGCTGCCGCTAACCCCGATACTAGGACAAGCGGGCCCGACACGGTCCTCACGCCCAGGGCTCGACGTGAGTACGCAGCGGACACCACGTTCTCCCACATGACAGCGGCGCTGCGGGCGATGGCTGCCCCGGTAGGACCGTGTCGGGGGATGAGAAGCACGCACAGCGTCGTGTTGAGTAGTACGGAGACCGCCATAATGCCCATGTTGACGTTAGCCCGGCCGCTCATGAGTACGATCGTCTGCACGTTGCCGGTGAAGAGGTTAACCAAGGCGCCCACGCAGAGCACGACCAAAGCTAAAGCCCCGGTTCGAAACTCCAGACCGAAAGCCCCCATTACCTGTTCCGGCCATGCCATGACCACCAAGTAGAGGGGCCATGAGAACAGCACGATCCACACTGCCGAGTTCCGGTGCAGGCGCTCGACAGACGCTTGCTTGCCTCTTGCGAGCAGGCGCGACGCCTGGGGTGCGACCACTAGACGGAGCGACTGCTGCAGCAGGACCCCGACCATGATCACACGGGCCGCGGCGCTGTAGATTCCGGCGGCCGAGGGAGCCCCCAACGCTCCTAACAGCAGGACGCCGATCTGGAGGCCAACGATCTCCAGGACCGCGGCGACGGAGCGCGGTCGAGCGAACGACCAGACCGCTTTTCGTAGCTCCCGGCGATCGGCGGTGGAATCAGCGACAGGTGCTGCCCGCGCGTATGCCACGACGGACATCGCCAGGCCGACCAAGGTGGGAAGCGCCCATGCGAACACCGCGGCGCGGACTCCGTGCCCTGAAGCCACGATTGCTAGGATTAGCATCACCCTGAGGATCGGCTTCAGTATGTTCTCCACACCCACGAGTGCGGCGATCCTGCCGAGGCCTCGTGTCGCAGCCAACAGAAGTAGGGTCGCAGTACCCAGAGGCAAGGCAATCGCGCACACCACTACCGCAGGGATGGCGACATTCGGGTCCGTGGTTGGCAGGAACACGGACACAACGCCCGGGGCACTTGTGATAAGCAGCGTGGACAGGGCGATATTGACTACCAGCACCGGCAGCAGAGCGGCGTGCACGCAGGCGCGCACGGCCCCGGCGCGTTGCGTATCCACAAGGCGTGGGATCACGTGCACTAGTGCGGTGTCCGCACCGAGTTTCCCCGAGACCAGCAACACCATATATGAGGACACGAGGACAGCGAATACGCTGGCTGCATCGGCACCGAGCATCCTGCTCACGATGAACGTGACGAGGAATCCCGCGATCGCGCTCACGACCGCACCGACGAGGGAGAGCGCTCCACCCCGCACCAGGGCCACCGAAGTGAACCGCCCGCTGGCGGTGCCGATATCAGCCCTCATAGACGTTCAGTTCGAGCGAGGGCGGCCATCGGGGACTCATCCTTGTGGGGGCGTAGGGCTGGCCTGCGAGGCACGTGCCAAGGGTGCTGCCGCCTCCGCCCGAGCTCGATCGAGGCAACGAGGAGGCCCAGGACGCACCAAACCGTGAGCATGAGCACCGGGTTGCGTAGCGGGTAGTCGACCAGGAGATGGCCCGACACGGCGACAAGGGACGAGAACAGAGCAACTCGAATTGGGTCTCGGCCGCCGACGCGGAGGGTGGCGACCGTGGAGAACAACACCAGACACAGCACCGCGGCCACACCAAGTATTCCCGTCTCCGTGGCTATGGTGAGCAGCCCGTTGTGGGCGTGGACGCGCGGGTAGAACTGGATCCGCGAGGGCCATTCAGCTGAAAGTACACCGAATGAGTTCGGCCCATGCCCGATGATCGGGCTGGACAGGAACTGCCGCGCCGCCTCTGCCCACGTGAGGGGACGCACATCATAAGGGTTGGATTCACCCCCAAGGAGGGTCTCTGCGCGGGCGATCAGAATCGTCGGGAGGCCCCCCAACACACCGGACTCGGCAACGACGAACCAAGAGACCACACCGAGCACGGCGAGGCGCGCCACGATTCGCAAGACGGGCCTGTAGAGGACGGCGAAGGTGACGAGGCCTACTCCGGCGCCGAGCCACGCACCCCGGGAAAGCGAAGCGGCCAGGGCAGTGGTCGCGAGGAAACCTGCGACGCCTCCGGCGATGCTGACAGAGCGGGCCTGCCAACTCGGCGACCAGATCCACAGGCCGAGACTGACCAGCATGATGATTCCGCAGAACAGCCCGAGCCCATTCGGCTCTGCGAAGTAGCCCGAGGGTCTGCCCACAACCACAGTTGCCGAGTACACGCTGCGCGCTTGGGCAGCCTGCGTGATGCCTTGGATCGACAGGGGAAGGGATCCGACGACGAACGCCTCCACGAGCAGCCGCAGGTCGCCCTGGGATCGGGCGCACGTCCCGATGGAGAGGACCATGAGCATGCCCGCCGCGAAGGTCGTCGCGGTCTTCGCGGATCGCGTGAGGTCCACTGACAGGACGGTTGCAGTGACCACGACCAGCACGAGCGCGCCCGCGGACAGGATGGTGCGTCGGACCCAGGGATCGAGGTCGCGCGGCGCGGCCAAGCGCCCCCCCCACAGCCCCGCCAGGACGGATAACCCAGTCAGGGCGGTCAGGACATGGACGACTTGGAGCCCGAGCGGGCCGCTGGGGATCTCGCGATTGCCGACTGAGCTGCTCGCAAGCAGTAGCGCACATCCCCATAGCGGTCGCGCCATGACCGCAGCGACGACCAGGGCACCCAGCACCCCCGCCACGGGGATGAGCCAGGTCGTCGCCAGACCGGACTTAACGGTCGCGACACCAACGAAGAATCCTCCCAGCGCCACGAAAGCGGCCATGGTCGCCCTCCGGCGACCGGCACTCAAGTCCTTCTCCGTGATTCTCCTCGACGGCCCAGAACGAGGGTCCGAGCCGCTCCAGAAACCTTTGCGACGTCCTTCAGAAGCATGACGGCTGGAATAAGGGCGATCGCGGCCGGGGGCTGACGCCGGCGGATAACCCGTGCTACTGGCATACTGTAATACCCGGCTGTTGCGAGCGCGATGGAGATCCTGGCCACGGAACCGCCGCGGGCGAGTCCTATCACGGCAGACGGATAGGCGACAAGCCGCACCGCGTCTCTTGTGAGCAGGAGAGGCGACCGAGTTCTTCCGCCGCCCTCACCGTAGCCACGGAACTGTCGAAATGTTGACCGGGGGGTGCCTCGCTGGCGCCACACGACGTTGGCGTCCAGTGACAGCACCGAGTGCCCGCCCGAAGAGCGAGCGCGACGACCGAATGCCTCATCCTCGGCGGTCCGGACGTCCTCGGGAAACCCACCCGCCCGCTCCCAAGCGATTCGTGTGACAGCCAGAGAGCGCCCGTCCACGCGCCTAGGGTCGAACCGTCGCCCCGCGACCATCCCGTACAGGCGCAGGGCGGGCGTCGATCGCCGAAGTTCGTCGGGATCGGGCCACGCGGCGGCGGCCATCGCAACCTGGAACAGGGATCCGGGCTGGACATCTACCCGATATGTGCCGACCATCAGGTCGACTCCGGGCTCCTCCAGCGCGGCTCGGCATGCGAGCAACCATGTCGAATCAGGCAGGCATCCGGCGTCAGTGAAGGCTAGGGCAGTGTGTCGTGCGCTGCGCACACCCGCATTTCGGGCCGCACCGATCGTCGTGCCCGCCGGAACCTGCACCATTCGCACTCTGGGGTCGGAAGCGGCTCTCGCCCCCACCAGAGCTGGTGTCCCGTCGGTGCTCGACCCGTCCACCAAGATGTACTCGTCGGCCGGGTCCATCTGGCTGACGACGCGGTCAATCAGGCGCTCGATCGTTCCCGCCTCGTTGAGGATCGGCGAGACCACGGAGATCGGCAAGCTTGGATCCAGCCCGGCGCCGGGGCGATGCGCCGCTTCGGTCAGGACCCGTACAACACGTTGTGCGCAGGCGGGCGCATCTGGATGTCGAGATGTTCGCTCACGACCAGCCTCCCCCATCTTGGCCCGAGTCCCCGCGTCCTCAAGCACGGCCAGCGCACGTGCAACGGCCTTCGGATCGTCGACGGGGACAAGCACCCCGGCGGCATCGCCGACGCGGCGGGCGATGGGCCCACCATCGTCGACAGCGATGACCGGCACGCCTGCCAACATGGCTTCCATGGCAACCATCCCGAAGCCCTCCCTGCCGGGGGTGCGTGGACCGTCGGGCCTCGTCAGGACAGCCACGCAGTCGGCAGCAGTTAACATCTGGGATAGGTGAGGGATGGCTTGGGCGACCTGCACACGGTCGGAGACTCCTAGGTCTCTAGCGAGTCCGAGGAGTCGTGCGCGTTCGTGTGGCCTGCTGGGCTCATCTGGGCCGGCCGCGAGTAGCTGCCACCCTGCACCCTCCCGACGTGCGAGGGCTCGGATCGCGGTGTCTATTCCCTTGTAAGGGACGAGGCGGCTGGGCATGACGAGGAGTCGCAGACCAGGGGTGATGGCGATCTCGTGCTCGACGAGGCGAGCATGAGCCTCGTTTGGGGGAAGGGGGTCGCCAGGCCTGGGCGGCTCGACAACCACTAGATCTTCGCGGCGTACGGCGAGGCCGACCTCGTCGGCGGTGGCGATGACTTTGGTGGCGAGCTTGCCCATAGGAACCGCCAGCCTGCTGTCATAGCTGAAATCGTGCTTGACCCAGACGCACGGAATCCCGATGAGCGCAGACGCGGGCCCGGCGATCACCTGGGCCTTGACCCCGTTGGTGAGTACGACGTCGTAGTCACTGCCGTGCAGCAGCTGGGCAACGCGTGCGACACCGGCAGCGGCATCGGCCAGCCGGGGGCCGACCGGCTGCACCAGAACGGGAATCCCGCGGCCTGCCAGCGCCACGCGCAGGGGTCCGTCGGACAGCAAGAGGGCTGTCGTATCTAGCCGATTCGTCGCGTCCAGCACCGACAGGAGCCATGACTCAGCACCGCCGAGGACGCCGCCGGCATTCACCACGAGAACGCGCAACTGCTTGGTTGCTGCCATACCCCAATCCCGTTGCTTCGGGTCCCGAATGTTCGAACCGAATCGCTGGGCGAATACTATGTGATGGTCAGGCCACGTGCTGGCCAACTACTCCGTTCGAAGGGCGATCAGACGATGCCTCGAGTCCTCCACGTGTCTCAGTCGGTTAACACGGGAGTGGCCTACTGTGTCGGGGATTGGGTTAGAGAGCAACGCATCCGGGGCTGGGAGGTGGTTGTGGCGAGTCCCGGCGGGACGCTGGCTCAACGGTGTTCGTCCGAAGGGGCGACGATCGAGATGTGGAGGGCAGAGCGCCAGCCAGCACCGTCGGTGGCGCGCGAGATCCGAGACCTCGCTGCCATCGTGGAGAGGATCCAGCCCGATGTCGTGCACCTGCACTCGGCCAAAGCGGGATTGGCAGGCCGTCTCCTCATCAGGGGCAGGCGTCCGACGGTGTTTAGCCCCCACGCCTGGTCCTATCTGGCCGTCACGGGTCCGATGCGTACGCTGACCCTTCAGTGGGAGCGAGCGGCTGCGCGATGGACTTCGGCGTTCGTGTGCGTCAGTGAGAGCGAGCGAAACCGTGGGGTCCGCGATGGCATTCGTGGGAGGCTGGTGGTCCTACCCAATCAAGTGGATCTCCGTGAATACGCATCGATCCTGTCCCAGTCGGCTGATGCGTGTCGGGACAGACTGGAACTGGGTCCTGCTCCTCTGGCCGTGTGTGTGGGGCGACTTGCCGTCCAGAAGGGGCAAGACCTACTCCTGCAATCGTGGCCGCTCATCTTGGAGCGATGCCCCGAAGCGCAGCTCGTATTGATAGGTGATGGACCGATGCGTTCTGCTTTGGAGACTGCGGCGGGCCATGTGCGCAACGTTCGCCTCCTGGGGCTGCAGGACCGCGAGACTACACTGCGGTGGATGAGAGCTGCGGACGTTGTGGTCAGCCCCTCCCGCTGGGAGGGCATGTCGCTGGTGACGCTTGAGGCGGGGGCGCTGAGCATTCCCGTCGTGGCAACCGATGTCGACGGGATTCGCGAGGCGTTCCCTAACGGTGTCGGCGTCCGGATCGTCCCCGTGGGGGCGGTGGATGAACTTGCAGCGTCCGTTGTGGACGCGTTGGGCGGCAAGGTCCCGGCTAGCCCGGGTCCGGGCATCGCCGGCGAATCGTCGTCCTCGAGACTGGTTCGCCTGTACGAGGACCTGATCGCATAGAACTCCATAAGGTCCTCTATTCGAAGGGGAGGGGGTATCCATTTCGGTGCCCCGGGTACTGTCTCGAGGGTGCCGAGTCCGCCGGGAACGGGATGGCGGACGTCCTTCTGCCCGGGTCCCGCGGGCGGGGGGCGTGCCACCGCCGGTCCGGGTGTAACGCTGGGGATGGGTCCGGGATAGGACGGTGCCGATACTGTGCGCGTCAGGTCAACGGGGGGTTTCTGTGATGGTGGGTCGTGGGTCCGTCTGGCGGCGGGTGTCCGGTGTCGTGCTGCTCGCGCCTGTTGTGCTGGCGGGTGCGGGGTGCACGGATGCGCCGGGGACGGGAGCGACGGAGTCCCGGTCTATGTCGCCGGTGCCGTCGAGTACGTCGAGCGCTGCCGATCGGCGCACCGAGTCCCCGAGCGGGCCGCAGGACACGGCGTCTCCCGACCCGGCGAACGCCGGCCGGCTCGTGACCTCGATCGAGGACCTCGTCGGGGTGTGGCAGGCCGTGCAGCTCGGGGGGTCGGATGTGGCTAGCGTGCGTGACCCGGCAGGCAACCCCCTGACAGTCCGATTCTCCAATGGTGGCCGAGCCGGGTTCGCGTGGACTGCGAATGATGGCTGCAACACGTTCAGCGGGAACGTCAGCATCAGGTCACACGGACAGTTCCAGGCCGATGACGGTGTTGTGACGCTGGTGGGCTGCCTTCCCGCTGACCGCATCCTGTACCCGCGTAAC
>CAZORV010000080.1:0-13198 GCA_964582215.1 uncultured Frigidibacter sp.
CCGGTGGAAGAGCGGCCCCGCTCATGTGGGAACGTTCCCCGGGGATCATGTCAGTGCGCACCGACAGAGGGCGGCGCCTGCCCCGGATGGCGCGAAGCGCCAGCCCCCCGCGGGGGCAGGCGCTGCCCGGTGGCTTTGGGCCACCGGGCGGTGTGCGTGGGGTCGTTGCACGGCGGCAGGGGCGATGGCCCCTGCCGACTGCGCGGGCGCCGCTTCTTGCGATGCAGCGCTGCGCCGGTCCGGCTGCAGTTCCGGCGAAAACAGCCGACGCGAACGCCCCCCCGAAACGCAAATGCCCGCGCCTTTCGGCGCGGGCATCCGTATCCTGCGGCGACACCCTCAGGCGGCGCGCGACACCAGCATATCGTCGACGCGCTTTTGCGCGCCCGCGGCATCGACGCCCGACACGGCCGCAATCTCGCGCGTCAGCCGGTCAAGCGCGGCCTCGTACAGCTGACGCTCGGAATAGCTTTGCTCGCGCTGGTCGTCGGTCCGGAACAGATCGCGCACCACCTCGGCGATCGCCATCAGATCGCCCGAGTTGATCTTCTGCTCATACTCCTGCGCACGACGCGACCACATGGCGCGCTTGACCTTGGCCTTGCCCTTCAGCGTTTCCAGCGCCCTGGACACGACGTCGGGCGTCGACAGCTGACGCATGCCGATATTGGTCGCCTTGTCCGTCGGCACGCGCAGCGTCATCTTGTCCTTCTCGAACGAGATGACGAACAGCTCCAGCTGCAGCCCCGCGATCTCCTGCTCTTCGATCGAGACGATCTTGCCGACGCCATGCGCCGGATAGACCACGAAATCGTTCGGCCGGAAATCAGATTTCTTTGACTTCGTCATACAGTCCAATCCTTGCAAAGATCGCTACCACGGTCAGCTTCAGGTTCCGGGCCATCAGAGCCCGGTCTTTTCCAAGACCTGTCGCTGAAAAGGCCACCGATTGCCGCAACAACCGGAGGCCCCAGTGCCCTCATCCATTGTGACACATATATATCATTTTTTTGGCCGTTCAGAAAGCTCTGCGTCGCGGCAATCGCGGCGATTCAGTGCGAATTGGCGGCAAAGACCCGCTGACGGGCCGGAACCGCCGTCCGAAAAACGACATTCCCCGGCGACTCCGGCGAATCAGTCGCCGCTGCCGGCAGCTTCCGAGAAGTATTTCTGCAGCTTGTCAGTCTCGCCGTCGCGCGCCTCGGCCTCAGCAAGGGGATCCTTGCGCTGGGTGATGACCGGCCATTGTTCGGAATATTTCCGGTTGAACTCGACCCACTTTTCCATGTCCGGCTCGGTATCGGGGCGGATCGCGTCGGCCGGGCATTCCGGTTCGCAGACGCCGCAGTCGATGCATTCGTCGGGATGGATGACCAGCATGTTCTCGCCTTCGTAAAAGCAATCCACCGGGCAGACTTCAACGCAATCGGTGTATTTGCAGGCGATGCAATTGTCGGTGACGACGTAGGTCATGGGTCAGGTCCGTCTGGTTCGGGTCCGTGCGCTACCTAGCCCCAGACGGGCGATCAATCAAGGGCGCCCGGCCGCGGAAAGTCCCCTGTTTCGTGGTGCGGACAGGCTGGGGAAATCATTCCGGCGGGCGCGGGCCGGGCGCGACGTCCTTCCCGTCATCCTCGCGGTACAGCGCCCGCGCCTCGGGCGCCGGGCCCCGGCGCGTGCCGGTGGCAAGGATATGGATCACCCGCACCCGCTGACCAAGCGCAAAGGTCAGGACGTCCCCCGCCCCGACCGGATGCGCCGCCTTCGCCATCGGCTGGCCGTTCAGCCGCAGATGCCCGGACTCGACGAACCCGGCCGACAGGCTGCGGCTTTTGAAGAACCGTGCCTGCCAAAGCCATTTGTCCAGACGGATCCGCCCGCCCGTCATCTCGCCCGCCATGGGCTCAGATCTTGTCGCGCAGTCCCATCAGCGCGGCGGCAAAGGGGTTGTCGGGGTCGATCCGGTCGTTCTTGCGGGGGGGGCGCGCCTCGAACTGGCGGGCCTGATCCTCGCGGCGGTCGCGGTTCGGCTTGGGCTTGCCCTTATGATCGGCCCCCTTGTGATCGGCCCCCTTGTGATCGGCCCCCTTGTGATCGGCGCGCCGTTCGCCCCCCTCGCCTTCGGGCCGCTTGTCACGACGTCCGCCACCCTCGGGGCGCGGCTTGCCGTGACGGCGCTCGCCCGCCTCGGCGGCGGGCCTGTCGCCGCGCGGCGCCGCCTCGCGGGGGGCACCTTCGCGCGGCGGACCATCACGGCGCGGGCCGCGTTCGGGGCGCGGGCGCGGCTTCGGCGCCCAGACAAAGCTGTAGAAGACCTCTTGCTCGGTCACGGTCTGGATCGCCGCCTCGCCCTCGGGGATCGGGTTGACGGGGGCGTCAGCCTCGGCCACCGGCGCGGCCACGGGTTCGGCCTTGACCTTTTCCCGTTCGCCCCGGTCGGCGCGATAGCCAAGCCCGCCCATCAGATCGGCGAACTGCTCCAGCGTCATGCCGGTGATCGACAACATGTCGGGCGTCGCCTCGAACCCCGCGCGGCTGTCTTTCTGCCGCAGGATGTCGGCCAGACGTTCCAGCATGTCGATCCGGATCGCCCGGGCACCGGCCGGGTGATAGCCGGCCAGGATATAATTGCCCTTCGCCACCTCGGCGATATTGGGGATGGTCACCAGACCCGGCGGCGGGCTGGTCAGAAACTCGGGCAGGTTGTTGTAAAGCGACCAGAGCAACAGCCGCAGCCGCGTCGGCGCCGGTTTCAGCAACAGCGGCAGGAAGATCGTGTACTGGCCGAAGCGGACGCCGTGCTTGCGCAGCACGCCGCGCGCCTCCTGGTCCAGCGCCTTGACCTCGTCCGCGACCAGATCGCGCGGCAGGACGCCGAGATGTTCATTCAGACGGAAGGCAAAGCCGCGGGCAAGGCCGGTCAGCGTCTCGTCACGGCTCATCGCCAGAAGCGGCTCGAACGCCGCCGCGACCTTGCGGTCGATGAAATGCTGCAGGCGGCGGCGGACCTTTTCGGCCACGTCAAAGCCCGCCTCTTCGTCGACGAACGGCTCGACCTGCGGCTTCAGCGCGTCGCCGCCGCGGACCAGCTTGCCGACCGCGTTGCTGCCCCACATCAGGCCGCCCTGATCGGTGAAATCCAGTTCGGTGTCCGGCGCATTGTAGAACCGGTCTGCGCGCAGGTGAAATTCCGGCTTCAGCGCCTCGTAGGCGGCTTGACGCAGGGTGCGCCCCTCGTCCGCCGAGGCGGATGCATCCTGCTGAAAGCGAAAGCCTTCGATCCGGCCGACGAACTCGCCTTCGACCGCGACCTCACCCTTGTCGTTAACCTCAGCCACAAGGCTCTCCTTCTGTTTGAGCCGGCGAAGCAGGACGGATGTCCGCCGGTCCACAAATCTTTGCGTCAGTTTCGCGTGGAGCGCGTCCGACAGGCGGTCTTCTACAGCGCGCGTCTCGTCGCGCCAATGACTTTCATCAGCGACCCAGCCCGAACGCTGGGCAACATATGTCCAGGTGCGGATAAAGGCGAGCCGCCGCGACAGACTGTCAATCTCGCCGTCGGTGCGGTCAATGCGCTGGACCTGTGCGGCCAGCCAGTCGGCGGGAACCTGCCCGGGGTCCTGCAGAAAGCCGAAAATGCGCGCCAGAAGGGTCGCGTGTTCCTGACCCGAGATCGCGCGGAAGTCCGGGATGCGGCAGACGTCCCACAACAGCCGCACATCGCGCGGCCCCCGCGCCCGGTCGCGGATTTCCGGCATTTCGGCCAGCGCCTTCAGCGCGTTCAGATCGTCCGCCTCGCGCCCACGGACCAGCCATTCGCCCTGCGGCGGCTGTTCCAGCGCCGCGATCAGGCGGTCGGTCGAGCCGAAGTCAAGATCGGGCGACCGCCAGCTCAGCCGCTGGATCGGGCTGAACCGGTGGTTCTCGATCGCCTCGACCACCCCGTCATCCAGCGGCGGCGCCTCGCCGGTCACGCCGAAGGTTCCGGGCGTCATGTGGCGGCCGGCGCGGCCGGCGATCTGCGACAGCTCATGCGGGAAAAGCCCGCGCATCCGGCGGCCGTCGAACTTCGCCGTCGCCGAAAAGGCGACATGGCCGATGTCAAGGTTCAGCCCCATGCCGATCGCGTCGGTCGCCACCAGAAAATCGACGTCGCCGTTCTGGTAAAGCGCCACCTGCGCATTGCGCGTCCGCGGGCTGAGCGCCCCCATGACCACCGCGCAACCGCCCTTCTGGCGGCGGATCAGTTCGGCAATCGCGTACAGATTCTCTACCGAAAAGCTGACGATGGCGCTGCGGGTCGGCATCCGGCTTATCTTTTTCGAACCTGCGTAGGAAAGCGTCGAAAACCGCTCGCGCCGCAGGAACTGGACTTTGGGGACCAGTGCCGCGATGGCCGGGCGCATGGTGTCGGATCCAAGGAACAGCGTCTCGTGCAGGCCCCGCGCGTTCAGAAGCCGGTCGGTGAAGACATGACCACGCTCGGGGTCGGCGCAAAGCTGGATCTCGTCCACCGCCAGAAAATCGGCGCCGATGTCGGTGGGCATCGCCTCGACGGTGCAGACCCAATATTGGGCGCGCTCGCCGATGATCCGCTCTTCCCCCGTCACCAGCGCCGCGACCGACGGCCCGCGCGCCGCGACGATCCGGTCATAGACCTCGCGCGCCAAAAGGCGCAGCGGCAGGCCGATGACGCCGGTCCGGTGCGCCAGCATCCGTTCGATCGCATAGTGGGTCTTGCCGGTGTTCGTCGGCCCGAGGACCGCCGTGATCCTCGACTGCGCATTCATATCGGGCCGCTCCTAGAGTTCCTTGCCCGAGAGCTTTTGCTCAAGCGCCTTCAATGCGTCGCTTATTCCGTCCTGATGGGGGTTGATGGCAAGCGATTCCCGAAAGGCCCTGATCGCCTCGGGCTCGCGCCCGACCTCTTGCAGGATCAGCCCGAGGCCGGAGATGGCGCCGAAATGCCGCGGCTCAAGTGCCAGGACATGCTCGATATCGACAATCGAGGGGCCGTAAAGACCGGCCATGTAATAGGCCGTGGCCCGCGCGTTCCAGCCTTCGGCGAAGTCGGGCGCCTGATCGGTCAGCGCGGTCAGATGTTCGATGGCGGCCGGCAGATCGCCCGCTTCCATCGCCCGCCGCCCGCGCGTCAGCAAAAGGTCAAGCGCGGGCGAGCCGGACCGCGACCATTGCAGCAGGATATTGGTCTGCGCACGTTCCCAGTTCCCGCCGTCGGGGTCCGCCAGCTCGGCGAACCACCTTTCGGTTGTGGCCCTGACGTCGTCCTCTTGCGCAAGGCCCGGAAAAGCGACCGAAATCGCCATTAGGGCGCCATAAAGGGACGCAACGATACGTTTGCGATATCTGCGCTGGGGCTGCATAACGGTTCCAATCTAACCGAATTCGGCCGGAATGCGAGTGGTCCGGCCATCACAAACGGAGGAAGAGGCATGAATGCAGTCGTGGACAAGGCCGTGGCCGCGCTGAACACCAAGCTGGCGGGCGGTTTTGCCGGTTCGGCAAAGATCGTCATCAAGAACGAAGGTGCGATCCTGCTGGACGCAACGGGCGCCCGGGCCGGTGACGAGGATGCCGATGTGACGCTGACCGCCAGCGCCGACACGTTCATCGGCATTCTGGAAGGGACCGTCAATCCGACGGCGGCCTTCATGATGGGCAAGCTGTCGGTCGACGGCAATATGGGTCTGGCGATCCAGCTCGGCTCTGCCCTGTCGTGAGCGTCGAGGGGGCGCCGTTCTACGACGACATCGCCGAGGCGCCTGCCGGCTGGCTTTGCCGCTGGATCAAGGCATCCGACGGCGTGCGGCTGCGCGCCGCAACCTGGCGCGTCGGGGAAAAGGGCACGGTGCTGTTGTTCCCCGGCCGCACCGAATATATCGAGAAATACGGCCCGGCAGCGCGCGAACTGCGCCGCCGAGGCTATGCGATGGCGACGATCGACTGGCGCGGGCAGGGTCTTGCCGACCGGCCGCTGAAGGACCGGATGGCCGGTCACGTCGCGAGGTTCGACCATTTTCAGCGCGATGTGGCCGCGCTTGTGGCACTGGCCGAGGCGCAGGAACTGCCGCGCCCCTTCTATCTGATGGCCCATTCGATGGGCGGGGCCATTGGCCTTCGGGCACTTTACCAGCGGTTGCCGGTCCGGGCGGCGGCCTTTTCGGCGCCGATGTGGGGCATCCTGATCCATCCGGCGCTGCGCCCGGCCGCCTGGCTTTTGTCATCGCTCAGCCGTCCGACGCGGCAGGATCATCAATATGCGCCGGGCACCTCGGCGATCAGCTATGTGGCCGAGGCGCCGTTCGCCGACAATGTCCTGACGCGCGATCCCGGGATGTATCAGCTGATGCAGCGCCAGATCGCCGCGCACCCCGACCTCGCGCTTGGCGGCCCGACCCTGGGCTGGCTGCACGAGGCGCTGATCGAATGCCGCGCGCTGCGCCAGAAAGCCGCGCCGGCCTACCCCTGTTACACCGCGCTCGGATCGCTGGAACGGGTGGTCGATGCCGGCCCGGTTCATGAACGGATGGCGGGCTGGCTTGGCGGGCGGCTGGAAATTGTGCCGGGCGCCGAGCATGAGGTGATGATGGAGACGCCCGAGATCCGGGCGCAGTTCTACGACGCCGCCTGCGCGCTTTTCGACAAGAACCGGTAGCGGCGCCATTGCCCCGCGGCGGCGCGCCGGGCCGACCGCGGCCATCCGGCTCCCGGCCTGACGGGGGCTGATGTTTCACCGGAAGATCGGCCGGTGGCGCTCAACCCGGCGTCAGGGGACCTGACCAAACCGTTTCAGTCGGCAGGGGCGAGTGACCGTGCCGCCCCACGCCGGCCCCACCCGCACCGCCGGGTCGCCCAAAGCGACCGGGCAGCGCCTGCCGCTCCCGGGGGGCTGGCGCTTCGCGCCATCCGGGGCAGGCGCTGCCCTCTGTTGGTATAGGCCGAGGCGGTCCCGGGGGAACCGTTTCCACATGAGCGGGGCTGCTCTTCCGCCGGAAGATCAGCCTCTTCCGCTCAACCCGACGTTGGAGAAGGGTCAACGCCATCTCAGTCGGCAGGGGCACGTGACCCTGCCGCCGCACAACGACCCCGCCCACACCGCCCGGTCAACCAAAGCCACCGGGAAACGTTCCCGCATGAGTGGGCCGCTCAGCCCCGGCGGACCTTTTGCGCCCCCACGACCCGCCGCCTCAGATCTTCACCTTCAGGAAACTGTCGCGCAAGGCGCCGGACCAGGCCTCGCTCATGGCGCGGAACTCCTTGTCGCCGGCCTCGATCCGCCGCGCCGCGGTCACGCGGAGCGCGTCGCGGGGGACGACGGCCATATCCAGCGGCATGCCGACCGACAGGTTCGACCGCAGGGTCGAATCCATCGACAGAAGTGCCGCCTTCTGCCCGTCCGCCAGCGAGGTTTCCGGCCGGATCACCCGGTCGAGGATCGGCTTGCCGTACTTATGTTCGCCGATCTGCAGAAACGGCGTGTCCTCGGTCGCTTCGATGAAGTTCCCCTCGGGATAGATCAGGAACAGCCGCATCCGGCCGCCCTTGCGCTGGCCGGCGACGATCATCGTGGCATTGGCGCTTTGCCGCATCGCCGACAGCTTTTCCTCGACCGAGGCGCGGACATGGGCCAGCGTGTCGCCGATGATCGCCGCGACCTTCAGCATCGTCGGCGCCAGCAGGATCGAGCTTTCGGCCGTCGCCTCAGGGTCATCGATCGCCTCGTGCAGTTCGGCGATCGTGGTTTGCGAAACCGACAGGCTGCCCGCCGTCATGATGACGATGATCCGGTCGTCGGGCGCCTCGAAGGTAAACATCTTGCGATAGGTGGCGATATTGTCGAGCCCGGCATTGGTGCGGGTATCCGACAGCATCACCACGCCTTCATTCAGCAAGAGGCCGACACAGTAAGTCATTCCGGGAATCCGATGTTGGTGTGGTCAGGCATGGTTATTGCTGCTGGGCGCGTATCGCAACCTCGACATTCATCCGCTCGGCCGCGGCGCCCGCCGCGACGCCGCGGATCGGTGCCGCGTCCTGCGCATCGAACCCCGACCCCAGCCGGACATAGCGGTCATCCGGGCAGCAGCGGTTGGCGGGGTCAAAGCCGACCCAGCCCAGCCCCTCGACCCAGATCTCGGCCCAGGCATGGGCGGCCTCGTGCGGCTGGCCTTCGGCATCGGCGAAAAGATAGCCCGAGACATAGCGGGCGGGCAGGCCGGTGCTGCGGGCCATGGCGATCAGCACATGGGCATGGTCCTGACAGACGCCCTCGCCCAGTTGCAGCGCCTCGGCGGCGGTCGTATGGGCCGAGGTCGTGCCCGGCCGGTAGGCAATCGCGTCGGCCACCGCCGCCGCCAGCCGGTGCGCGGCGTCAAGCCCGCCCGACGCCCCCGCCACCGCTGCGGCAGCACCCTTGCAGATCGCCGCGTCGGCCAGTGTCGCGTCCGTGTCGCGCAGATAGGCGGCCGGGGCCACAATCTCGCGGTGGCCGCGCAGGACGCCCGCCATGTCGGTCGTCTCGACCACACCCTCGACGCGGACGGTCAGCTGCGACAGCGGACCCCGCACCGACCAGCCCTCGACCCAGTCACCGGCGCCGTCGCGAAAGACCCCGCCGCGAACCCCGCCCTCGACGCTGATCGTCCAGCTGACGGTGCGCTGCCCGTCGAACCGCGACGGCGTCAGACGCAGGCTTTGCACCGCGCTGCGGACCGGCACCTCGTAGGCATAGCTCGTCACATGCGAGACGGTCAGGATCATCTTGTCTCTCCGCTCAGATAGGCGTCCTGCACCAGCGCCGCCAGCGCCGCCATTTCGCGGATGAACCGGGTCAGGAACTCATGCAGCCCCTCGTCGAACACCTCTTCGATGGTCAGGCGCGAAAAATCCTGCATCAGCGCCGAGCCCCTGGTCTGTGCCGGCGTGGCGCGGCCATATTCCCCGGCCAGCGCGCGCAGGCAGTCGTGAGCGCCGCCGAGCGCCGTGTAAAGCGAACGCGGGCTGCGGCGGTTCAGGATCAGGAAATGCGCGACCTTGGCGGCGGTGATCTCGCCGCCGTAGGCCCAGTGAAAGGCCCGCTGCGCCGAAAGGGCGCGCAGAAGCGTCATCCACTGGTGGGTATCCAGGCCCGATCCGACGAAATCGGCGCGCGGCAGCAGGACGTAATATTTCACGTCGAGAAGCCGCGCGGTATTGTCGGCGCGTTCGATATGATAGCCAAGCCCAAGGAAGTGATAGCCATCGTCGCGCAGCTTGGTCGCGTCGATCGCGCCCCGGACCATGGCGGCATGGCGGGTCGTCCATTCGGTCAGGCGGCTCAGTTCCAGCCGGTCGCGGTCGCCCTGTTCCAGATCGCGCAGTTCCTGATAGGCCGAGTTCAGCGCGTCCCAGACCTGACTGGTCAGCGCCGTCCGGACGATCCGGCCATTTTCGCGGGCACGTTCAAGGCACGAGGCGACCGAGGATGAATTGTCGCGGTCAAAGAACAGATAGCTTTCGATATTGCGTTGCTGGGCCTCGCCGTATTTCGCGGCAAACCCGGCAGCAGTGCCCGAGGCCTGCAACAGCGAATCCCAGTCGTCGCGGTAGCCCTGCCCCGCCGACGAGGGCAGAAGCGTGATGCGCGAGCCGACGTCGAGAAGCCGCGCGGTCATCTCGGCCCGCTCCATATAGCGGCCCATCCAGAACAGGTTTTCGGCGGTACGGCTCAGCATCTGATCACTCCGCCAGAACCCAGGTATCCTTGACCCCGCCGCCCTGCGACGAGTTCACCACAAGCGAGCCTTCGGTCAGCGCCACGCGCGTCAGGCCGCCGGGCACCAGCTCGATCCGTTCACCGACAAGGCAATAGGGCCTGAGGTCGACATGCCGGGGCGCGATGCCTTCGTCGACAAAGGTGGGTGTCGTTGACAGGGCCAGGGTCGGCTGGGCGATATAGCCGGCCGGATCGGCCTTAAGCTTTTGCGCGAAATCGGCAATCTGGGCCTTGCTGGCCTTTGGCCCGACCAGCATGCCGTAGCCGCCCGATCCGTGAACCTCTTTGACCACCAGTTCGTCCAGATGCGCCAGCACATGGGCCAGATCGTCGGGCTTGCTGCATTGCCAGGTCGGAACATTCTGCAGGATCGGCTCTTCGCCAAGGTAAAAGCGGATCATCTCGGGCACGAATGTATAGACGGCCTTGTCATCGGCGACGCCTGCGCCGGGGGCCGAGGCGATGGTGACGCCCCCCGAACGGTAGACATCCATCAGGCCGGGAATGCCCAGCATCGATTCCGGACGGAAGCACAGGGGATCAAGAAAGGCGTCGTCAATGCGGCGATAGATGACATCGACCTTTTTCGGCCCCTCGGTGGTGCGCATCCAGACAAAACCCGCCTCGACGAACAGATCGGCGCCTTCGACCAGTTCGACGCCCATCAGGTCGGCCAGGAAGGAATGTTCGTAATAGGCCGAGTTGAAATGGCCCGGCGTCAGGATCACCACCGTCGGCTCGTGATCGCATTTCGCGGGTGCGACCGACGCCAGCGTCCGCCGCAGGATTTCGGAATAGCTGTCGATCGGCTCGATCCGGTTCTCGCGGAACAGCGCCGGGAACATCCGCATCATGATCTCGCGGTTTTCCAGCATGTAGCTGACCCCGGACGGCGTGCGGCAGTTGTCCTCAAGCACGTAGAAATCTTCGGGGCCGGTGCGGACAATGTCGATGCCGACGATATGGCTGTAGACGCCCTTGGGGGGCGTGAACCCGGCGACCGAGCGTTCAAAGGCCGCGTTGCCATAGACCAGATGGCCGGGAATGCGCCCTGCCCGCACGATCTCGCCCCGGCCATAGACATCGACCAGAAAGGCGTTCAGCGCCCGGGCGCGCTGCTTGATGCCGCGCTCCAGCTTGCGCCATTCGGTCTGGGTGAAGACCCGGGGGAACATGTCGAACGGGATCAGCCGGTCGGGATCGCCGCCCTCGCCATAGACGGCAAAGGTGATGCCGATCCGCCGGAACAGCGCCTCGGCCTCGGCCTGCTTCATGGCGCGGAACTCGGGCGGCATCGCCCTTGTCCAGTCGCCGAGCCGCGCATAGGGCGGGCGCACCTGCCCGCCGTCGAACATCTCGTTGAAGTAACCCGTCATCCGGCACCCGCTTCCCGTTACGGCCGAGTATTAACGGCGGTTTCGCGAAGGGAAAGCCGGATGGTCCGCAGAACGGTGACTTGGTCAGCAACTGCCTGTTTTTTGGGCGCGGACGCCGGACGCGGGCTCAGCTGGTCGCGCGGCGGTAAAGATGCCAGGTCGCATGGCCGAGGATCGGCAGCGTCACCGCAAGGCCCAGCATCAGCGGCACCGCGCCCACGACCAGCCCGGCCACCACAACCGCACCCCATGCCAGAACCGGTCCCGGGCTCAGCTGCATCAGCCTGACCGAGGCCGCCACCGCATGCGGCAGGCCGATGTCACGGTCCACCAGCATCGGAAAGGACAGGATGCTGACCGCCAGCGCCCCGAGCGCAAAAAGAAAGCCCAGGGGAATGCCGATGGCGATCATCGCCCAGCCGCCCGAGGTTCCGAACAGCGCGCTGATGAAGCTGGATGTGTCGGGATAGCTGCCCGCGCCCATCGTCAGCGTGTGCAGGAACCAGGCGCTGACGATCCAGAGGAAATACCAGCAGCCAAGCCCGATCGCCAAAAGGACGATCCCGCCGAAACCCGGTGCCTTCAGCACGTTCAGCGTGTCGGCCCAGACCGCAGGTTCGCCACGCTCGCGCCGGCGGCTGAGTTCGTAAAGCCCCAGCGCCGCCACCGGCCCGACCAGCGCAAAGCCGGACATCAGCGGAAAGGCCAGCGGCAGGACGCCGCGGTTCATCGCCAGCCCCATCAGGCAAAGGCCGATCACCGGATAAAGCAGGCAGGCCATGATCACATCGCTGCGGAAATGCAGAAAGTCATCGACCCCCGCCTTCAGCGCGGCGCGAATGTCGCCGTAGCTGATCGCATGCACGACCGGCACGGTCGTCGTCTCGTTTCCCATCGTATGCTGGGCGGCCGACGCGACCTCGCGCCCGGCGCGGCCCAGATTCTTCGCGCCCCATGACAGGGGATTGCCGATTGTCATCACCATGATCACGCCTCCGCTGATCGGTTCCTGGCGGCGGTTCCGGGGCCCGGCGGTCCGGGCAGGGGAAAGGCCCCCGATGGCACCAGCCTAGCATGAAATCGCCCAAACCCGCTTCACTTTCGCGCCACCCGGCCAAGGTGACGCAGCTTGCGGGTTGTCATTCGCGCCCGCGCCGGTCATCACTTGGGCGCTTTGACAAGAGGTTCCAGAATGCGCTTTGCCCCCTTCCGCCCGGTTTTCGACGCCAACAGCGCTGCCGCAGGCCCGGATGACGAGCTGGGCGCGCTGCCCGACTGGGATCTCTCGGACCTGTACCCGGCCGAGGATTCCCCGGCGCTGGGCCGCGACATGGACTGGCTGCAAGCGGAATGCGCAGCCTTTGCGGCGGATTACGAGGGCAAGCTTGCCGCGCTGGATGCGGCCGGGATGCTGGCCTGCGTCCGGCGGAACGAAAAGATCAGCCGGGTCGCCGGGCGGATCATGTCCTTTGCCGGTCTGCGCTATTACCAGAACACGACCGACGCGGGCCGGGCAAAGTTCATGTCCGACTGCCAGGACCGCATCACCACCTTCACCACGCCGCTGGTCTTCTTCAGCCTCGAATTCAACCGCATCGACGAGGCCGCCCATCAGACCCTGTTCGCCGCCGACCCCGACCTTGCCCGCTACCGCCCGGTTTTCGACCGGATGCGGGCCATGCGGCCGCACCAGCTGTCGGACGAACTGGAACGGTTCCTTCACGACGCCTCGGTCGTCGGCGCCTCGGCCTGGAACAAGCTGTTTGACGAGACGATGGCCGGCCTGACCTTCACGGTCGCGGGTGTCGCCGAACCGATGAGCCTTGAGGCGGTGCTGAACCTTCTGTCCGATCAGGACCGCGCAAGGCGCGAGGCGGGCGCGCGGGCGCTGGCCGAGGTTTTCGGCCGGAACATCAAGTTGTTCGCCCGCGTTCACAACACGCTGGCCAAGGAAAAGGAAATCGAGGACCGCTGGCGGAAGATGCCCAACCCGCAATATGGCCGCCACCTGTCCAACCATGTCGAGCCCGAGGTGGTCGAGGCGCTG
>CAZORV010000081.1:0-13046 GCA_964582215.1 uncultured Frigidibacter sp.
GTGGTTCCTGCCCGGTCCGATCGAAGAGGAGCCCAACGATCTGCCGCCCGGACCACGTGCGGAACCCCGCGAGACCGCGGTTCTCGACAACTGGCGGAAAGCCGAGGCGGGCCATGCCGCACGCCTCGCCCGTGTCGCGGGCCGGCTTGGCGCGCTTGATGATCGGCTGCGGCGCGGGCCGGAGGGCTGGCGGCACAGGCTCGCCCTGATAGAGGCAGCAGATCTGAGCTGGTTCGCTGGTGACCGAGTCGGCCCGGATCGGCTTGCGCTCTGGATCTCTATGCGCCTGTCCGGAGTGTACGACGACGTGGCCGCGCTTGCACGTGTCGGATGGGCGGTGCGACGCCTGACGGGCGGGCCGGGGCCCGAGGTGGACCTGTCGGCCTTCCTCGTTCGCCGCGATCCCGAGAACCTAAGTGATGAAGCCGAACCGTTCGCGGATCGTGCGGGCGGTTGGCTCGATCTCATGGCGCAAGCGGTCGATCTTCACCCGATCACGCGCGCGTGCCTGGGCTTTCACCTCTGGAGTCTCGCGGGCCTCGGGCAGCACGGCGACCGGATGGAAGCGGCGGTCACAGCCGCGCGGATCGCGGCCAGTGAGGGTAACGGTACAGTATTTGCGCCGCTGGCCATGGGCGGGGCAGGGGGACTGCGCGCCGGTGGCCCACCCTACGACCGTTTTGCGCGGTGGCTAGCCGGGATGGAGACGGCATGCCTGACCGCAGTGCGGCACCTCGATGATATCGAGACGTGGGCGGTAAGGGCTGAAGCCGAGATGACCCGTCTCTCGGGCAAAACGCCGCCTGCTTTGCGCGCTGTTCTGACTGAATGGCCGCTCGTTTCGGCTCCTATGGCCGAGGCCCTGACGGGTGCCAGCCGTGCCGCCATTCAGCGCAACCTCGGCTGGATGGAAGCGCATGGCCTGATCCGCGAGATGACCGGGCAGGGCCGGTATCGGATGTGGCGCGCAGCGAATTGAAGGCCTCGACTGGGGCGTCAACCGTCGGGGAAGAGGATTGCCTCGACGCCCATCGCACCATTGAGGATGTGCAGGATGGTGATGCTGTCAGCGCCGATGCGGTAGAAGATCAAATACCGACCATGCACCCTGCGACGGATGCCGTGACGATTGTAATGGGGCACCAACGGCCAGCCTTGTGGGCAGTCGGCAATGTCGAGGCAGAGCTGGTAGAGTTCGCGCACGAAGCTCCGCGCCCTTGCTGGGTTGTCTCGGGCAATATAATCGCCGATCGATTCAAGATCCGCCTCGGCCTCGGCCGTGGTCAAGGTGTGAGCTTCTGGGCCTCGCCGGGCTGCGAGGCTCAGGGCATGAGGACATCGGTCAGGCTCTCTTCGGGGTGATCCCGCATGCTGTGTCTGGCCCCACGGTTTGATGCGCGATCCTTTCGCAGGAATGGAGGGAGGCACTATGGGACAAGTTCGTAACGGGAGCGCCACGACCACGCGGCCGTCAAAGCAGCAATACAGCGATCGCAAGCTGAGCCGGGAACTGGGCATCAAAACCAAGACGGTAGCCAAGTGGCGCAGGCGTGCGGCGGTCGAGCACATCCTACTACTCGAAACGAAAGCATACGAGCAATGGCCTTCTGTCAACCGTCGGCTACTAGCTGAACGATGGGGGCGTCCAGGAAAACCCGTGACATCTCGGATTATGCAAACAAACTCTCCTGAACGTTGTCCCCGCACAACGACGCAGACTTTTGATGGCTTCCAACTTTCAGGACCTGACTCTAGCTGACTCGGATGCATCATGAACGAGCCAAATATTGACGACCCCGATCTAACGCTCGTACAATTGTTCTCTCGTTGGCCCGCAACGGTGAGCGTGTTTCTATCCCATCGCATGCTTTGTTTCGGTTGCCCGATCGTACCGTTTCACACCGTTATTGACGCCTGTGAAGAATACGGGCTGGACGAAGTGGTGTTTCGCGCGGAGTTGCACGCAGCAGTTGTTGGTTGAGGTGTTCTGGAGCATGCACAGAACTGCTATGCCTCGGATAAGGCAGTCTCGACAGGCGGCCGAGTGAACATCAAAACTCAGAGCATCAGCGCGTCCGACCGCCTCTGCTCGCTACGATCGCGATAATTGCCCATACGGCAAGACGAAACCCCATCGCCCCCATGGTGCGCGCCTCGTATGCGGTTCCGCTCCAGACCTTCCAAAGGAAGGTGGCGAAGACGGCTGCGGTTGCCAGTGCGATGAAAATCGAAAGGCTGGCCGCCCAGCTGGTGCGATACCATAGACCTAGACCGGCCAGGACATAGGCAAACCCTGCCACGAAATTGAACCACAGAACGAAGGGCACAACAGCGCCCATGTCGGCCCCCCCGAACAGGGCGCGCCCGCCGGAGAAGATTGTCAGAAGCCCGAAAATGATGGCAACTATGGCGGCAGCAGTGACAGAACGTGTGCGGGTAGGCATGGCCTTCTCCTTTGTTCAGCTGTCCACGAGGCGACCATCGCGCAGATGGATCAGGCGGTCGAAGCGGTCGAAGATCTTTTCGTCATGGGTAACGGCGATGATACAGGCTTCCTGTTCGGTCGCGAGCTTGCGCAAAAGGTCCATCACAAGTTGCGCGCGCCCGCTGTCCAGTGCAGCGGTCGGCTCATCTGCGAGGATAATGCGTGGTCGGTTGGCCAGCGCACGGGCGATGGCGACGCGCTGCGCCTCTCCTCCCGATAGAAGTGCTGGCTTCACCGATGCGCGATGGCCGACTTCAAGGTAATCAAGCAACTCGCGCGCACGGGCGCGGCCCTTGGCGGAAGGCCAGCCTGCAAGGTCAAGCACGACCGAGACATTCTCTTCGGCGGTCAGGAAGGGCAGCAGGTTGTGCGCCTGAAAGATGAAGCCGATCTTGTCCAGTCGGAGCCGCCGCAGATCGCTGCGCAGCCATTTTCCGTCAAACACCGGGTCACCGTCCAGCTCCACCTGGCCCGCTGACGGGGCCAGGATGCAGCCGATGATGTTGAGAAGCGTCGTCTTGCCCGAGCCGGACGGGCCCAGAAGGGCTATCACCTCGCCCGCGTTGACCTGCAGGTCGACGGCGCGCAGGGCATCGACGCGGGTCTCACCCGAGCCATAGTGCTTTGCCACGCCTTGCACCTTGACCAGAACGTCGCTTTGGGACACGGCCCTAACCTCCAAGTGCGGTGGCGGGATCCACCTTGATCGCCGCGCGCACGCCAAGGCCCGATGCAACGATGCAAACCACAAGGATGATGCTGGCAAGCACCAGTACGTTGAATGGCTCCAGCACCACGCGGCGGGGGAAGTTGTCCTTGACCAGCAGGATCAGCGCCAGCCCGATGCCAAGACCGGATGCGCCAAGGATCAGGGCCTGCTGCACGATCAGCCCGATGATGGTGCGGTCGGGCGCGCCGATCAGTTTAAGCGTGGCGATCTGTTTCAGCTTCTCCATCGTCATCGTGTAGATGATGAGGGCGATCACCACCGCGCTGACTGACAGAAGGATCGCAAGGAAAAGGCCGATCTGGCGCCGCGCCCTGTCCACGACCGAGGCGAGCAGCAGATTCTCCTGTTCGGCCTGGCTCAGCGCAGAAAGGTGCTTCCATTGCCGCACTGTGGCTGTCAGCAGCGCCACGTCAGCGCCGGGTTCCAGCCGCGCGATAACGGCAGCCACGGTTGGCGGTCTGGCACCCTCTGCACCGCGGGCGACCTGAACACGCGCAGCGGCAGGGTCCAGCGCCGTTTGCAGCGCAAGGGCATCCGCCAGGGTCATGTAAACTGCCGGGTCACCGCCAGAGTTCATCGCCGCCTCCACCAGCCCGACGACCAGGAAGCTTTTGCGCCCCAGGCGGATCCTGTCGCCGATCACCAACCCGGTCTTGCGGTCGGCGATCAGTTCGAAATGGCTGGTGCCAAATCCGCGCCCTTCGGCGATCCTTTGCGGCCCACCGGGACGGCCGGGTTCAAAGCCGATGACGTAAAGCCGCAGGGTCCGGCCCGCATGGGAGGCCTCGATGGTCTGGAAGGTGACGGCACCCGCCTCTGCCACGCCGGGCATGCGGGCCACGGCATCACGCGTGTCGGCAGGAATGGCCGACGCCTCGGCGAAAGGGCCTTGCGTGCCCGCCTCGACCACCCAGACATCGGCGGCCGGGGCCTTCACCACGGCCAGCGCATCGGCCACCAGCCCGTTGTAGATGCCGATCATCGCCAGGACGACCGTCATCAGAAGCCCCAGACCAAAGCAGGTCAGGACAAAGCGAAAGAGGCCGTGGCGGATGTCGCGGATCGCAAGGTTCATGGCCCGTCCCCGATCCGGGCAAGCCGCCCTGCACTTGCGCCTTGGGGCGGGCTGGCCACGATCTGCGCCCCATCGGGCAGGCCACCCGTCACCTCGATCCGGCCACGATCATCGCGCGCGCCGAACGACAGCTCTGCGCGGACGAGCCGCCCGTCCTGCACGGTCCAGACCTGGCCGCGAAAACCATCAAAGCCGGAAATTGCGACTTCAGGCACCATAAGTGCCGTGTCGCGGGTGCCGGTCAGAATGCGCACTTCGGCCTGTTCACCCAGAAACATCTCGGCCGGGCAATCGGCGCAGGTCAGCCAGACCCGGCGCTCTTCGTTCACCCGGTCGCTTTCAAGCCCGATGCGGGCGATGGTTCCATGAAATTCGCCAGCGGGCTGCGACCGCAGACGAATGGTGCCGGGCTGGCCAAGCGCAAGCTGGCCTGCGCGCTCTTCGTCGATGTAGGCCTGTATCCAGATCGTGGCGGGGTCGATGAGGGTGAAGATCGGATCGCCCGCGCGGACCACGGCCCCGGTTTCAGCGTGGCGGGCAACGATGACCGCGTCAAAGGGCGCAAACAGCCGGTGATGCGCCAGAAGTGTCTCTTCAAGTTGAAGGGCGGCGGCGGCGTCCTCGGCCTGTGCGCGGGTCACGTCGCGCTCGGCCTCGGCCACGGCCACATCGGCCCGGGCAACATCCTCGTCCCGCTGGGCCTCTTCGGCGCGCTGAAGACTTGCGGCATCCTGCCGGGTCAGTTCCAGCAGACGGAGATTTGCCGTTTCACGCTGCGCAAGAATGGCCCTGGCGCGGGCGAGGGATGCCTCTGCCTTGGCCTGGTTGGCAAGGCTGGCCTCGACAGCGGCATGGGCACGGGCAACGCGCGCCTCTTGTTCGCCCTGGTGCAATGCGCCGAGGATTTGCCCCTGTGCAACGCTGTCGCCCGCGTCGGCCGAAAGCGACAGAAGCGTGGCGCTGACTTCAAAGCCAACCCGCGTCAGCACCCGCGCCTCGACTGTGCCAAGGCCGTAGATCCGTAAGGCCACGTCAGTTTCAGGTTCCACGACCGTCACTGTCAGCGGCCGCTCTGTCATGAACAGAACGCCCGCTCCGATGGCCAGCACTGCCGCAGCCCCGATGAACCATGCCTTTTGCATCACTCAGCCCTCCCGCACGCCAAGCAGCCGAAGTTGGACGGCCAGAAGGCGCAGTCCTTCGTCGCGCAGGACGAAATCCCGCGCGCCAAGCGACCAACGGATCGCCACGCCTTGAATGACGGATGTCAGAAGCACTGCCACATCCGCCGCGGCGACATCCTTGACAAAAGTACCGTCCCGCTGGCCTTCGATGACTTCGCGCATCAAAAGCCCGTGCAACGCGACCAGACGATCCCGGAATGCTGCGCGCAAGACGGCGTTTTCGACGTTCAGCTCGCGCGAGAACAAAAGCATGGGCATCGCGGGGTGCGCCGTGATCTGATCCAGCTGCGCGCCGACCAGAGCCTGCAACCGTTGGACCGGCGGCTTGGAGCCCTCCAGCGCTTCGGCCCAGGCCGCCGTGAGCAGGCCCGCGACATGGTCGGCAACAGCCACCCACATCTCGGCCTTGGTCGGGAAATGCCGGAAAATGGCGGCCTGCGTCACCCCGACTTCTGCCGCGACTGCGCCTGTCGTCACCCGGTCCGGTCCGATCCTGTCGGCAAGATCAAGGATCACCGCGACGATCTGTGCCTTGCGAAGTTCGGCCGATTTGCGCATGGGACTACCTGAGTTAGTAAGTGATTAAATACTAACTAAGACGGGCGCAAGAGTCAATCCGACTGCGGCCAAGCTTGCAGAGATCAGCGATCCAAACTCAGGGCGCAGCGCGAGGGGTTGACCGCACGGGAAAGCGCGACGTCGTCAGAATCGCGCCAGTCGCATCAAGGGTGAACCGGCAAGCCCGGTCAGCATGACGAAATGTCAGCCGCCAGCGTCCCGCATCTTCGCCCTCTCCGGCTTCGCAAAGTGAGGTGAGTGTGCCGTCGCGCATGGCAAGGCGCACATCGTCCTCGGTCATCTTGAAGGCTTCGGCCAGAAGGGCGGCCGGAATGACGAAGCCCTCGCCGTCGCGTTCGATCCGGTTCATGGCTGCACCAAATTGCCAAGGGGACTTTGCGGTGCCAGCGCGATATCGGCCAGGGTCGACCGGTTCAGATCGTCCAGAAACGCCGCTTCCGCCGACCCCAACCGGGCCTTGAGGCGGCATCGCCCGTCGATCGAACACACCCCGGCATCGGCCCCGAAGCATTCGACCAACGGCTGGCCTTCCTCAAGTTGGCGCACGATGTCGCCCAGCCGGATTTCCGCCGCCGGGCGCGCGAGCACCGCACCACCACCGCCGCCACGCCGGGTGTCGATGAAGCCCGCGCGCGACAGGTGCTGCATGATCTTTGCCAGATGATTGCGTGACAGCCCCAGATCCTCCGCCAGCTCGGACGTGGAAAACGCCCGCGCGGGATCGCCCGCCATGCGCATCAGCATGCGAAGGCCGAAATCGGTGAACGAGGTCAGGCGCATGCCGGCTGCTTCCCTTGAATTGGTATTTACAATACCTATTAGCAGGTCTAAGCCAAAGTGCAAGACGGAGACTCAGATGGAAACGGTCGCGCCACCACGGAACCCTACCTCTGCACGTCCAGCCGTGACGGCTGCCGTGATGGCGGAAACCGGGCTGGACGAAGGTGTTCTGCATCAGCTGGTGCACCGCTTTTACGGCAAGGTGCGCGACGACAGGTTGCTGGGCCCGATCTTCGCGGCAAGGATCACCGATTGGCCCCCGCATCTGGAACGCATGGTGACCTTCTGGTCGTCGGTCGCCCTGATGACGGGTCAGTATCATGGCCGCCCGGTGCCTGCGCACACTCCGCTGCCGATCGAGGCGGCGCATTTCGACCGCTGGCTGGCGCTATTCCGTGCCACGGCAGAGGAAACCTGCACTCCGGGAGGCGCGGCCCATGTGATCGAACGCGCCGAACGCATCGCCCAATCCCTGCATATCGCGGTTGCATCCGCCCAAAGTTGCCCGGCCGCGCCACCCAAGCTGTTCTGACGACAGGAGCATCCCGATGACAAACGTCCCGATCCACGACGCCGCAGCGCTGACCCATCATATCGAGACCCGCTATCACGCGCGCCACCGCGAGCAGTTGCCGATGCTGGCTGCCATGGCCGAGCGGGTCGAGGACGTGCATTTCGGCGACGAAGGGGTGCCGGATGGCCTGTCGGTGCTTCTGCAGCAGATGATTGGCGAGATGGAAGTGCACATGAAGAAAGAGGAGTTGATCCTCTTTCCCGCCATCCGGCGCGGCGGGATGCCGGGGATCGAGCATCCGATTGCGGTGATGCGGGCGGATCATGCCGGGCATGACCGCGAGATGGCCGAGATCCGGCGCCAGACCGGAAACCTGACCCTGCCCGAAGGGGCCTGTGGCACCTGGACGCGGCTTTATGAAGGTCTGGCCGAATTCATCGACGACCTGACCGAACACATGCGGCTGGAAAACGAGGTGCTTTTCCCGCAGTTCGAGCCCGCCGGGCGTGCCGATGCCTGATCCGGGCCACTATGCCTCGCCACCCTGTCTGGCCGCCGAGATCGCGCCCGACTACTTTGACCCGTTGGCAACAGACCCCGAACAGGCCCGCGACGTGGCGCGCTGGCGGCGGGCCGAGCGCATCCGCCTACGGGCTGAACGGGACGCGCTTTCGGTGGCCGGCCGGCATGACGCAGGTGCCGCTTTGGCGGGGCATCTGCGGAAGGTCCTGGCGGACAGGTTCGGCGGCGCGGCGGGGATGGTCCTGTCCGCCTATTGGCCGATCAAGGGCGAACCTGATCTGCGCGGCCTGATGGCCGACTTGCACGATGCAGGCGTCATCATCGCGCTGCCGGTGGTCGAGGTGCGTGCAAGCCCGCTGGTCTTTCGCCGCTGGCAGCCTGGTTTGAAGATGGTGCGAGGCGATTGGGATATTCCCGTTCCTCCCACGGACGCCGAAAGGCTGGTGCCGGCGATCTCGCTGGCTCCGGTCGTCGGCTGGGACAGAGCCGGGTACAGGCTGGGCTATGGCGGTGGATATTTCGACCGTACGCTGGCCAGCCTTGCCCCGCGGCCGTTTGCCATCGGGATCGGCCTGCAAGCGGCGCGCCTTGCCACCATCTTTCCCCAACCCCACGACATCCCGCTGAACGTCATCCTGACCGAGGCAGGCATCCAGTTTCAAGGCGAGCGGCCATGACTTCATCCGCCGAACAGATGCGAGCCTGGCGCGGGCCGGCCCTCCTGACCTACGGGTTTCGTCCCTTCTTCTTTGGCGCTGGCGTCTGGGCCGCCCTGGCGATGACGCTGTGGGTGCCGATGCTGTCGGGGCATCTGACCCTGCCGACAGCTTTTGACCCGGTGTCCTGGCATGCGCACGAGTTTCTGTTCGGCTATGTGGCTGCCGTCATTGCAGGGTTCTTGCTGACAGCGGTTCCGAACTGGACCGGCCGGTTGCCGATTGTCGGCTGGCCACTCGGCGCCCTGTTCGCGCTGTGGCTGATCGGACGGGCGACGGTTGCGGCATCGCTTCACTTGCCACCCATTGCCGTGGCGCTGGCCGACCTTGCCATGCCGGTTGCCCTTGCTGCCGTAATCGGGCGCGAGATCGTGGCAGGCAAGAACTGGCGCAACCTGATCGTGCTGGCGATGCTGGGCGTGCTGACGCTTGGCAACGGCATCTTTCATCTCGAGGCCGCGCGTGGTGACTATGCCGCGCAGGGCTACGGCCTGAAGATCGGGCTTGGCGCAGCGGTCATGATGATTGCGGTCATCGGGGGGCGGATCGTGCCGTCCTTCACGCGCAACTGGCTGGTCAAACGCGGGCCTGGGCGGCTGCCTGTCCCGCCGATGCAAAGGTTCGACAAGGCGGCGCTTCTGGCCCTGCTTGCCGCGCTTCTGGCCTGGGTTGTCTTGCCGGATCACCTGGTGACCGGCGCGCTTCTGCTGGTGGCGGGGACGCTGCACGCCGTCCGGCTGGCGCGTTGGGCGGGACACCGGACGCTTGCCGAACCCTTGGTCGCCGTCTTGCACCTTGGCTATGCTTTCCTGCCACTCGGCGCCCTGGCAATGGGCGCTGAGATCCTTGCCCCCGGCCTGATCGGCACGGCGGCAGCGCAACACCTGTGGATGGGCGGTGCGGCGGGGCTGATGACGCTGGCCGTGATGACGCGGGCCACGCTTGGCCATACCGGACAGGCCCTGACCGCCGGGCCCGGAACCGTCCTTGTCTATGCGGCGCTGGTCATAGCGGTGCTGGCCCGGTTCGCCGCAGGGATCTGGCCTGACCAGGCGCCGGTCCTGCACATGGTTGCCGGGGCGGCGTGGATCCTGTCCTTCGCGGGATTTGCCGTGCTCTATGGCCGTCTGCTGCTGCGCCTGCCGGCTGCAAAGCGCATCTGAGGAACGCCATGGATTGGCTGGAATTCACGGCTGCCTTTGCGGCGTTCTTCCTAACCCACTCGATACCGCTGCGACCGGCAGTGCGCCCGCACCTGCAGCGGGCCCTCGGCCGGCGCGGTTTCACGCTGGCCTATTCGGCACTTTCCATTGCCATGCTGGGCTGGCTGATCGCGGCCGCTGGTCGGGCGCCTTTTGTGCCGCTGTGGACCTGGGCCCCCTGGCAGCCTCTTGTCCCGCTGGTCGTCATGCTGCTGGTCTGCCTGATCCTGTCACTGGCCATAGCGCGGCCCAATCCGTTTTCCTTCGGCGGCACGCGGAATGAGACGTTCGACCCGGCCCGTCCGGGGATCGTGCGGTTGTACCGCCATCCGCTGCTTCTTGCCCTGGCGCTGTGGGCAGGAGCTCATCTCGTGCCGAACGGAGACCTTGCGCATGTCATCCTGTTCGGCACCTTCGCCGGTTTCGCTCTTCTTGGACAACGCTTGATCGACCGCCGCAAGCGGCGCGAGATTGGCAAGGATTGGGACGCTTTGGCCGCAAAGGTCAAAGGCGCGGCGCCCCTGCCGTTGCCGCTGCCGCGGCTTGCGGCGGGTTTGGCCCTTTACCTGCTGCTGATCGCCGCGCACCCGTTGCTCTTCGGGGTCAGCCCCTTACCGTGACCCTCAGGTCGAATGGTCGTCGATCCAGGGGTTGGGTCTTGCGAACCTCTCCAGATCGGCCTGATCGCCAATCATGATGCGTGTGCCCTCGACCGTAACGCCGTACGGTTGCAGGCCCTTGAAGGCGCGGCTCAGATTCTCGGGCGTCATGCCCAAGACAGAGGCGAGGCGGCGCTTTTCGAAATCAAGCTCGACCACGGGGCCTCCACCGGCTCGTTTCTGCTGGCGCAAAAGATAGTTCGCCAGCCGTTCCAGCGAGGTTCGAAGCTTCAGGTCCTTCTGTGCCTTGATGACCGAGCGGTAACACTGTGCCAGCTCCGTCACGATCGCCCGGGCGAAACTGCCGTCCGTATCGAAGATCGCACGCACGTCCTGGCTGGGGATCAGGACGATTCTGCTTTTCTCCAGCGTTCTGGCCGACATCAGATAGGGTGCGTTCTTGATCGTTGCCGCCAGGATGAAGGTCGAAACGGGCCTCACGGTCGCAAGGCTGGTTTCACGGCCGTTCCACGTCGAGAACAGATCGACCGAGCCGGACAGGACAACGTGCAGAAAATCGCTGGGCTCGCCTTCGCCGATCAATTCGATCTGCGGCGGAAAATTCTGCACATAGGCACCGCGCATCAGCGACAGGAAATTCGCCTCCGCCATTTCGGCAAACAGGTTGAGTGCTCGAATCTCTGGATAATGAGCCTCGGGCATGTCGTGCGCTCCGCATCAGTTAAAAGCCAGATCACCGGATCACTTGACTTTTGTCAATGCTGCAATTGATCAGCGCTGGACATGACTTGATGCGCCAGTGCTTACGGGTAAACAAAATTCTTTAACCTATTTATTTGATTTAGAAATTGTCCTCGCATGATCTAGATCAAGTCTTTTGACCCTCTCGGGCAGGCACGTCTGCTTGCGATCCCCTTTCCGGGGACCAAGCAATTCTTGCCGGAGACCCCTGCCATGCAGCCGCACGCCACAGTCTCACGCGCCGACCAGACGCGCGCCCTGAGCCTGAGCACGATCGCCTTCACCGCCTGTTTTGCGGTCTGGACGATTTTTTCCATCATCGGTGTCGCCATCAAGGGCGAGCTGGGTCTAAACGACACCCAGTTCGGCCTTCTGGTCGCAACCCCGATCCTGACTGGGTCGCTGACCCGGATCTTCCTGGGCGTCTGGACCGAAAAGTATGGCGGGCGGCTGGTCTTTTCCGCCCAGATGATCCTGGCCGCGCTGGCGACATGGGCGCTGACCTTCGCCGATACCTACATCATGTATCTGGTCGCAGCGCTTGGCGTGGGCCTTGCGGGCGGGTCCTTCATCATCGGCGTGGCCTATGTCAGCCGCTGGTACGACGCGGGCCATCAGGGCACCGCCCTGGGCATCTTTGGCGCAGGCAACATCGGAGCGGCGGTAACGAAGTTTGTCGCGCCCTTCGTGATGGTGGCTTACGGCTGGCAAGGCGTGGCGAACGTCTGGGCGGCGGCGCTTGCCCTTATGGGCGTGATCTTCTTCCTTTTCGCCAAGGACGACCCGGCGCTGGTGGAACGTCGCAGGACGGGGGCCAAGGCTCCGGGATTTGCCCAACAGTTTGCGCCGTTGAAGAACCTGCAGGTCTGGCGCTTCTCGCTCTACTACTTCTTCGTCTTCGGTGCCTTCGTGGCACTGGCGCTGTGGCTGCCCCACTACCTGATCGACGTCTACAAGGTTGATGTCCGCACGGCGGGCATGGCGGCGGCATCCTTCAGCCTTTCCGCTTCGCTGTTCCGCGCCTATGGCGGGCACCTTTCAGACAAGTTCGGCGCCCGGTCTGTCATGTACTGGACCTTCGGCTTTTCCATGCTGTTCCTGTTCATGTTGTCCTACCCGCCGACGGATTACGTCATCCAGGGCAAGGACGGCACCATCGCCTTCTCGACCAGCATGGGTCTGTGGCCCTTCATCGCCACGCTGTTTGCGCTTGGTTTCTTCATGAGCCTGGGCAAGGCGGCGGTCTTCAAGCACATCCCGGTCTATTACCCCAACCACGTCGGCGCGGTCGGCGGCCTTGTCGGCATGATCGGTGGCCTCGGTGGGTTCGTCCTGCCCATCACGTTCGGCGCGCTTCTGGACCTGACGGGCATCTACACCTCGTGCTTTGCGCTGCTGTTCGTGCTGGTCGCCATCGCGCTCACCTGGATGCACCTGTCAATCCGCGCAATGGAGCGTGCCGCCCATGGCGAGGCGCTGGACCGGCTGCCGCAACTGCCCGAGATGCAGGCCATCCACCACCCGGAACGCACCACCATGCCGCGCGTGCTGGAGGACTGGCACCCGGAGGACGCAACCTTCTGGGCCGAAAAGGGCAGGGCGGTCGCCCGCCGCAACCTGTGGCTGTCGATCCCGGCGCTGCTTCTGGCCTTCTCGGTCTGGATGGTGTGGTCGATGGTGGTGGCCAAGCTTCCGCTGATCGGCTTTGCCTTCACCCCCGAACAGCTGTTCTGGCTGGCTGCCTTGCCCGCGCTGTCGGGCGCCACGCTGCGGATCTTCTACGGCTTCATGGTGCCAATCTTTGGCGGCAGGCTTTGGACAACGCTGTCCACCGCGTCGCTGATGCTGCCCGCCATCGGCATCGGCTATGCCGTGCAGAACCCGGAAACCCCCTACTT
>CAZORV010000082.1:0-10326 GCA_964582215.1 uncultured Frigidibacter sp.
TGCGGGGGGCTGGCGCTTCGCGCCATCCGGGGCAGGCGCTGCCCTCTGTTGTGCGAGGTTGACGCGGTCCCCGGGAAACGTTCCCACATGAGCGGGGCCGCTCTTCCACTGGAAGAGCAGCTTGTCCCGCTCAGCCCGGCGTTGGCGGAAAGTGACAGCAACGCCCAAGTCAGCCGGGGCCGGTGACCCTGCCGCCCTGCGCCATCCGGGGCAGGTGCTGCCGTCTGTCAGTGCGTGCTGAATTGGTCCCGGCGCAACGTCCCCGCACGAGCGGCGCCGGTCTTCCACCGGAAGATCGGCTCGTTCCGCTCCGCCCGGCCGATCTGTCGCGGCTTCGGGATCGGCAGCAGCTCCCTGAAAGACGACCGCCCTGCGGCCCGAAGCCCGCCTTACCCGAGGCGCGGCCGGTAGGGTTCGAGATTATAGCCGAACCGCGCCGCCGTGGCGATCAGCTGGTCGGCCGGGGCCTTGCCGGCCTGCGTCAGGGCCCAGACCACCGAACAGCGGTTGCCCGAGGCGCAATAGGCAAAGACCGGGCCGTCGGCCTGCATCGCGCGCGCCTGCGCCGCGACGATCTCGGGCGAGAAATTGCCCGGCACGATCTGGTTGTCGACAAACTCCATCCCCGCCGCCTCGACCCGTTTGCGCATTTCGGCAGAACAGAGCGCGGCCGGAATCTCGCCGTCGGGACGGTTGCAGATGACCCGCACGAAACCGGCGGCCTTCAGCGCCGCCACATCCTCGGGCTCGATCTGCGGCGACACGGCATAGTTGTCGGTCAGGTGGCGGATATCCATGGTGCGTTTCCCTTGCTGGCCGGTCGCCGAAAGCCGGGCGCGGACGACCGGCGCGCCGACCATACCCGCGAGCATGGCACAAAGAAAGAGTGCCCCGCCCGCGCCCGAAAAGCTGATCGAGGCCAGCGACGGCCCCGGGCAAAGACCGGCAAGCCCCCAGCCTGCGCCGAACAGTACCGAGCCCACCACCAGCCCCCGGTCAAGCGGGCCGGTTGCCAGCGGCGGTAACGGCCCCAGAACCGCGCGCCCCCGCAGCGCGGCCAGCCGCCAGGCAAGCGCCATCGGCAGGATCGCCCCGGCCATGACAAAGGCCAGCGTCGGGTCCCACTGCCCGAAAAGATCAAGCCAGCCCTGCACCTTGACCGTGTCGGTCATGCCCGACAGCAGCAGCCCCAGCCCGAAAAGCCCGCCGGCCAGCGCCGCAAACAAGAGCCGCGCCATCAGATCAGCCCCATCAGGTGGCGCAGGTTCAGCACCGTCACCCCGCCCGCCGCGATGTAGAGAGCGCTCGCCGCCAGCCCGCGCGGCGACAGGCGCGAAATGCCGCAGACCCCGTGGCCCGAGGTGCAGCCGTTGGCCAGCCGGGTGCCCAGCCCGACCAGCAGCCCCGCCAGCACCAGGACCGCCGCATTGCCGGTCAGATGCACCTCATGCGCGACCCCGGCACGCGCCAGACCGGCCGGAACCGCCACCAGCGCCGCCAGAAAGGCCAGCCGTTCGGCCCTGTTCCCGCGCCCGCTGCCGTCCACCAGCCCGCCGATCAGGCCCGACGCCCCCATGACCCGGCCGTTGACCAGCAGGAACACCGCCCCCGCCAGCCCGATCACCAGCCCGCCCGCAAATCCCCAGACCCAGTCCGCCTGCATCCCGGTCCCTTCCGTTGTCCCCGCCGGCCTCATACAATTCGGCCCGCGGCAATGACAAGCGGGCCGAGGTTTGACTTGCATCAAGGCCCGCCACGGCGCAGCCTTCTAGCCATGCGCAGACGAGAGGAGTTGCCGATGAAATCCCTTAAATCCCGCCGTGACCAGCTGACCCAGCGCCAGAGTTTCCTTCTGTCGCGGCTGACCCAGATCGAGCGCGAGCTTGACGCGCACGAGGCCAAGGATTTCGAGGAGATGGCGACCGAGCGTGAAGGCGACGAGGTGCTGGAGGATCTTGGTCATTCCGCCCAGCACGAACTGCGGATGATCGAGGCCGCACTCGGCCGGATCGACAGCGGCGATTATGGATTCTGCGTGACCTGCGGCGAACCGATCAGCGCCGAGCGGCTTGATCTGATCCCCGCGACCCCCTTCTGCGCCGGGTGCAAGGCAAAGCATTGACCTGAGGCCGTTTCGCCGGGATATTTCGCTGAACGAACCTGCGGCCGGTGTCAGGACCGCGGGACGGCGAGAGGCAGGGCAGGGGCGGCATGGCGGATCTGGTCCGATATGAATGCGACAGGGGCGTTGCGGTGCTGACGCTGGCGCAGCCGCCGCTGAACATGCTGGGCCAGCCCTTGCGGGCCGCGCTGGCGGCGGCCTTTGACCGGGCGGCGGCCGACCCCGGTGTGGGCGCGATCATCCTGACGGCCGAGGGGCAAAGCTGGCCCGTCGGCGCCGACATCCGCGAGTTTGGCCGACCGGCCGCGCCGCCCTTGCTGCCGGACGTGCTGTTGCGGATCGCAGGCTCGGCCAAGCCGGTCATCGCAGCACTTCGCGGTTCGGTTCTGGGCGGCGGGCTGGAGCTGGCGCTGGTCGCGGCCTTCCGGGTGGCGGTGTCGACCGTCCGGCTCGGCCTGCCCGAGATCACCCTTGGCCTGATCCCGGGCGCGGGCGGCACCCAGCGCCTGCCAAGGCTGGTCGGCGCCGATGCGGCACTTGACCTGATGCTGACCGGCACGCCGGTGACGGCCGAGCGGGCCCTGCAGATGGGGCTGATCGACCTTGTCGTCAATGAAAACCCCGAAGAGGCGGCGCGCCGGCGGGCGCTTGACCATGTCAGCGGCCGCCGTCCCCTGGCCACTGCCGGGGCGCGGGCGATGCGGCCGCAGCAGGATGCGACGCGGTTTTTCTATGCGATCGAGGATGCGAGGGCCTTTCCGCGCCCGGCCCGCGACCGGGCGGCGCGGGCGGTGATCGACTGCGTCGAGGCGGCGCTGTTGCTGCCGCCGGCGCTGGGGCTGGCCAAGGAACGCGCGATGTTCGACGACCTTGCCGCCACGCCCGAGGCGCGCGCCCTGCGGCATATGTTCTTTGCCGAACGGCAGGCGGCCCGGACCCTGCCGGCCGGGCAGCCGCTGGTGATCAGCCATGTGGGTGTCGTCGGCGGTGGCGGCATCGGCACCGGGCTGGTGACGGCGCTGTTGCGCAAGGGTCTGCCGGTGACGCTGATCGAGGCCGACGCCGCAGCGCTGACCCAGACCCTGACACGCATCGCGCGGGCGGAAGAGGCGGCGGTGCAGCTCGGCGAGCGGACCGAGGCCGAGCGCGAGGCGGCCTGGGCGCGGCTGGACGCGCGCCACGGCGACCATGCCGCCCTTCGTGCCGCCGATCTGGTGATCGAGGCCACGGTCGAGGATCAGGCGGCCCGGCTTTCGGTGCTGGCGCAACTGGGTGGCGTCCTGCCGCATGACGTGCCGATCCTGTCGGTGACCAGCGCGCTCGACCCCCAGACGCTGGCCGATGCCACGGGCGATCCGTCGCTGCACGCAAGCCTTTATCTGACCGAGCCGGTCCGCCGGGTGACATTGGCCGAGCTGGCAACGGCGGCAGAGGCCGGGCCGGTGGTCATCGGTGCGGCGCAGGCGCTGGCGCGGCTGATGGGCTGGCGGCTGCTGCGCCCCGGCCCCGAGCCGGGCTTTCTGGGGCGGCGGCTCGCCACGTCCTACCGCGACGCCGGGGACCGCTGTCTGGCGCAGGGCGCCCATCCGATCGAGGTGGATCAGGCGGCGCGCGCCTATGGTCTGGCCAACGGGCCGTTCGAGCTGGCCGATCTTTTCGGGCCGTTTCATCCGCAGATGCTGCATGCGGTCCGTCGCGACGGGGTGGCCGAGAACCCGGTGACGCAGGCGCTGCGCGCCTGGCTGGTGGCCAGCGACCGGCTGGGACGGCGCGCCGGGGCGGGCTGGCACAATTATCGCGGCGACGGGTCGGCCGGTGCCGATCCTGTGGTGCAGGCCGAGGCCAATCAGGAACGCCGCCACATCCGTCTGGCCGCCGATCAGCTGGCGCGGCGGCTTTGGGCGGCGATGGCGAACGAGGGCGCCTGGATGCTGCTGGAACGCCGCGCCCGCCGGCCGTTCGAGGTTGACCTTGTCGCCGTCGCCAACGGTTATCCGCGCTGGCGCGGCGGGCCGATGCAGACCGCCGACGAGGCCGGGCTCCTGTCGGTCAGGAACGACCTGCGGAGCTGGGCGGACGAGACCGGCGATGCCTTCTGGTCACCCGCGCCCCTCTGGGACGATCTGATCCGCAACGGCCGGCGCTTTGGCGACCTGAACGAGGCCTGAGACCCGGCCCGGATTCAGTCGGCGGCGCGCCCGGGTTTTGTGACCGGCCGCTCGCCGTCGGCCATGCGGCGCACGATGTCCTGCACGGCCGCTTGCGGTGCGATGATGAATTGCAGCTGGTCGGGGTCCTGATCGCCGCCGATCGTCATTTCGAGATCAAGAACATGATTGCCGACCCGCGCCGTTGCCGTGTTGCGCGTCGTTGTAAAGATCCACGGACTTCGCATGAAAAACCCATGATGAAACTGCAGGACCCGCCGAAACGGGCGGTCCGGCTGGTCAAAACCGCCGTGCCGCGAGGATAATGGATTGCACCGGCATTGAAAGCCGATTTGGAAACAATACCTAAAGATATCTGTGGATTATCACGAGCGTGAGAACAATTACAGGTTGTATTTCCGCGACGTCGGCCCGCAACCGTCGCGTCGGCGGCGCCCGCCGATTCTGCAATGCGGCATAGGCCGGTGCAGCCGCAGCGCGGCTTATGGCCGATGCGCGTCGCCCGGCAGCCGCGACAAATCATCTTTCTCCCGCAAGTCCATGCTGGCTTTACATTAATTCCGGAATGGCGGATATGCGCCGACGTCATAGGTTGGCGGCTGGAAATGACAGGGCGGTTGCGGGTAAGAGTGCCACGCGACAGGACAAAGTGCGCAGTATGATCGAGAGTATGATGCAACAGGGCCGTCCGGCGTCGCGCCGGGCCTTTCTGGTCAACGGGGCAGCGCTTGGGGCGCTGTTGGTTTCGTCGTCCCTGCCAAACCTCGCGCTGGCCGAGGAAACGGCCCCGGCTGCGCCGGCACCGCTTGCCTTCAGCTTTGACATCCTGACCGGGGCGATGCGCGCCCGTGCCGCCGCCGCCGATCCGGTGGCGCCGCCGATGGCCGATTTTCTGGCCGCGCTCAGCTATGACGATTATCAGCTGATCCAGTTCTGGCCCAAACGCACCCGCTGGTCCGAGGCGGGCAGCAGCTGGCGCGTCCTGCCGTTCCATGTCGGCTGGCTGTTCAAGGAGCCGGTGAAAATCCATGAGGTCGCCGATGGCATGGCCAGCGAGATGGCCTTCACCACGGCCGACTTCGAATATCGCGGCGCGCTGAAGGACAGGGTGCCGAAGGACTTCACCCTGCCGGGCGTCGCCGGGTTCAAGCTGAACCATCCGCTGAACCGCGCCGACCAGTTCGACGAGATCATTTCCTTTGTCGGTGCCAGCTATTTCCGGGCGCTGGGGCAGGGCAATGCCTACGGCCTGTCCTCGCGCGGGCTGGCGATCAACACCGGCATGTCCAAGGCCGAGGAATTTCCCCGCTTTACCGGCTTCTGGCTGGAAAAGCCCGCGCCGGGTTCGGCCACGGTCACCGTCTATGCCGCGCTTGACAGCGCCAGCGTGACCGGCGCCTACCGGTTCGTCATCACCCCGGGCATCGACACGACGGTCGACGTCACCGCCCGGCTGTTCTTCCGCGCCGAGGTTGACGAGCTTGGCATCGCGCCCCTGACCTCGATGTTTCTGTATGCCGAGGTCAACCGCCAGCGCTTTGACGATTTCCGCCCGCAGGTTCATGACAGCAACGGCCTGCGGATCGTGCGCGCCGACGGTGACGTGATCTGGCGGGCGCTGAACAATCCCCAGCAGCTTGCCTCGTCCTATTTCGGCGAGACGCGGCCGCGCCGCTTTGGCCTGCATCAGCGCGACCGCGACTTTGCCGCCTATCAGGACGCCGAGGCCCGCTATGAACGCCGCCCCTCGGTCGATATCGAGCCTTTGGGCGACTGGGGGCAGGGCCGTATCCGGCTGGTCGAGATCCCCTCGACGCTGGAGGTCCATGACAATATCGTCGCCTATTGGGTGCCCGATCAGAAGCCGGCCGCCGGGTCGTCGCTGGAACTGTCGTACCGGATGCACTGGGGGCGCCTGCCCGAGACGCTGGCCGATGACCGCGCCATCGTTCTGGAAACCCGGGGCGGCGTCGGCGGGGCGGCGGGCAATGACACGCCGCCCGACACGCGGAAATTCGTCGTCGATTTTCAGGGCGGCATGCTCAGCCGTCTTCCGGCCGACGATGCCGAGGTCAAGCCGGTGGTGACCGTCACCAACGGCAAGGCCGAGGTGATGACGCTGCACAGGGTCGAGGGCACCGATATCTGGCGGCTGGTCGTCGATATCGCGTCCGAGCCCGGTGCGGTCTGCGAACTTTCGGCCCATGTGGCGGGCTATGGCCGCAAGCTGACGGAAATCTGGATGTTCCAGTGGGTGAGACCATGACCGACATGACCCTTGGCGAAGACCGTGATCAGACGCTGACGGTTCAGGAGGCGCTGGCCCTGGGCCGCCTGCCCGAGCGGATGCTGCCGATGCCGACCCAGCGGCTGGAACGTCCGGCCGGTCGTGTGGCGCAGTGGCGCGACGTTCTTTTTGGCGCGGCACGGGCCGCCCGGACCTGATCCATGACGCTTGCGGAGCGCAAGGTGGCGGATGTCCGGCGGCGCGTGCGTATCGTGCGTGCGCTGGCGGTCGTCCTGTCACTGCTGACGGGCGGCGGGGCTGCGGCGATCTTTCTGCAATATACCGCCGTCAACGGCCTGACGCCGCTTGCACTGCTCAGCGCCTGTTTTCTGTTCATGTCGACGACCTGGCTGGCCTGGGGCGCCTGTCTTGGCCTGGTCGGGCTGAAACGGTCGGCCTTTCGCGCCCCCCGCAATGCCGGTGACCTGACCTCGCGCACCGTGGTTCTGGTGCCGGTCTACAACGAAGATCCGGTGGTGACATTCGCCCGCGTCGCGGCGATGGTCCGGTCCTGCCGGCAGGCGACGGCGCTGCCCGTGCATTTCGCCATCCTGTCGGACACGCGCGACGCGACCGTCGCCGCCGCCGAGGAACGCTGGTTCGCCCGCCTTCTGGAAGAGACCGGCGGCGCGGGCCGGCTGTTCTACCGGCGCCGGGCGCAGAACACCGGGCGCAAGGCCGGGAATATCGAGGATTTCTTCCACCAGTCGGGCGGGGCCTATGATCTGGCGCTGATCCTTGACGCCGACAGCCTGATCGAGGGCGCAACCATCGTCGAGATGATCCGCCGGATGGAGGCGGACCCCGCGCTTGGCCTTTTGCAGTCGCTGCCGGTGGTGGTGCGGGCGCAGTCGGTCTTTGGCCGGGTGATGCAGTTCGCCGCCGCCTTCTTCTCGCCGGTCTTTTCGCGGGGACTGGCGCGGTTGCAGGGGCGCACCGGGCCGTTCTGGGGGCACAATGCCATGGTCCGGGTCCCGGCCTTTGCCGCGTCCTGCGGGCTGCCGGTCCTGTCGGGGCCACCGCCCTTTGGCGGTCACATCCTCAGCCACGACTATGTCGAGGCCGCCCTTCTGGCCCGTGCGGGCTGGACGGTGCGGCTGGACGTCGATCTTGAGGGGTCCTATGAAGAGGGGCCCGAAAGTCTGGTCGAACATGCCAAGCGCGACCGAAGATGGTGTCAGGGCAACCTTCAGCATATGCGCATCATCGGGGCGCCGGGGCTGAAACCCTGGAGCCGTTTCGTGTTCCTGCAGGGCATCTTCGCCTATATCGCCCCGGTGCTCTGGGCGGGCTTCCTGATCGCGGTCATCGTCGACCGCGCGACCCAGCCGCCGCCGAACTATTTCCCCGACCCCCACCAGTTCTTCCCGGTCTTTCCCAGCGACGAGACCGCCAAGGCGATCGGGCTGGCCGTCGGGATTTTCGGGCTTTTGATCATGCCAAAGCTGCTGACCACCGCCGAGGCGATCCTGACCGGCCGGACCTTGGCATTCGGCGGCACGGCGAACGCCCTGCGCTCGGTTCTGGCGGATTTCCTGTTGCTGAGCGTGATGGCCCCGATCCTGATGGCCTATCAGACGCGCTCGGTCTTTCAGGTGCTGATGGGGCGCGACGGCGGCTGGCCGCCGAACCGCCGGGGCGGTGCGACCCTGACCCTGGCCGAGGCCTGGGAGGCGAGCCGCTTCATCGTCTTTTTCGGGGTGCTGGGGCTGGTCACCGCGCATTTCCTGACGGCGCACATCATCTTCTGGGTGCTGCCGGTGATCGTGCCGATGATCCTGTCGCCCTTCATCATTTCCTGGAGCTCGCGGATGGCACCGGCGCCGGCCGGCCGCCCGCGCCTGTTCGCCACGCCGCAGGAACGGGCGGTCCCGGCGATCCTGGCCCTTCATGACGAGATTCTGTCGCGCTGGCAGCCGGCGCCCGCCGCCGCCGACCCGACCCTGACCCGCAGACTGGAGCTTGCCCGTGGCTAATTCCGCCGTGAAACGCGCCGACCTGGCCGCCCTCGACGGGTCGGCCAACGTCGTCCATCTTGCCCCGGCACCGCAGCCAAAGCGGCCGCGCGACCGGCGCATCGACGTCTTTCGGGGCATCTGCCTGCTGATGATCTTCATCAACCATGTGCCGGGCACGGTCTTTGAACATTTCACCAGCCGCAACTTCGGCTTTTCCGACGCGGCCGAGGCTTTTGTCTTCATCTCGGGCACCTCGGCGGCGCTGGCCTATGCCGGCGGTCTGGCGGGGCCGAGGCTCTGGCCCGGCATTTCGCGGATCTGGGGGCGGGCCTGGACGCTCTATCTGGTCAATCTGCTGGTCATGGTCTGGGCACTGGGCCTTGCCGCCGCCGCCCTGCGGTTCGGCGGCGATGCGACGATGCTTGGCAAGGACAATATGCAATATCTGTCCAAGGATCTTGCCGGGACGCTGATCGGCCTGCCGGTGCTGGCCCATCAGATCGGCTATGTGAACATCCTGCCGATGTATGCGGTGCTGCTGCTGGCGGCGCCGGGCCTGCTGATTGCGGCGATCAAGGCGCCCCGGCTGACGCTGGCGGCGTCACTTGCGGTCTGGCTGGTCGCGGGGCTGCAGCACTGGAACATCCCGAACTTCCCGATGAAGGGCGGCTGGTTCCTGAACCCGATCTCGTGGCAGCTGATCTTTGTCCTCGGCATGCTGACCGGGCTGGCGCTGCGCCGGGGCCAGCGCTTCGTGCCGCGTCATCCGGTGCTGATCGGGCTGGCGGTCTTTGTCGTCGCGGGGTCGCTGGTCTGGCTGAAGGTTCCGGCGGTGGGGAATTTCGGCAATGCCACGCTTGGCAGGATCGCGGTCATGGGCGTGCCGAGCCTGTTTCGCGACTTCGACAAGACCTTCCTGTCGGTGCCGCGTCTGATCCATGCGCTGGCGCTGATCTACCTGATCTCGGCGCTGCCGGTGATCAGGCGCCTGTGCGACAGCCGCTGGGCCGAGGGGTTCGCCCTGCTGGGCCGGGTCGCGCTGCCGGTCTTCGCGCTGGGGACGATCCTGTCCTTTGCCGCGCGCGCCGCGAAAGAGGTGTTTGCCCCCGGCCTGATGCTGGACAGCGCCCTGATCCTCGGCGGCTGCGCGGTGCTTTGGGCCTTTGCGGCGACGCTGCAATATGCCCGCGCCGCCGCCCGGCCCGGCAGTGCCGCCGCCGCCAGCTGAGGGCCGGTCACGGGCGCGCAGGCCCGTCCAGCCCTTGCCCCGTTCAGCCCTTGCCCCGGTCAGCCCTTGCGCGGCGGCTTCGGCCCCCGGGGCGCGCCCGGCCTGGCGCCAGCCGGTTTGGGACCGCCCGGTTTTGGACCGCCCGGTTTAGGACCGCGGGGCCCCGCATCCTTGCCCCCGAATTTGCCGCCCGGCCGTGCCGCACCGGCCCCGGCCGGACGGCTGCCATAAGGCTTGCGATCCCCGTCCCGCGCCGGACGTTCCCCCTCGCTGGCCGCGGCACGGCGCGGCTTGACGCCCTTGTCGTCCTGCCCATAGCCGCCGGTCCGGGGCTTGCGGTCAAAGCCGCCCTCGGGACGCGGCCCACGCGGCTTCCGGTCGCCCTCAGCCTCGCCCGAGGCGGCACGGCGGGGTTTGAAGCCCTTGTCGTCCTGCCCGTAGCCGCCGGTCCGGGGCTTGCGGTCAAAGCCGCCCTCAGGACGCGGGCCACGCGGTTTCCGGTCGCCCTCAGCCTCGCCCGGGGCGGGACGGCGGGGCCTGAAGCCCTTGTCGTCCTGCCCGTA
>CAZORV010000082.1:10426-13014 GCA_964582215.1 uncultured Frigidibacter sp.
CCTCGCCCGGGGCGGGACGGCGGGGCCTGAAGCCCTTGTCGTCCTGCCCGTAGCCGCCGGTCCGGGGTGCGCGCGGCTTGCGGTCGCCTTCCCCCTCGGCGCGCGGCGGGCGGGCGGGGCGGGGGCTGTCGCCGAAGCGCGCCTTGCGCTCAAAGCCGTCGCCAGCCGGACGCGGCGCACGCTCGCCACCGGTCCGGGGTTTGCGGTCGCGGCGGTCGGCATCGCGGCCAGCGTCACGACCGGGGCGCTCGCGGTCGCCCAGCTGTTCCTTCAGCACCTTCTGCTTGACCTCGATCACCTCGCCCGGCTTCATCTCGTTCAGGCGGAAGGGGCCATAGCTGACGCGGATCAGCCGGTTCACCGTCAGGCCGATCTCGGTCATGGCGCGGCGAATCTCGCGGTTCTTGCCTTCGCGCAGGCCCACGGTCAGCCAGGCGTTGGCGCCCTGCTGGCGGTCAAGCGAGATGTCCATCGGCAGGAATTCCTCGCCCTCGACCACCACGCCGCGCCGCAACGGGTCAAAGGTCGCCTCGTTCGGGCGGCCGTTCACGCGGACCCGGTATTTCCGCAGCCAGCCGGTCGACGGCAGTTCCAGCCGCCGCTTCAGGGCGCCGTCATTGGTCAAGAGCAGCAGCCCTTCGGAGTTGAGGTCAAGCCGGCCGACCGACAGAACCCGCGGCATGCCGTCGGGCAGCGACTCGAACACCGTCTGGCGGCCCTTTTCGTCCTTTTCCGAGGTCACGAGCCCCAGAGGCTTGTAGTAAAGCCACAGCCGCGCCGGCTGAGGCGCGTCGATCGGCTTGCCGTCCAGTGCCACCTTGTCGGTCGGCAGGACGTCGAGCGCGGGCGAGGTGACGGTCTGGCCGTTCACCGTCACCCGGCCCTCGACGATCAGCCGCTCGGCGTCGCGGCGCGAGGCGACGCCGGCCCGGGCCATGACCTTGGCGATACGTTCTGCCGTCTGGTTCTGTTCGCTCATGGCCTGTTCTGGTCTGGTTGGGGGAAGGAATGCGCCCCATACAGCGGAAACCGCCTGCCGTGAAGCCTTGATCGCTGCGGGCATGCGGTGCATCAGGGGGCATGAGTGCTTTCACCAGCCATATGGCGGCCGCGCTGGCCGAGGCGCGGGCAGCCGCTGCCCGGGGCGAGGTGCCGGTGGGTGCGGTCCTGGTCGGCCCGGACGGGCGGGTGGTGGCCCGCGCCGGGAACCGCACGCGCGAACTGGCCGACCCGACGGCCCATGCCGAGATGCTGGTGATCCGCGCCGCCTGCGCGGCTTCGGGGTCCGAGCGGCTGGAGGGTCACGATCTTTACGTGACGCTCGAGCCCTGTGCGATGTGCGCGGCGGCGATTTCCTTTGCGCGGTTGCGGCGGCTTTACTACGGCGCCGCCGATCCGAAGTCGGGCGGCGTGGCGCAGGGCGCGCGGGTGTTCCGGCAGCCCCAGTGCCACCACGCGCCCGAGGTCTATGACGGCATTGCCGCGACCGAGGCCGCGGCGCTGTTGCAACGGTTCTTCGCGGGGCGGCGGTAGGGCGGGCGCGGCGCGGATGTGACCCGCGCACCACATACAATCCGCCGCGTCCGACCGGTACAATCGCCCGCTTTGCTGCGCGTGGTTTTCCTGTATCCTGCCGCCCATTCAGACCCGGACAAAAGGAGGCGCCGATGGATATGTATTCGACCATGTCGCGCACCCTGCGCCGGACCGGCCTGCGAACCTGCGGGCTCACCCGGCGCGGCTGACGCCTGTCACGGCTGGCCAACGGCCGCCCGTCCCCCCCGAACCATCGGTTTCCCGACCCCCCGCGGCGCCGTTGCGCGCCCTTCTGGGTCATCATCTTTTCGCAGAGGACCGGGTCGTCGCTGACCCGGGATCATTGATGAACGCACAAGTCACGGCCCCGAAGGACCATTCGCCCCGGGTGATGATCGACAATCTGATCGCCGAACACGGCCGCTGGCGGACGCTGCAGGCGACCGTTCTGGCGCTGTTCCGGCGCCCGGGGTCGCCTGCGGTACGGGTGGGTCTTCATGATCTTCCCGACAGCCTCAGGCGCGACATCGGGCTTCAGCCCCTGCCGCCGAGGCAGCCGGACTGGCCACTCGGCCGCTAGCGCCCGGGCCGTCCGGTTCCCCAGGCGCCGGCGGCCCCGCCGCTGCTGGGCGATTGCAGTCGCTCAGCCCGGCGTCCGGGAAAGCTGCGGCAACGGCTCCGCCGGCAGGGGCAAGTGACCCTGCCGCTGCGCGCCGGCGCCACCCGCACCGCCCGGTCGCGCGAAGCGAGCGGGCAGCGCCTGCCCCTCCCGGGGGGCTGGCGCTTCGCGCCGCCCGGGGCAGGCACTGCCCTCTGTCGGCGCGCGCTGAGGCGGTCCCGGGGCGGCGTTTTCACATGAGCGGGGCCGCTCTTCCACTGGAAGATCGGCTTGTCCCGCTCAGCCGACCGTTGGCGGAAAGGACTGCATCGCCTCAGTCGGCAGGGGCAAGTGGCCCTGCCGCAGCGCGCCATTCCCACCCGCACCGCCCGGTCGCCTAAAGCGACCGGGCAGCGCCTGCCCCTCCCGGGGGCTGGCGCTTCGCGCCATCCGG
>CAZORV010000083.1:0-12963 GCA_964582215.1 uncultured Frigidibacter sp.
ACCAGACCCAAGCCTCGGGGTTGATCGGCTCGCCGACCGAGCCCAGCAGCCGCAGGCTGGAGAGGTCGTGCTTTTCCACCCATTCCGGTCCCTGCCCCATCAGGGCGCGGATCGCGGTCGGGGCCGTGTAGAACTGCGTCACCCTGTGTTTGGCGCAAACCTCCCAGAACCGGCCGGCGTCGGGCCAGGTGGGGACGCCTTCGAACATCAGCGTGGTCGCGCCATTGGCCAGCGGGCCATAGACGATATAGCTGTGCCCCGTGACCCAGCCCACATCCGCCGTACACCAGAAGACATCGCCGTCCCGGTAGTCGAAGGTGTATTGGTGCGTCATCGCCGCATAGACGAGGTAGCCGCCGGTGGTATGGACGACGCCCTTCGGCTTGCCGGTCGAGCCCGAGGTGTAAAGGACGAACAGCGGATCCTCGGCCCCCATCGGGCGGGGCGGGCAATCGGGGCTGGCGGTTTCCATCAGCGCCAGAACATCGACATCGCGGCCCTGAACCCAGCTGATCTGGTCGCCGGTATGTTTGACCACAAGGCAGCGCACCCGGTCGGAACAGTGCAGAAGGGCCGCGTCGGTGTTCGACTTCAGGCCGGTGCGCTTGCCGCCGCGCGGGGCGCTGTCGGCGGTGATCACCAGCTTGGCGCCGCTGTCGTTGATCCGGTTGGCCAGAGCGTCGGGCGAAAAACCGGCGAATACGATGGAATGGATGGCGCCGATCCGGGTGCAGGCCAGCATCGCATAGGCGGCCTCGGGGATCATCGGCATGTAGATGACGACACGGTCGCCGCGCATGACGCCCTGGCTGAGCAGGACATTGGCCATGCGGTTCACCTTGTCCGACAGTTCGCGGTAGGTGATGTGCCGGGCGGGGGTCCGGGGATCATCGGGTTCCCAGATGATCGCGGTCTGGTCGGCGCGCGTGGCCAGATGCCGGTCGATACAGTTGACCGAGACGTTCAGCACACCGTCTTCGTACCAGCGGATATCGACCTTGCCGAAGTCAAAGCTGGTGTTCTTGACCTTTGTATAGGGCCTGATCCAGTCGAGCCGCTTGCCGGCCTCGCCCCAGAAACCGTCCGGATCACTGACCGATGCGGCATACATCTTCGCATAGGCTTCGGGCGTGATCAGCGCCTTGTCCCAGCCCGGCGGAATTGCCCGCATGCCCACACCGTGATCGGCCGATGCCATTCGCTCCCCCTTACGTCGCGGTTCCCTCACGGGGTAATGTAAAGCATTCCGGTGAAAATTGGTAACTCATTTTATCCAAAGGGAATTTCTGTAAATAAATTGACAGATATGTTGGTAACACTGTTAACGATCCCGCGAGAGGCGGAAATCCCGAAAGGAAGTCTGCCGATTGGCTGTTGCCCCGTCTGGCAGCGGTGCCCTGCGGCGCCGGGCATGTCGGGCGCCCCGGCGCCTGTGGCGAACCGTGCCGGCTATCGCGGCGCGGCCCCCGCCGCCCGTCCGGCGGCGGGGTGATTCGCGGCGAAAGCCGTCTTGCACGCCCCGGGCCAAAGCGGCAGGCTTGGCAGGAGCGCCCCCAGGGAAGGCCTGCCTGATGCCCACGCCCAAAGACCCGACAAGACCGGCCGACGACGAGGCGCGGGCGCTGGCGCGGACCCTTCTGCGCGAGGCGACAAGCGCCGTCCTGGCGGTCTGCGAGCCCGGAACCGGCCTGCCCCTTGTCAGCCGCATCGGCTTCGGCCTTGGCCCCGGGGGTGGCGGCCTCAGCCTTGTCTCCGATCTTTCACAGCATACGGCGGCCTTGCGCGCGGCACCGGACGCAGGCCTCATGGTGGGCGAACCGGGGCCGAAAGGCGATCCCCTGACCAGCCCGCGCCTGTCGCTGCGCGCCCGGGCCGCCTTCGTCGATGCCGATGATCCGGCGCGCCCGGGCCTGCGCGACCTCTGGCTGGCCACCCATCCCAAGGCGAAACTCTACGTCGATTTCGCCGACTTTCATTTCGTCCGCTTCGCCGTGAGCGAGGCCTTCCTCAACGGCGGCTTCGGCCGCGCCTACCGGCTGACGGCCGAGGATCTTTTTCCGGGCGGGGGCTGAGACACTGATATTCGACCCGCCGGGACACCAGGCCTGGCTGAGCCCATGCGGGAACGTTTCGGCGGGACCGCCGCAGCCCGCACAACAGAGGGCGGGGCGGGCGTTGCCCGATGGCTTTGGGCGGCAGGGAGGCGACCTACCTGTTCAGCCGAACGGGTCGGCCGGATAGGTCACGCCGGTCAGATAAAGCCCCTCGGGCGGGCAGACCGGTCCGCAAGCCGCCCGGTCCCGCGCGTCGAGCGCGGCCTTCACATCCTCGGGCCGCCAGCTTCCCGCGCCGACCCGTTCAAGCGTGCCGACGATCGAGCGGACCTGATTGTGCAGAAAACTCCGCGCTGCCAGCCGGAACCGGTATTCCCGGCCCTGCGGCACCGCGACCTCTTCGATCTCGATCGCGTCCAGCGTCTTGACCGGACTGTCGGCCTGACACATGGCCGACCGGAACGTGGTGAAATCATGCCGCCCGACCAGATGCGCCGCGCCCGCCCGCATGGCGGCCAGATCAAGCGGCTGCAGGACCTGCCAGACCAGCCCCCGGTCATGCGTCGCCGGTGCCCGCCGCGACAAAAGCCGGAAGAGATAGCGCCGCCCGGTTGCCGAAAACCGCGCGTGAAAGGCCGCCTCCACCCGCGCCGCCGCGAGTATCGCCACCGGCTGCGGCTTCAGATGCCAGTTCAGCGCCTCGCTCAGCCGGAACGGATCCCAGTCGCGCGCCAGATCGCAATGGGCAACCTGCCCGGTCGCGTGAACGCCGGCATCGGTCCGCCCCGCGCCGGCAATCCCCGGCGCATCGGCCTGCAGCGCGCAAAGCGCAGTTTCCACCGCCTCCTGAACCGACGGCTGGCCGTTCTGCCGCTGCCAGCCGCAAAACGGCCCGCCGTCATATTCGATCTTCAGCGCATATCTGGGCATGGGCCTGACTAGCCGCACGGCCTTTGCCGCGCAAGTCCGCTCAGGGCTGGGGCACGATCCTGCAGTCGGGCAGGTCGTAATAGTCGCCCTTGTCGGCCACATGGATCTGCTCGGTCATCCGCAGGCCGGTCGGCCCGTCCAGCGTCCCGGCAAAGATCGAGATCCGGCCGCCAGCACCCGGCCGCCAGAACAGGTTCCCGCCGCAACGGGTGCAAAAGCCGCGCTCTGCCTCCGGCGAGGACCGGTACCAGCCCAGCGTCTCGCCGGTGATCGTCACATCGGCCAGCGCGGCCTGGGTCGCGGCGACATAATGGCCGCTGGTCTTGCGGCACTGGCCGCAATGGCAGGCGATGACGTGGCGCAGCGGGCCCGCCACCTGATAGCGGACGCCGCCGCAAAGGCACGAGCCGGTTCTGGGTTCGGACATCTCAGGTCTCCTTCGGGATATAGCAAAAGCAGCGCATCTCGATGCTGCGGCGGGGGGGTGTGTCGGGGCCGGTCCCCTGCAGGGCAAAGGCGCTGTGGGGGACATGACGGATGGCGCTTTCGTCGCTGTCATGACCCTTGAAGACCAGCACCTCGTCCCGCATCATTTCGGGAAACCAGAACCAGGTCTGATCCGGGTGATAGCGCAGCTCGTAAACCTCGCCCCGGCGGTCCGGGTAGATCAGCGGGCAGAGGATCAGATCCTCAGGCCGCACGCTGGCCCCGTCCGCCACGGCCAGCGGCGCGGCCAGAACCGGCTCGCTCAGCGGCCGCCAGATGTTGACCTGCATCACCCGATGCGGGCCCGTCAACCCCGCCCCGGTAGCCAGCCGCGCGGCATGGGCCATGGCCGAGGCGGGCGTGTAGTCGTTGTGGGCATGGTTGACGATCCCGCGCCCGATGTGACCGGCAGCACTTGAGCGGACCGTATGGTCAAGGATCAGCACATGCGCCGCGCCAGTCAGACCGCGAAGATAAGCCTGCGCCTCGGGATAGGCCGTCGCGACGATGCGGTCGTCATCGGAAAAGTCCGCCGCCGTCGGCCAGCGCATCAGCGCAAAGCCGGTCCGGTCCAGCCCGAACCGGTCGGCGGGCCACGCCCGGCCATCCCGCATCCGGACCGGAATGTCATAATAGTCGCCATGCCGGTCCGAGGGGATGCCGGGGGCGTTGATGGTGAAGTATGGCTTGTCCGTATGCGGCGACAGAAAGCCAAGTGATCCGATCGTGTCCATGATAGTCCTCCAGTCCTTGCAATATTTCCGCCGAACCCGCATCCTGACAAACGATGACTTGCGTTTTTATGGTTAAGCCCAGCTAACTCATGCCGATGACCCGCCTGCCGCTCGACTCCCTGCAGATCTTCGAACGCGCCGCCCGCAGGCTCAGCTTTCAGGCGGCGGCGGCCGAGCTGAACCTGACCCCCGCCGCCGTCAGCCAGCGCATCCGCCAGTTGGAGGATCGCCTGGCCTGCCGCCTGTTTCAGCGCCTGACCCGGCAGGTGGTCCTGACCGAGGAAGGCCAGCTTCTGGCCGCCCGCCTGCAGGCGCCGCTGGCCGGGATTGCGGCGGCGGTCGGCGCGCTGAAGGCAACGCGCGACCGGCCGCTGACCCTGTCGACCACCGCCACCTTTGCCCAGCAATGCCTGTTCCCAGTGCTGGCCGACTTCCAGCTGGCCCACCCCGATCTGCCGGTCAGGGTGCTGGTCGACAACGGGCTGGCCGATCTGACCGGGGGCGAGGTTGACATCGGTGTCCGGCAGGGCATGGGGCATTATCCGGGGCTGGACAGCCTGTTCCTGTTTCCCGGCCGCTACCTTCCCGTCTCGACCCCGGCTGTCGCGGCCCGCGCGGCGACGGCGGCGCTGATCCATGTGGTCTGGCCCGCGGCCTTTCCCGACCCGCCGACCTGGGCCGCCTGGATGGTGCAGCACGGGCGAGCGCTGGCCGAAGGGCCCGGCAGTTCGGTTCCGTTCGAATCCGTCGCCGTGCAGGCGGCGCTGGCGGGCCAGGGCATCGCCCTTGTCCACGAACGCCATGTCGCGCCCTTTCTGGCGCAGGGGCAACTGGTCCCGACCTTTGGCCCCGGGTCCGAAGTGACGACCTCGGCCAGCCATTACCTGGTGCGCGCCCGGGCGCCCCGGAGCGCGGGGGCCGAGGCGCTCTGGCACTGGCTGGCCGCGGCTTTCCGGCAGGCGTAGGCCCGCCCCTACCATCGGCGGCGGCGGGTGCCTATGTTGGGGCGGCGAAAGGGTGGTGAAGTGGCAGTCAGCGATCTGATCGACGGGTTCGGCCGTCTGGCGCGCGGCGCCACCGGGCGGGAAGAGGTGATCCGCCTTGGCGTGACCGGCCTTGCCCGCGCCGGCAAGACGGTGTTCATCACCGCCCTGGTCGCCAATCTTCTGGACCGGGCGCGGATGGGTGGCCTCAGGGCCGAGGCGGCCGGGCGTATCCGCGCGGTCTGGCTGCAGCCACAGCCCGACGACACCGTCCCCCGCTTTGACTACGAGGCGCATCTGGCGGCGATGACCGGCCCCGACGCGCACTGGCCCGACAGCACCCGCGCCATCAGCGAGTTGCGCCTGTCGTTCCGGTTGACCTCGGGCGGCCTTCTGGGCGGGCTGGCGGGCGACCGGTTCCTGCATCTCGACATCGTCGACTATCCCGGCGAATGGTTGCTGGACCTTGCCCTGCTGGACCAGAGCTACGAGGACTGGTCGCGCGCGACGCTGGCCCGCATCGCGTCCCGCGATCAGGCGGCGGCCTTCCTGGCCGCCCTTGGCGCGACCGAGCCCGGGGCGCGGCTGGACGAGGCGCAGGCCAAGGCGCTTGCCGACGCCTTCACCGCCTATCTGCACGCTGCCCGCGATGCCGGCTTTTCGGACTGCACCCCCGGCCGGTTCCTGCTGCCCGGCGATCTTGCCGGGTCGCCCGCCCTGACCTTTGCCCCCTTGCGGGCGGACGGGTCCGCCGGGCGCGGCACGCTTGCCCGCGAATTCGCCCGGCGGTACGAGGCCTATAAGGACAAGGTCATCCGCCCGTTCTTTCGCGACCATTTCGCCAGGATCGACCGGCAGATCGTGCTGGCCGACGTGCTGGGCGCGCTGCATTCGGGGCCGGGTGCGATCGCCGATGTCGGTCAGGCGCTGACGGCGATCTCGGCCGCCTTCCGGCCGGGGCGGGCCAGCTGGCTGTCGCAGCTTCTGGGTCAGCGGCGGGTCGGGCGCATCCTGTTCGCCGCGACCAAGGCCGACCATCTGCACCACAGCCAGCACATGCGCCTGACCGCCATCATGGCGGCGCTGATGCGCGCCGCCAAGGATCGCGCCGACTATGCGGGCGCAGGCACCGCCGCCATGTCGATCGCCGCCCTGCGCGCCACGGTCGAGGACACCGTCCGCCACAACGGCGGCACGCTCGACTGCGTCAAGGGCCGGCTTCAGGGCGGGCGGGTCGCGGCCTTTCACGCAGGCGACCTGCCCGACAGTCCGGCCGAAGTTCTGGCGCCCGACGCCGCCGGCGGCTGGCTTCAGGGCGACTATCAGGCGATGCGCTTTCTGCCCGCGCCCGGCAGTCTTCGCCCGGGGCAGGGCCTGCCGCATGTCCGGCTGGACAAGGCGCTGGATTTCCTGATCGGCGACCGGTTGTAGGGGGCGGAATGGACAAGGTGAAGTCACGTCAGGGCCCGGTGCTGATCGAACTTGACCCGGCGGCCATGCCCGCCCCGGCCGATGCGCCGCCCCTGCCCGAACCCACCGGCCGCGCCATGCAGACGGCGCTGGCACTCGGCGCCCGGCAATCGCGGCTTGGCAGCTGGTTTCTGGCCTCGGCCCTGTCGCTGGTCGGGTTTCTTGCCTCGCTCGCCGCCTGGAACTATGTCGCGGCGCTGATGGCCAGCCACCCGCTGCTCGGCTGGATCGCGACCGGGCTGTTCGCGGCCTTCCTCGCCACGGCGGCGGCGCTGACCCTGCGCGAGACTGCCGCCTATGTCCGGCTTGGCCGCCTTGACCAGCTGCGCGCCCGGGCCGGGGCGGCGCTGGCCGCTGACGATCTGGCGGCCGCCCGTGCGGTCGCGGCGGATGTGGCGCAGCTCTACCGGGGGCGTGCGGACCTCAGCTGGGGGGCTGACGGGTTTGCCGACCGCGCGCGCGATGTTCTGGACGCCACCGGCCTGATCGACCTGACCGAACGGACCTGGCTTGCCCCCCTGGATCATGCCGCCCGGCGCGAGGTCGAGGGCGCGGCCCGCCAGGTGGCCACCGTCACCGCCATCGTGCCGCTGGCGCTGGCTGACGTGGTCACCGCGCTGTTCGCCAACCTGCGGATGGTGCGCCGCATCGCCGAGGTCTATGGCGGCCGGGCGGGCCTGTTCGGGTCCTGGCGGCTGATGCGGCAGGTGATGCTGCATCTGGTCGCCACCGGGGCCGTCGCGGTCGGCGATGACCTGATCCATTCGGTCGCGGGCGGCGGCATATTGTCGAAACTGTCGCGCCGGTTCGGCGAGGGGGTGATCAACGGCGCCCTGACCGCGCGCGTCGGCCTTGCGGCGATCGAGGTCTGCCGGCCGCTGCCCTTCCACGCCCTGCCGCGCCCGAAGGTCTCGAACCTGATTGCGCGCGGCCTGAGGGGGCTGTTCGGCGGCAGCGGCGACGGTGACGAGGCGGACCGTGCGGACAAGGCGGACAAGGGCGCGAATCCCTGACTTGGCAGGTCCGGCCATTCCCGCGTAGGGTCCGCCGAAACGGGGACGGTGGATATGGCGCTTCTGGGCATACTTGCGGCACTTGTGGTGATCGGCATTCCGGTCGGCGTGATCGTGGCGCTGGTGAAGATTTCGGGTCTGTCCGACCGCGTCGCCCGGCTGGAGCGGCGGCTGGCGCAGGCCGAAGAGGCGGCGGACCGGCTGACCGTTCAGCCCATGGCCGCTGCGCCCGGGGATACAGCCGATGCCCCGCCCCCGGTCGCGGCGCCCCTGGCCGCTGACGATTTGCCGTCGCCCTGGGCCCCGGCTGCGGCGGCGACCACGGAACCGGCCATCGAGCGCGCCCCGCCCCCCGCCCCCGCGCCAGCGATCCCCCGCCGCTCGCCCCTTGGCGACTGGATGCGCGAGAACTGGGTCTTTGCGGTCGCGGCCCTGTCGCTGGCGCTGGCCGGGGTGTTCTTCGTCCAGTATGGCATGGAAAACGGCCTTCTGCCGCCCGCCGCGCGGGTGATCGGGGCGATCCTCTTCGGGCTGGCGCTGATCGCGGGGGGCGAGTTTGTCCGCCGCCGGTCGGGCGACGGGGCGCGGTCGGGCACGGCCCATATCCCCTCGACCCTGTCGGGGGCCGGGATCGTGTCGATGTTTGCGGGCGTGCTGGCGGCGCGGCAGCTGTACGGGCTGATCGACACCGGCCCGGCCTTTGTCGGGCTGGTCGCGGTTGCGGCGCTGGCCGTGGTGCTTGGCTGGTTCTACGGGCCGTTCCTGGCGGCGGTCGGGCTGATCGGCGCCGGGCTTGCGCCCTTTGCGGTCGGCGGGGGCAGCGACGATGCGACACCGCTTTACGGCTATTTCACCCTGATCGCCGGGGCGGGACTGGCGGTTGACACGATCCGCCGCTGGGCCTGGGTTTCGGTTCTGGCGCTGGCGGTCGGCTATGGCGGCCTGTGGGTCCTGCTGATGGCGACGGGCGGCGCGGGCTGGTTCGGGCTGGCGCTGGTGGGGCTGGCGCTTCTGGCGCTGCTGGTCCCCTGCCTGAAACTTGCGCCCGATCATCAGGGTCCGATGCTGGCCGAGTTTTTCCTGTCGCGCGGCACCGGCGACCGGCCGCTGTTTCCGACCTGGCTGGGTGCCGGGGCGGTGGCGGTCAGTTCGGCGGGGCTGTTGCTTCTGCCCGCCGGGGTCGCCGCCGAAAGCGGCATCGCCTTTCTGGGCCTCGCCCTGCTGACGGCCGCCCTTGTCTGGTGGTCGGCCGGCGCGCGCGCCCTGCAGGACATCGCCCTTTTGCCCGCCCTCGCCTTTCTCGCCCGTCTGGTGTTCGAGGGGGCCGACCTCTGGCCCCTGGCCGCCGACTATGCCAACCGCGCCGCAGCCCTGCGCCCGGCCGAGGTTGCCGCGCCGATGACGGCAGCGGCGCTTCTGGCGCTGGCATCCGTCCTGACACTGCTGGCGGCCTGGCGAAGCGGCGGGCCGGAATACCGGCCGCACTGGGCAGCGGCGGCGGCGCTGATCGCACCGCTGTCGGCGGTGGCGCTCGAGCTTTTCTGGGCGCCGTCGTCGGTCATCGGTGCCTACCCCTGGGCGCTCCATGTCATGGCGCTGGCCGGGCTGATGGCCTTTCTCGCCGTCCGCTTTGCCCGCGCCGATGGCGAGGACCGCCGCCGCGCCGCCTATGCGGTGCTGGCCACCCTGTCGCTGATCGCGCTGGCGCTGTTCCTGATCGCCACCAAGGCCGCCCTGACCGTCGCCATCGGCGCATTGATCGTCGTGGCCGCCACGCTTGACCGCCGCTTCCGCCTGCCCGAGATGGGCCTTTTCATCCAGGCCGCGGTGATCGGGCTCAGCTACCGGCTGATCATCGACCCCGGCGTGACATGGGCCGTCGACGACGCGGCGCTGTGGGAGGTCGTCCTGTCGTTCGGCGGCGCCGTGGCCGCGTCCGTCGCGGGGCTTTGGACCTTGCGCGGGATGGAACGGCGGGGCGCGCAGGTTTTCCTGGAATCGGGCGGGGCGACGGCGGCGGCCTTGTGCGCCAACGTGCTGATCACCCGCTGGCTGACCGCCGACTATCGCGAGGAGTGGCTGCTCAGCCATTGGTCCGCGACGCTGAACGCGCTGCCCTGGCTGGTGCTGGCGCTGTCGCAGCTGTACCGGCTCAGCCTCGGCGGTTTCATGCGCTGGGTCCGGGGCGGGATCGCCGCGCTGGCCGGTCTTTTCGCCGCGGTCGGCATCGGCGCGGCGGCCCTGCCGCTTGATCCCCTGTTCGGGCTTCTGGGCACGCGGTCGAACGCCGTCTACGGCCCGACCCTGTTCGACACGCTCGCCGTCGCCTACGCGCTGCCGGCACTTGTGATCCTTCTGGCGCTGACGCGGCTTGGCCATCTGCCGCGCTGGCTGCGGCTGGGGTTGACGGGCGCAGGCGCCGCACTGGCGGCACTGTATGTCGGGCTCGAGATCCGGCGGTTCTGGCGGGGCGACGATCTGTCGGTGCCCGGCGTCACCCAGGCCGAGCTTTACAGCTACACCGTTGCACTGATGCTTCTGGGCGCGGGGCTTCTGTATCAGGCGCTTGCCCGGAATTCGGCGGGGCTGCGGCGGGCGGCGATGGCGGTGATCGGGCTGACCGTGGCCAAGGTCTTTCTGCTTGACGCCTCGGGTCTGTCGGGTCTGACGCGGGTGTTTTCCTTCCTGGCGCTTGGCCTGTCGCTGATCGCACTGGCCTGGCTGAACCGCTGGGTGGCGACGAGGGTCGCCGATAAGCCGCCGCAGGGGCAATAGCGCGTCCGTTCGCGTCCGGCCGGGGACGCGTCATTCGGGCGGGCCATCGCACCTGCGCTCTCGCGCCGGTCCCGGTCGCCAGCGGTAGGGTGCGTGCTCGCACGCACCGCCCCCCGGCGCCCAAAGCCCCCCCGGGCCGCGCTGCCGCCGGAAGATCGGCCTGTCCCGCGCCGCCCGGCGGCGGGGACGTGCGACGGCCACTCGGCCTCAGCGCAACAGCGGCACGCCATCGGCGTCGGTGGCCCGCTCGACCAGCCCGTACCGCAGGCCCGCACCGATCCGGTGGGCCAACGCCGACCATTGCGCCGCGAGTTCGGGCGGCAGGTTCCGCGCCAGAGCCGCGTCGAAAAGGCTGAGCCACAGGGTGAACATGCCGGGGCGCACATCGCCCGCCGCCCGATGGACCGCCAGCGGATTGCCGTCATAGCCCCCCTCGAACAGGATGGCGTTGCGCCAGAACCGGGCGATCTTCGCCTCATGCGCGGGCCAGTCGCTGACATGGGCGGCGAAAACCGGCCCGATGCCCGGATGGGCGCGGACGGTCGCGTAAAAGTCGGCGACAACGCGATCGATGTCGTCGGGGGTGACGTCAAAGCGGGGCAGCGGCATGGAGCGTCCTTTCGCCGGCAGAATGGCCGCTGGCCGCGGCGGGCGCAACCATCCCGCCAAAGATCGCTGGCACCCGCGCCTTTCAAGGCCTGCCCCCCCGGCCCTGCGCCGCGCTCAGCCCCGCGCCGGAAAGGCGGTGCCGTTCAGCGGCACGGTCAGTTCGCCTCCGACCATGCGGGTCAGGCGGCGGCTGAGGGGCGGCAGGCTGGCAAGCGGCGCCAGAAGGTGGTCGCGCAGCACCGGCAGGACCCGGCTGTCGGACTGGTAGAGCGGCGTGAACAGCCGGCTCATCATCTGGTAGCTGCGGACGTGCCAGCGGCGGCGAAGCGCGTAAAGCGCCAGCGCCTGATCGACCGGCAGACCCAGCGCGTCGGCCAGTGCCAAAGCATCCAGCAGCGCCATGTTCGCCCCCTGGCCCAGCTGCGGCGAGGTGCGGTGGGCGGCATCACCGATGAAGGCCAGCCCCGGCGCATAGGGGCGGCGAAGCGTGCCGTGGGAAAAGCGTGCCATGGTCAGCTGGTCATGGTCGGTGATCTGGTCGACGAAGGGCGCGCTGGCGGGCCAGAGCGCGCGCGCCGCCCCGCGCCAGTCAGACAGGGGCCGGGTCCGCCAGTCCGCGAACTCTGCGGTGGGCAGCGACCAGAAGACCGTCGCAAGATCACCGCCGCCGCCCGGCAGACGGCCGACGGGCAGGATACCGATCATCCGATCGGCACGGCGATAGCACTGGCGCAGCTCGTGCCCGTCGAAACCGCTGGCCGCAGGCCAGGGCACCGTGCCCCAAAGCGCGCCATAGCGCAGCGGCCGCGCCCGCATCGGCGACAGGCGCGATCCGGCGCCCGAGGCATCGACGACCAGATCGAAGGGCCCGAACCGGCGGCCGTCCTCCAGCAGGACCTCGCGCGCCAGACCTTTGCGCACCGGGCTGGCGACGGGGCTGGCGACGGGGTTGGCGACCGGGGCGGCGGCCACCGTTGCGCCGGTGACCAGCCGCAGACCGCTGGCCATCGCCAGGTCCCACAGCGGCTGGAACAGGCTGGCGCGGTGCAGCGCAAGGCCCGGCCGGTCCGGCGCATAGCGCACGCCCAGCACGTCGCGGCCGCTCAGCGCCTCGTGGCCGCGCATCCCCCGGACCGCCCGCCCGAGGTCGCGCGCCGCCCGGCCCGCCCCGAGCCGGTCCAGCACCGCAAGACCCACGGGCTGCACCACCAGCCCCGAACCAATCGGCCTTGGCGCCTCGAACCGTTCAAGCAGCGTGACATCATGACCCGCCCGCGCCGCGAGCGTCGCAAAGGCAAGGCCACCGATCCCGGCGCCGATGACTGCGATGGTCCGGTTGACCGTTGCGGCCGCCATCAGCCGCGCCACCCGGTCCGAAAACGCCCGACACTCACCCTCTGGCCCCCCGTTCGCGGTCGACCTGCCCCGGTCAACCCTTCCCGGCAGGTCTGGCAAGTCCCGCCGCGCAAATCAATGCCGGACCGTCGCCGCGGCGGGCTGGACCCGGCATTCCGCCGCGCTTATAAGGCCGGGATGAGTGAGAGGGCCGCGCACAGTCAGCGAATTACCGGCCCGGCGCGCTGACCGCTCAGCCGCCGGGATTGCCGCCTTGCTTCGGGGGCCCGCCCCCTTCCCCCTTACCGCCCGTTTCCAAGGACCGCCCGCCATGTGCGCCGACACGCCCGATCAGACCGCTTCCGATCAGACAGCCGCCGACTACCGCGACACCGTCTTCCTGCCCAAGACCGACTTCCCGATGCGCGCGGGCCTGCCGCAGCGCGAACCCGACTGGCTGGCGCGCTGGGAACGGATCGGCGTCTATGACCGGCTGCGCGAAAAGGCGGCGGGGCGCGCGCCCTTCGTCCTCCACGACGGGCCGCCCTATGCCAACGGCCACCTGCACATCGGC
>CAZORV010000084.1:0-12916 GCA_964582215.1 uncultured Frigidibacter sp.
TTCGCGCGCGTGAATCATGATGTCGGTCGCCTGCCCCTGGAACCCGCCCGAGGGCTGGTGGACCATGACGCGGCTGTTCGGCAGGCTGAAGCGCATGCCCTTTTCCCCCGCCGTCAGCAAAAGCGACCCCATCGAGGCCGCCTGCCCGATCACCAGCGTCGAGACCTTGGGCTTGATATACTGCATCGTGTCATAGATCGACAGGCCCGAGGTCACGACCCCGCCGGGGCTGTTGATATACATGGCGATTTCCTTGGACGGATTCTCCGCCTCAAGGAACAGAAGCTGCGCGCAGATCAGCGTCGACATGCCGTCATGAACCGGCCCCGACAGAAAGATGATCCGTTCCTTCAACAGGCGCGAATAGATGTCATAGGCACGTTCCCCGCGCGAGGTCTGTTCGACGACCATCGGCACAAGGGTATTCATGTAAAGATCAATCGGGTCTTTCATCGTCGCCTGCCTGCTGCTGTTCCCTGGGTTCGTCTTAGAAGCCTTTGCTTACCCAAGTCTTAGTGGCGCGCGACGGGGGCTGCAAGGGCACCTGCCGATTTCGCCACGCCCCCCCCCCGCAGACCCACTGGCGGCTGAGTGGTTTTTGCGCAATCGCCCGGGGCGTTGCGGGGAAAATCACGCGGGGCTTCCCCCTTGCCGCCGGCCGGGCGCACGCCCCGGTCAGGATGCGCTTTCCCTCAGACCCGATCCTGATCTAATCTCGGCCCATGACGCGCTCTGCCCTGATCGTCGGCCATGGCCAGCCCTCGGACCCTGCCGCGGCCGAGGCTGACATGGCCGGCCTCGCCCGCGCCGTTGCCGCAGGCCTGCCCGGCTGGTCGGTCGGGGCCGCGACACTGGCCGCACCCGGCGCGCTGGCGGCGGCGCTGGATGTGCTCGACCGGCCGCTGGTCTTTCCGTTCTTCATGGCCGACGGCTGGTTCACCGCGCAGGAACTGCCCCGGCGGCTGGCACTGGGCGGGGCGCCCGGGCTGACGATCCTGCCGCCGCTCGGGCTGATGGACGCGGTGGCCGATCTTGGCCAGAGCCTTGCCGCCGCCGCCGCCCGGGACTGCGGCTGGTCCGCCAGCCAGACCACCCTGATCCTCGCCGCGCACGGCTCGGGCCGCAGCCGCGCCTCGGCCATCGCCTCGGGGCGGATCGCCCGCCGGATCACCGGCTTTGCCGAGGTCCGCCTTGGCTTTATCGAGGAAGCGCCCGCCCTGCAGACCGTCGCCGCCGACGCCGGGCCAAGGGCGCTCTGCCTGCCGCTGTTCGTCGCGCGCTGGGGTCATGTCCTGACCGACGTTCCCGCCGCGCTGGCCGCCGCCGGGTTCCGGGGCCCCTGCCTGCCGCCGATCGGCACCGACGCGGCCATCCCCGCCATCATCGCCGGGGCGCTGGCCGCCGCCTTGCCTAGCCGTGCCTGACCATGACATGGCGCACGACCGAGTAATCCTCAAGCGCATAGGCCGACAGATCCTTGCCATAGCCCGACTGTTTCAGCCCGCCATGCGGCATCTCGCTGACCAGCATGAAATGGGTGTTCACCCAGGTGCAGCCATAGCGCAGCCGTGCCGCCGTTGCCATGGCGCGCCCGACATCGCGGGTCCAGATCGACGAGGCAAGCCCGTAGTCGCCCTCATTCGCCCAGGCCACCGCCTGATCGACATCGGCAAAGGGCGTGACCGAAACCACCGGGCCAAAGACCTCGCGCCGGACAATCTCGTCCTCTTGCCGCGCCCCGGCGATCACCGTCGGGCGGTAGTGGAACCCCGCCCCCGTCGCCACGCCGCCGGTCGTCACCTCGACATGCGGCAGGGCCCGCGCGCGGTCGACGAAACTTGCCACCCGGTCGCGCTGCCGGGCCGAGATCAGCGGCCCGATTTCATTGGCGCTGTCATCGGCCTGGCCAAGCGCGATGGTCGAGACGGCCTGCGTCAGATCGGCGACCAGCCGGTCATAGACCTTCGGCCCCGCATAGACCCGGCAGGCCGCCGTGCAATCCTGACCGGCGTTGTAATAGCCAAAGGCCCGCAGCCCCTCGACCACCGCCGCCACATCGGCATCGTCAAAGACCAGGACGGGCGCCTTGCCGCCCAGTTCCAGATGGGTCCGCTTGACCGATTTGGACGCGGCCACCAGCATCTTCCGCCCCGTCGCCACATCGCCCGTCAGGCTGATCATGTCGACGCCCGGATGGTGGATCAGATAGTCGCCCACCGTCTCGCCCCGCCCCGGCAGGACATTCACCACCCCCTCGGGCAACAGCCCCGCCAGCAGGCGCGCCAGCTTCAGCGCCGTCAGCGGCGTCTGTTCCGAGGGCTTGAAGACGACCGTGTTGCCCGCGCCGATCGCCGGCGCCAGCTTCCAGGCCATCATCATCAACGGATAGTTCCAGGGCGCGACCGAGGCGACAACCCCCACCGCATCCCGCCGGATCATCGAAGTGTGGCCGGCCAGATATTCGCCCGCCACCGCCCCCTGCTGCACCCGCACCGCCCCGGCAAAGAACCGGAAACAATCGACAATCGCCGGAATCTCGTCATTGCGGGCGGCATGGATCGGCTTGCCGCAGTTCAGCGCCTCAAGGGCCGCAAACCCGTCCGCCTCGGCCTCGATCGCGTCGGCGATCCGGTGCAGGGTGGCCGACCGTTCGGCGGGCGTTGTGCGCGACCAGCCGTCAAAGGCCGCACGCGCGGCCGCCACCGCCCGGTCGACCTGCCCGATCGACGCCTCGGGCAGCGCAAGGATCAGCCCGCCGGTCCGGGGGTTCAGCACCTTTTCGCTCGCCTCCTGCCCGGGCTCGAACGTCCCGCCGATCAGCAGGTCAGTGTCAAACGGCGCGGTCATGATCCCCGGTCCCTTTCGCTGGCGACATACGGGGCGCACAGGCCCCGTCCTATGTCTGCCGCAAATCGGGCATCCGTCAACCGGCGACCTTTGCCGCTTGTGGCCGCCATGGTTTTGTGAAGGTTTCATGACAGTTTTGTAACAGCCCCGGCGATGAGTCGGCCCCGGCCCCCGGGGTGTGGAAGGAATGTCGATGACGGAAAGCTCGCCCCTGCTGTTTGTTCTCAGGATCGCCGGTGCGGCGGCCCTGCTGATCTGGGCGGTCCGGCTGGTGCGGACCGGGGTCGAACGCGGCTGGGCCGTGCAATTGCGCGGCTGGCTCAGGCGCGGGGCCGGGAACCGGTTGCTGGCGGCGGCCTCGGGCACGGCGGCGGCGGTTTTGCTGCAAAGTTCGACCGCCGTGGCGATCCTGACGGCGAACTTCGTCGCCGCCGCCACCCTCCCCGGGGCGGCCGGACTTGCGGTCCTGCTGGGCGGCGACTTCGGCTCGGCCATCGTCGCCTGGATTCTTCTGACCCGCGCCGACTGGCTGGTGCCGCTGTTGCTGGTCGCGGGCGTCGCGATCTTTCAGCGGTCGGTCGCGCGCGAATGGCGGATGGCCGGGCGGGTGCTGATCGGACTGGCGCTGATCTTCGTCGCCCTGACGATGATCCGCGACGCGACCGAACCGCTGCGCGCCGCCAAAGGCCTCGGCGCGGCGATGAGCTATCTTGGCGGCGATCCGGTGACGGCCTTCGTCATCGGCGCGCTTTTTGCCTGGGCGGTCCATTCCTCGGTCGCGGCTGTCCTGTTGTTCGTCACGCTTGCCTCGGCCGGGATGCTGCCGGTCCCGGCCGGGATCGCCATGGTGCTGGGCGCGAACCTGGGCGGGGCCTTCATCGCCTTTGTCCTGACGCTCGGCCTTGACATCGCGGCGCGGCGGGTGGTGGTGGCCAACCTGATCGTCCGGGGCGGCGGCGCGCTGGCCGCGCTGGTGGCGCTGATCTTCCTGCAACCGCCGCTGGCGGCACTGGGCCCGACCCCGGCGCGGCAGGTCATCCATCTGCATCTTCTCTTCAACCTCGGGGTTCTGGCGCTGGCCCTGCCTTTCACCGGCCTTGTCCTGCGGCTGGTCGAACGGCTGATCACCCCGCCGCAGGCCGTGACCGCGCTGGCCCGCGTCAGCGCCCTTGATCCGGCCGCTCTTGGCAGCCCTGCGCGGGCGCTGGCCTGTGCCGCCCGCGAAATCCTGCAGATGGGCGAGGCGGTCGAGGCGATGCTGCGGACGGTGCCCGCGCTTTACCGCGACTGGGACGGTACCGTGGCCGACGCCATCCGCCGCAAAGAAGACGAGGTTGACAAGATTCACCTTGAAACAAAGCTTTATCTGGCGAAGTTGCAGCGCGAAGACACCGACGACCACATCGCCCGCAAGGCGCTCGACCTGGCCGAGATGGCGGTCAATCTGGAACAGGCCGGCAATGCGATCAGCCAGACCATGCTGACGCTGGCCCAGCGGCTTGATCAGGAGGGGCTGAGCTTTTCCGAGACCGGCCAGCGCGAGGTGACCGATTTTCACGACCGGGTTCTGGCCAATGCCCAGGCGGCGCTGAACGTGCTGATGACGCTGAACCCCGACGCCGCCCGGGCGCTGGTCGAGGAAAAGGACCATGTCCGCGACATCGAGCAGCGCCTGCAACGGTCGCATCTGGAACGACTGAAGGAGGGGCGGGTCGAGTCGATCGAGACCTCGAACATCCATCAGGAAACCCTGCGGGCGCTGAAGCAGGTCAACACCGCCTTCACCCAGGTCGCCTATCCGATCCTGTCAGAGACCGGCGACCTGCTGGCCAGCCGCCTGAACCGCGCCAAGGGATAGGGGCAGAGCGACCGGGCGACCGGGCCCGTGCTGACCGGGGCGGCGCGTCGTTTCCCCCACATCTGGCTGAGCGGGAACAGTTCTCCGGAATCGCCTCAAGCCGCACAGACCGAGGGCAGCACCTGCCCCGGATGGCGCGAAGCGCCAGCCCCCCGGGGGGGGCTGGCGCTGCCCCCGGGGGCTTTGGGCCACCGGGCGTTCAGGATGGGTCCGGCGCGCGGCGGCAGGATCACGGGACCCTGCCGAATGAGGCCGGACTGCCCGCGGCCCTGTCAGTTCCCGGCGCTTTCCATCTTGCGGCGCGAAATCACCTCTTCCAGCCAGCCGAGCCGCATCTCGGGCACCGAAGACAGAAGGAGGTCGGTGTAATCGTCGAAGGGCGGTGACAGCACCTCGGACTTCGGGCCGTAGCGGACCACCTGCCCCTTGTACATCACCGCGATGGAATCGGCGATCGACTTCACCGTCGCAAGGTCGTGGGTGATGAAGAGATAGGCGACATTCTCCTGCTTTTGCAGGTCAAGCAGCAGCGCCAGAATCCCCTCGGCGACCAGCGGGTCCAGCGCCGACGTCACCTCGTCGCAGATGATCAGCTTCGGCTTGGCCGCCAGCGACCGGGCGATGCCGACGCGCTGTTTCTGCCCGCCCGACAGTTCCGCCGGATAGCGGTCGGCAAAGCCCTTGCCCATCTCGATCTGGTCCAGCAGCTCCTGCACGCGCTTGTCGCGTTCGCTGCCCCGCAGGCCGAAGTAGAACTCGAGCGGCCGTCCGATCATCGCGCCGACCGTCTGGCGGGGGTTCATCGCCGTGTCGGCCATCTGGTAGATCATCTGCAATTCGCGCAGATCATCCTTGGTCCGGCCGGCAAGATCGTTCGACAGCTTGCGGCCGTTGAAGATCATCTGGCCCTTGGCCGGCGGCAACAGCCCGGTGATCGCCCGCGCCATCGTCGATTTGCCCGAACCGCTTTCACCGACCACGGCCAGAGTATGCCCGGCCTCGATCTCGACCGAGACGTTCTTCAGCACGTCAAAGGGCACGCCCTTGTAGCGGGCTGTCACGGCCTCGACCTTCAGGACCGGATTTCCCGTGACCGGCTTTTCCGGATAGATATGCGATCGGACCGAGACCAGCGCCCGGGTATAGTCTTCCTTGGGCGCATTGATGATCTGGCCGGTGTCGCCCCATTCGATCGTCCGCCCGTGGCGCAGAACCATGATCTGGTCCGAGACCTGCGCCACGACCGCAAGGTCATGGGTGATGTAAAGCGCCGCGACGCCGGTTTCGTGGATCGCCTTCTTGATCGCCATCAGCACGTCGATCTGGGTCGTCACGTCAAGTGCCGTGGTCGGTTCGTCAAAGACCACAAGATCGGGCTTGGGGCAAAGCGCCATCGCCGTCATCGCCCGCTGCAGCTGCCCGCCCGAGACCTGGTGCGGGAAGCGTTCGCCGAACGTCTCGGGCTTGGGCAGGCCAAGCTGCCTGAACAGGCTGACCGCCCGGGCCTCGGCCTCGGCACGCGGCATCACCCCGTGCAGAAGCGTCGCTTCGATCACCTGTTCCATCAGCCGCTTGGCCGGATTGAACGAGGCGGCGGCCGATTGCGACACATAGGTCACTTCCTTGCCGCGAAGCGCGCGCAGACCAGCCGCCCCGCCTTTCAGGATGTCGCGGCCGTTGACGAAAATCTCGCCCCCGGAAATCCGCACCCCGCCGCGCCCGTAGGCCATCGACGTCAGGCCGATGGTCGATTTGCCCGCGCCGGATTCGCCGATCAGCCCCAGCACCTTGCCCTTTTCGACGGTCAGCGACACGCCATGGACAAGGGTGACGGTCTTGGGCTTTTCACCCGGCGGATAGCTTGTCGCCTCGATCTTGAGGTTGCGGATATCGAGAAGGGGTTTTTGAGCCTGATCAAGCACCACGGCCTCCTTTCAGCGACGTTGTGCGGTTGAGCACCCAGTCCGCCACGAGGTTTACGGAAATCGCCAGCACGGCGATGGCAACAGCCGGGATCAGCGCCGCAGAGACGCCGTAGACCAGCCCGTCCTTGTTTTCCTTGACGATTCCGCCCCAGTCGGTCAGCGGCGGCTGCACGCCCAGACCCAGGAACGACAGGGTCGAGATGAAGAGAACCGCGAAGATGAAGCGCATGCCAAGTTCGGCGACCAGCGGCGACAAAGCGTTTGGCAGGATCTCGCGCAGGACGATCCAGCCGGTGCCCTCGCCTCTCAGACGCGCGGCCTCGACATAGTCCATCACCGTGATGTCGACGGCCACGGCGCGTGACAGCCGGTAGACGCGGGTGGCGTCCAGAAGGCCCATGACGACGATCAGGATGGTCAGCGTCGTCGGCATCACCGACAGGATGACCAGCGCAAGGATCAGCGAGGGGATCGCCATGAACAGATCGACCAGCCGCGACATAAGCTGATCGACCCAGCCGCCCATGACCGCGGCGGTAAAGCCAAGCAGGGCGCCGGTGATGAAGGACACGGCCGTCGCGGCGGTCGCCACGAAGATCGTGACCTGCGCGCCGTACATCATTCGCGACAGGATATCACGGCCAAGCGTATCGGTGCCCAGAAGGAACTTCGACGAAGGCGGTTCCCAGACGTCGCCGGGAATGTCGGTCAGGCCATAGGGCGCGATCCATTGGGCAAAGATCGCCACAAAGAAGAAAGCGCCGGTGAAGAACAGCCCGATCAGGGCCGAAAGCGGGATACGTCTCATTTCGGGTGCCTCAGTCGCGGGTTGGCAAGGATCGAGATCACATCGGCGAAGATGTTCAGGCCGATGTAGACGGCGGCAAAGATCAGCCCGCAGGCCTGCACCACCGGAATATCCCGCTTGGACACATGGTCGACCAGATACTGGCCCATGCCGGGATAGACGAAGACGACCTCGACAACGACAACGCCCACGACCAGATAGGCGAGGTTCAGCATCACCACGTTCACGACCGGGGCGATGGCGTTCGGGAAGGCGTGCTTGGTGATGATGTTGAAGGGCCGCAGCCCCTTCAGTTCAGCCGTCTCAACATAGGCCGACTGCATCACGTTCAGGATCGCCGCCCGCGTCATCCGCATCATCTGCGCCAGCACCACCAGCACCAGAACCATGACCGGCAGCGCGATCGCATGCAGCTTTTCGCCCAGCGACATGCCGTCGTTGATCGTCGCGATGGGCGAAAACCAGCGAACCTTGACGGTGAAGATGTACATCAAGAGATAGCCCGCCACGAATTCCGGCAGGGACACCGTGGTCAGCGTCACGGCCGAGATCAGCCGGTCCGGCCAGCGGTTGCGATAACGCACCGCGATCAGCCCCAGAAGGATCGCCAGCGGAACGGCGATGATCGCGGCGCAAAAGGCCAGGAACAGGGTGTTCCCCAGCCGCTGCCCGATCTCGCTGGCAATGTCGGCCTTGTTGGTCAGGGCCTTGCCGAGATCGCCATGGAAAATGCCGCCCAGCCAGTTGAAATAGCGCGTCAGCGGCGGGACGTTCAGCCCCATCTCTTCACGCAGGTTGGCCAGCGAGGTTTCCGTGGCCGACTGGCCAAGGACCGCCTGTGCCACGTCGCCCGGCAGCAGCATGACGCCGATAAAGATCAGCGCCGAAACCGCCAGCAGCAGAATACAGCCAAGCCCAAGTCGCTGGGCCACCAGTTTGACGACAGGATGCATTTGTCCCCCGATGTCGTTCAGGCCGCCGGTCCCGGGCTGACAGGCCCGCCCGACGGCGATTGCGGCTGTCTGGCTCCGCTGTCCCGGAGGTCCAGACGATTCGACAGGCTGACGGGGACCGGTCAGGTGAAAGGTCGCGGAAATGCCCAAGAACCGCCGTGCCCCGCCGCGGGGGCCTGACCGGGATCGCGCAAATCCTGCCGTATCGCCGGGTTGACCCGGTCATTCGCCTGCCAGTGACGGCAGACACGGCTGTCCTTCCCTGATGCCGGCAGCGGGTCGTGCCCGCGCCCCGGCAGGTCCTTCCGGCGGGGTCCGCCGGAAGGTCATTTCATCCGGCGGGCCCTCAGGCCAGCCAGGTCTTCGACGAGGCGAAGCCGCCCATCAGTTCGAAGTTCGGATCATCCGCCCAGCCGGCGACCGCATCGCTATGCGCGTCGACCCAATCGTTGAACATCGGCACGATCACGCCGCCTTCGTCCCAAAGAAGATGGGCGATCTTGCTGTACAGATCCTGACGCTTGGCCGGGTCGGTCTCGCCACGGGCCTGAACGATCAGCGCGTCGAAGTCGGCGTTCTTGAAACGCGTGTCGTTCCATTCAGCCGTCGACAGATAGGCGGTCGAATACATCTGGTCCTGCACCGGACGCCCGCCCCAATAGCTTGCGCAGAAGGGTTTCACATTCCAGACGTCCGACCAGTAACCGTCATCCGGAACCTTCTTGATCACCAGCGGAATGCCCGCCGCATTGGCGCTGGACTGCCAAAGCGTCGCCGCATCGACCGCACCCGGGAAGGCGCCGTCAGCGACCAGCAGTTCGATCGGGCTGCCGTCATGGCCCGAGGCCTTGTAATGTTCCGCAGCCTTGGCCGGATCGAACGGGCGCTGTTCCAGCGTCGTGTCGAAGAACGGATAGGCCGCGTTGACCGGAATGTCGTTGCCGATCGACCCGAAGCCGTCGAGAATCTTGTCGACCAGTTCCTGACGGTTGATCGAATATTTCAGCGCCAGCCGCAGATCCTTGTTGTCGAAGGGCGCAGTGTCGCAATGCATGATGAACACATAATGCCCGCGACCGGCCAGATGGGTGACCTGCACGCCCGGCGCGCGGCCAAGCAGTTTGGCGACCTTGGGGTCGACGCGGTTGATCATATGCACCTGGCCCGACTGCAGGGCCGAGTTGCGGGCGGTGTTGTCGTTGATGACGATGATTTCGACACCGTCATAGTGTCCGCGCGCGGTATCCCAGTCGGCGGCATTCTTTTCAAAGACATAACGCACGCCCGGCTCGGCCTTGACCAGCTTGTACGGGCCGGTGCCGACACCCGCCGACGGATTGTCGACGCCGCCTTTCGGCTGGATCAGCAGGTGATAGTCCGACAGAAGATAGGGAAGGTCGGCGTTGCCGCTGGCCAGTTTCACCGTCAGGTTCTGACCGTCGACCGCCATTTCCGAAATGCCCTGCATGATCGCCAGCGCACCGGATTTCGAGTTTTCGTCCGAATGGCGCTTGAAGGTCGCCAGAACGTCGTCGGCGGTCATGTCCGACCCGTCGTGGAACTTCACGCCCTGACGGATCACGAAGGTCCATTCCGTGCCATCGGCGTTCGAGGTGAAGCTTTCGGCCAGCCGCGCCTCGACCTTGCCGTCGGCGGTCACGTTGACAATCGTGTCGCCCCACTGGCGGTTGACCTGGAAGGCAACCGGCCCGTCAGCCGCACCGGGGTCAATCGCGTCGGTCGATTCACCGCCGCCCAGACCCATGACAAGCGTGCCGCCCTTTTTCGGTTCTTCCGCCATGGCCTTGCCTGCCATCAGCGTCCCGCCCATCACGGCAGCCGCGCCGACAGCCGCCGTCCCCGACAGGAACCGGCGGCGCGACAGGCCGCCCGCGTCGATGAATTCAAGCAGCTTTTGAAGGTCGTCTTTCATGGTCTCTCCCCACTTCGGTTTTTGTTGACTGTTGAGTTAAACTTGAACACCGGCAGGCTGGTTTGACAACTAAAAAAACCCTGCCAGCGCCTATTTCCGTCATATTTGATCGCGGCGGATCGTCTCGGCGACGTCGCGCCCGAAAACCAGCCGGTCGTTCTCATAAGCCTCCATTCTTGCGGTCAGAAAAAAGTTCCCGGCGTCGGCCGTCATCCGGCAGGTCGCCTCGGTTCGCAGGCGATTCCCCGCCCGTTCGGTCACTTCGGTCCAGTGGGCGAAGCCTGCGGCCGACAGCGGATCGTCGGGGTGAATGTCCCAGCGTTCGCGCGCCACCGACCCGGCAATGCCGCCGTGATCGGGGTTTTCAAATTCGCCGAAATCATCCTCGATGATCAGGCTGACGATGCCGGTCCGCTGATCGGTCTCGCTGCGCCGCACATGGCGCGGCGCACGGATTTCGCGGGCGGCCAGCGGCGCTGCCGCCTCGGCCGGCGGAAAGGTGATCTCGTCCGTCTCGGCCCCCGGGGTCCGCACCGGCAGGTCAAGACTGCCTCCGGTCAGCGTCAACGCCACCGGCGCCGGCGACGGCCAGAGCATCGGCCAGTAGGCCGACGACACCGCGACCCGCAACCGGTGGCCGGCCGGCAGGCGATAGGCGATATGGTCAAGCGCCACGCGCACCTCGACGACCTCGCCGGGCACCATCGGCCGGGGGTCGGCGTGGCTGTCGCGGTGGCTCAGGTTCAGCACGCCCCAGCTGATGCGGGTCGATGCGCCATCGGGATGCAGATGGTTCAGCCGGACGGCGATCTGCGCCTGCGGCTGGTCCGACGACAGACGAAGCGTCAGGACCGGCGCCCCGACAATGTCGGTCTGCCCCATGACCGCGCTGTCAAAACAGGCCGACATCGCATCGTCGCGGCGCTGGTCGCCCGGCATTTCGGGGCCAAGCCAGATGGCGCAGAACTCGCCCCCGTCCATGCCGCAATCCTGCGGACTGGCCAGAAGCCTGCGGAAATCCGCCCCCTGCCCCAGCACGCCGTCGCCCAGCGGCAAACTGTGGGTGGCGATGTTCGGCGATGGCCAAGCGGGCTCGGCGATCCAGCGGCCGGGCCGGTTCTCGTACCAGGTCGCGGGCCGGAGCCCGTCCATCAGATAGAACCGGCAGGCCGGATCATCCTCGACCCCGGTATCGCCATCCTTCAGCCAGCGATCCCACCAGCGCAGCGCCTCTTGCAGGAACCCGATGCGGGGCCCGGGAACGGCGAAATGCGGATATTTGTGAATCCACGGCCCGACGATCCCCTTCACCGGCGCGGACATGTTCCCGACCAGCTGCGGCACGGCATTCCTGTAGCTGTCCCCCCAGCCGCCAACCGCCAGCACCGCCGCCCTGATCGCCGGATAATCCTCGCAGACTGAGCCATGGCGCCAATAATCATCCCGCCGCTGATGGCCAAGCCACACGGCGGGCAGAAACGGCTCTGCCGCCAGCCGCGCCAGCCAAAGCGCCCGCCAGTCCGGCCGAAGTGCCGGGTCCGGCGCGCGCGAGGAATAGGCCCACATGGTGGCGCCCCAGCCGAAATTCTCGTTCAGCAGACAGCCGCCCTTGTAATGGATGTCGTCGGCATAACGGTCGACGGTCGAGCAGAGCGTGATGATCGCCTTCAGCGGTTCGGGTTGCAGTGCCGCGACCTGCAGCGCGTTGAACCCGCCCCAGCTGATCCCCATCATGCCGACCCGTCCGTTCGACCAGCTTTGCGCAGCGATCCAGCCGATCACCTCGCAGGCGTCGGCCAATTCCTGCGGCGTATACTCATCCGCCATCAGCCCCTCGCTGTCGCCATTGCCGCGCATGTCGACACGCAGGCAGACATAGCCGTGACCGGCAAGATAGGGATGGGTCAGCGCGTCCCGCTCGACCGTGCCGTCGCGCTTGCGATAGGGCAGATATTCCAGCACCGCCGGAAACGGCCCCGGCCCCGCAGGCATCCAGACCCGGGCCGACAGCCGGGTTCCGTCCGACAAAATGATCCCCCGGTCGGGATGTTCGGTCAAAGCGTCGGGAAAATCCGTGACAATCTTCATCGTCTCACCTTTTCTCCGCGCGGCAGGCGGTTATTGACTTGGCAGTCAACGTGATTCGAACCCCGCCGCCCGACAAGGAGTGCAGATGACCAACCGCCCGAACATCCTGATCCTGATGGTCGACCAGCTGAACGGAACCCTGTTCCCGGATGGCCCGGCTGACTGGCTCCATGCGCCGAACCTCCGGCGTCTGGCGGCGGACTCGGTGCGGTTCGCCAACTGCTACACCGCCTCGCCGCTCTGCGCCCCGGCGCGGGCCTCGTTCATGGCGGGCCAGCTGCCGTCCCATACGCGGGTCTATGACAATGCCGCCGAATTCGCCTCGGACATCCCGACCTATGCCCACCACCTGCGCCGCGCCGGCTATCAGACGGCGCTGTCGGGCAAGATGCATTTCGTCGGCCCCGACCAGCTGCACGGGTTCGAGGAACGGCTGACCACCGACATCTACCCCGCCGACTTCGGCTGGACCCCGGACTACCGCAAACCCGGCGAGCGGATCGA
>CAZORV010000085.1:0-9428 GCA_964582215.1 uncultured Frigidibacter sp.
CCGGACACGCGCTGCACCCGTAGCTCAGCTGGATAGAGTGCTGCCCTCCGAAGGCTGATGTCAAGGGGTGCCATGTTGTCGAGGAGTGAAGATTAACAAGTTGGAACAGCAGGTTGCGGGTCTGTCGTTCTGCTCTTTAAACCCGCAAGAATATCGCGTAAGCACTGCGTAAGCAGTCTGCACCCGTAGCTCAGCTGGATAGAGTGTCGCCCTCCGAAGGCGAAGGTCACACGTTCGAATCGTGTCGGGTGCGCCACTGCTTTGATTTCCCTCAGTTTTTTTATGTTGCTCGAGCGCTGCCGACAGTGTCGTTTGCGGCCTTTTGCGCATGCAAACGGGCAGGGCACCCGAAGTGCGTTGAAGCGTCCGATGTGGCGCCTTTCGCCCAGGAAAGCTTCGGTTTGTACATTCCGATTGATAACCCATGACTGCAATGGTGCAGGGTCGTGGGCGTGCCGCTTCTCTTGGCCTCGGCAGCGACCGGGGCTGTCTGTCCGTTCGAGCGGCAGGGCAGGGGCGGTCGATGTTCCCGCCGGGCAGTGCGCGCCCGCGATGCCCCAGAGGTCGAGTGAGGGTTGGGTTTTTCGTGACGGGTTGAAGGTCGGGGGAGAGGCCTCCGGCACCCGTCGTGGAGATCATCCCGATGGCCGAACAGGACCACGCGCGCGATGGCGGTGCACGCAGCATCTATGACGACATCACCAGCAAAATCATCGCCGAACTGGAAGAGGGGCGGTTGCCCTGGGTCCAGCCTTGGGGAACCGCGGCGGTGAAAGCGCCGCTTGCGCTGCCGAGGAATGCGCTGACCTTTCGGCAGTATTCCGGGATCAACATCCTGATCCTCTGGGGTGCCGTGGTCCAGCATGGCTATCCCACACAGCATTGGCTGACCTTCCGGCAAGCGCTCGCGCTCGGTGGGAATGTCCGCAAGGATGAGCGCGGCACTACTGTGGTCTATGCTGATCGCTTTACCCCTGCGGACGAGAAACGCCGGGCCCGAGACGCCGACGAGAAGCCCGGAAGCATTCCCTTCCTCAAGCGCTTCACCTTGTTCAATGCGGCGCAATGCGACGGCCTGCCTGATGAGATCGCTGTTGAAGCGCCCCCTGCACCCAATGGCATGATCGAGCCGCGGGTCGACGCGTTGATCAAGGCCACCGGGATCGACTTTCGCGTCGGCGGCGATCAGTCCTGCTATGTTCCCGCGCTGGACTATGTGCAGGTTCCACCTCCGCAAGCCTTTTTCGAGCCGATCAACTGGCACCGGACCGTCCTGCATGAGATGGGGCATGCCACAGGCCACGCCTCGCGGCTGGGGCGGGATCTGTCCGGCAGCTTCGGCACGAAGAAATACGCATTCGAGGAACTGGTGGCCGAGATGAACGCAGCATTCTGCTGCGCCTCGCTTGGCATCGTACCGACCGTGCGCCATGCCGACTACATCGGCTCGTGGCTGGAAGTGCTGCGTGAGGATAGTCGGGCCATCATGCGCGCGGCGTCCCAGGCCAGCAAGGCGACAGATTGGTTGCTGGCACATCTGCCAGCCGCGCACGATACCCGGCCCGACGCCGTATCAATGGAGCAGAGGGTCGCGACATGATCCATCTGGCCTGGAACCGTCCGTAACTACGACTTCCCGCAAGCGGCAGAATGCGCCCCCAATCAGACTGCTGTCGTGAAGCTCGTTCGTCTCTTCGGCGCGTGCGGCCCATTGTGCTGGCATCGGTCGGATCGACTTACTCGGCCCATAGCGGTCGCTCAGCGCCTCACGCGCACCTTGGCACACTTTCTCGGAAGCGGTCGTTCCTGGCACGATGCGAAAAACCCGACGATTAGTTGTCGTCAGATCTGAGGCGGCGAATTGTACCACAAATCCGTCAATGTTGACTGCCATGCCGTCATCGGATCTGTTTCGGCTTCAAACGCAGGTGGTAACATGGTCCAGGAGCTGAAGCTCTTCTTCAAGGATTACCCTCGGCAGATCCTCGAGATGAAGGGGGTGAGGTCGGCCGAGTTGCCCGCGGGCCTGATAGATCAGCTACGGGACTATCGAGAGCGGTCTCTCGCGATCCTTGAGGATGCCCAGGTCTTCCGGATCGATATCGATGCCTATTGGATGATGAGCGAGCTGGTCAACGAGATGAAGCGGGATGGGCTGGACGAGCTTTTCGCCAAGGTTCAGCTGCCGTTTCCGACCATGATCATCATGCCACCTCTCGTGGGGGCCGATGGGATCATGCGGCAGAATGACGGCTCCGTCCTCGGCGTCGTCACGCAGGTCGAGGAGGAAATCTACACCCAGCGTTTCGCCATTCGCCAGAACACCGTCGGCCCAAGTGCCTGCTGCATGATCACCAAAGGCATGGGGGCCTCCGCCGTCCCGACGCCCACCCGAGAGCTGTTCGAAGCTGTAGGCATGCCGGTTTCTGATGGCATGATCGAGGAAGAACTCGCCATGAATCGAAGCTTCCTTGGATCAGCCGTGGCGATAGCCACCCTGCTGCGCCATGATGGCATGCTGGATGTGCAGGAGGTCTCACTCCACCCCAGGCACGAGAGGCGCCAAGCTGAGCGGTCCGGCAACGTGCTTCCCGAAACGCTCATCACGAAGATCGCCTTGGGCAAGGCGGGGCGCGGCCAAGTCGAGGCCATGAAAGACGACAGGTCGGCTGATGGGCGCAAAGGCATGCCACGAAGAACCCATTGGGTCAGGGGGCACTATATGAAAAGCAGGTCGGGCAAGCTCGTCTGGCGCATGCCCCATCTTCGCGGTGCTGGCCCGCTGGTCCCCCAGCTGCGGCATGTGACTGGCTCTGCCTCGGCCAGCGGTTTAGCGACAACTCCGCAGGCCGATGATACTTAGACGGTCTCTCCGGCTACACCTCGCGCATTCAAGAGCCGGCCCATAACTGACTGTCGATAGCAGCCATGTGCCGCCGTTCGTCTTCCCAGACCGGACGTTCGTGGGGCGCACAGCCAGATCGATCAATCAGCGTCCGCCATGTGGGGAGAAGCTACTCTGGCACTCGATTTGGCAGTGCACGTATTTCGCGTCCAAGGACCCAGACACATTGATCTTCAAAGCCAGAACATGACGGTTGCGGCGAGTGCGACGGCAGATAGGAAGGTCTTGGCGCATCTGTCGTAGCGGGTTGCGACCCTGCGCCAGTCTTTCAGCCGACCGAACATGGTCTCGATGCGGTTGCGGCGGCGATAGCGGCGCTTGTCGTAGCGGACAGCTTTGCCGCGCGACTTCCGACCTGGAATGCAGGGACGTATCCCCTTGTCTTCCAACGCTTCTCGGAACCAGTTGGCATCATAACCGCGATCCGCGATCATCCACTCGGCGGCAGGCAAACTGCCCAGCAGGGCGGCGGCTCCGGTGTAGTCACTCACCTGGCCTGCGGTCATGAAGAACTTCAGGGGCCGTCCCTTGGCGTCGGTGACGGCATGCAGCTTGGTGTTCAACCCGCCCTTCGTGCGCCCGATCAGGCGCCCGCGCTGGTCGTCGGACCCCTCTTTTTCACCCGCAGGCTCGAGGCCGTGCGGTGCGCCTTCAGGTAGGTCGCGTCGATCATGACCGTCTTATGCCCGGTGCCCTCGGAGGCCAGTCCCTCCATCATCCTCGCGAAGCCCCCATGTCACCCCACCGCTTCCAACGGTTGTAGAGCGTCTTCGGCGGGCCATACTCACGCGGGGCGTCGCACCAACGCAAGCCATTGCGACTGATGAAGATTATGCCACTCAACACGCGCCGATCATCCACACGCGGCTTGTCATGGCTCTTCGGGAAGAACGGCCCCAACCGCTCCATCTGCTGGTCGGTCAGCCAGAAAAGGTTGCTCATCTTCACGCCCGTCACTTCGGGAGCTTGAATCATGCAGACCCGGAAGCCTCAAGCCGTTTAATGGGTCCTGACCCTAGCGCGGGTGGATTTTGGCGATGAGAGACCGCTCCGATCAGGTTGAAAACGCTTCGGAAATGTATCGCTTCTCACGCGCCAGGTTGCCGCTCCGGCAACGCCTGTCGTGGGTCCACGACACCCATCTTGACATATAATTAGGAATCCTATCTATTGGCATTATGGTACATGACCAAAATCCAGATTCACTTGTCTCTCGCCTGCGCAACGGCCTTGACCGGATTGCACTGGTGCTGCGGGCCGATCTTTGGGCCGCGGCCGGAGCGTTTGGGTTGAACCCGGTGCAGGCACAGGTGCTTGGGTTGCTGGCGGGCCGACCCTCGGGACTGCGGGCCAAAGACATCGCCGCAGGACTGGCTGTTTCAGCGCCGAGCATCGCGGACACACTTGCCGCGCTTGACCGCAAAGGGCTGATCCGGCGACAGGCCGATCCAGGCGATGCGCGGGTGGTGATCGTAAGGGCAAGCGCGGAAGGGCTGCGTCTGGGGGCAGGGATCGCCGCTGCCGCTTCGGAGGTAGGCACAGCGCTGGCCGGGCTGCCGGTTGCAGCGCAGGAACAGCTGCTCTTGACCCAGATTTCCCTGATCCACCAATTGCAGGCGGCGGGGGCCATTCCAATGCAGCGCATGTGCGTTTCGTGCTGCCATCTCAGTGCCAATGCCTATCCCGGCACTGTCCAACCCCATCACTGCGCATTCATCGGCGCCGCTATCGGAACCCCGGATCTCCGGCTGGATTGCGGCGAACATGAAGCGGCGGACCCGGCCATTCAGGCTGCAACCTGGATGGACTTTGCCAAGGGCACGCCGACCCTCCAAGCCCAACCCTAGAAGAAGGATGCCAACATATGACGACAATCAACCTGCGGGGGCTCCCCCTCGCGGCAACTGCCATGGCTTGCCTTGCGGGCAGTGCCTGGGCCGACGGCATCACCCCTGCGGCGGATGAGGCTGTGAACGCCGCCTTCGACATTGTGGAGACGAAGATCACCACGGATAACGGCCATGCCGTCTTTCACACTCGGGTTCGCGCTGATGCGGGCAAGGCCACACCGGAGGCCACCGGGGCCTTTGAAGGCGCGCAAGTCTATGCCTATGTCTGGCCGACCACGCTCAATTCCTCGGACGTGGGCTTTGACGCCGATCAGGGCATCGTCGCCCTTGCCGCGACCTTCCATCCCGATTTCGACGACGCCGCGAAGGGCGGAGTGAACCGCGACCGCTGGCACGCGCATTGGGTCGTGTTGGGCAAGGACGCGGCCTGCAAGGGCGGGCTGAAGGTTCAGGACATTCCCGAGGGTGCAACGCCGAAAGTGCCGGCGACCTGGCCGGGCGTGCCCTTGCTGATCGACAGCCCGGAGTACAAGACCGAGCTTTCGGCAGACGTGGTCGAGGTGCAGGTGCCGCTCGACATGATCGGGGCGCTGGCGACGGCGTCCTTTGATGGGGTGACGGCAGGCCTGCGCGTGAACGCGGACCTGCATGCGCCGCTGCTCTGCGTCGAGGATGTGTTCAAGGTCGCATCGGGCGATCTGTCCTTGCCAGGTAAGGTGCAGGTCGGGAACTGAGCGGAGCGAAACGGTCCGGCGACTGCAATCGCCGGACCGCCCTTATCCCTCCTCCAAGCCAGCCAGAGAAGGAACCCCAACCATGGCACATGTCCCCCTCATCGATCCAGCCACTTCCCCGGCTGCCTTCAAACCCACGCTCGACGCCATCAAGGGCGCATTTGGCGTAGTTCCAGACATGTTCAAGGCGGTGATCAACCTTCCGGCGTTAAGCCGAGAGCACGCGGCCTGATCCATGTGCCGGGCCCAGGCACGAGGCCCGGCCGTTCCACTGACGGAGACTGACATGCTGTTCCATCCCGCCCCCGAGCTTCAGGTCGCAGACTGGCTGAACACGCCTGCCCCGCTTTGCCTTGCCGATTTCCGCGGCCGGGTCTTGCTGATCGGGGCCTTCCAGATGCTTTGTCCAGGCTGCGTTTCGCATGGATTGCCGCAGGTCCAACGCGTCGCGCGGCTGTTCCCGTCCGATCAGGTTGCCGTCATTGGCCTGCATACGGTTTTCGAGCATCACGAGGCGCAGGGCAGCCGGGCTGCGCTGGCCGCCTTTGCGCATGAATATCGACTGACCTTTCCGCTTGGTATCGACCGCCAGAAGGATGGCCTGCCTGCGACGATGACCGCCTACCGCATGGAGGGCACCCCAACGCTTGTGGGGATCGATCGGAATGGCAACCGGCGCTTTCAGCATACGGGTGCGGTTGATGATCTGGTACTTGGCAATGTGCTTGGCACGCTCCTGGCTGAATCTGTCCCTCTTGACCCAACGGAAGTCTGCGCCCATGACGGCTGCCGGGCCCCAGCCACCTGAACGGAAATCCAATGCAAGTCTCTCTCTTCAACCATGTCGCCTGCGGCCCGGAGCCAGATGATCCAGCAGCGGCGCCTCACGCGTCGGTGGTGATCCGATGACCGACACCGCAGGCAAGACCATATCGGACCCGGTGGTGGTGGCGTTTGAGCATTCTCAACGTCGCGCCGTTTGGACCTATTACGACGGCAGCTTGCGCGATCTGGCTGAACGCTGTGTCGTGCCCGTGCCCCGTGATTGCGGTTCTGGCGACTGCGGCCAGTGCCGCGCGCGGGTTGAAGGCACAGTCGAACAGGTTCGCGCGCCGGGCGTCGAGGTGCCGGAGGGAGAGGTCTTGCTTTGCTGCTGCCAGCCCCGCGGCAAAGAGGTGCGGGTTTTTCTCTGAACGACCTAACCGAGAAGGCGCTTGGACGTGTCTTCCGAAAAGGTGGGATCAACCATACGGAGGAAGCTGGCGCGCCAACCCCTGGCAAGTTCTGGCAATTGTGCCAGTTCCGCAGCAATGGCCGGATCAAGATGGCGATCAAACCGTGCCCGCGTGACCCGTTCGACCGACCAGAGCGGATTGGGCCGGTCCACCACCCGCAAATGATCACCCGCGCCGAGTTCGCCTTCTTCCAAGACGCGATAGTACCAGCCGGTGCGCGCCGTTTTCTGCACCCGGTAGGCCATCTGATCAATGCCCGTATGGGTGCTGAGCTTCCAGCAGGGTTGGCGGCCCTGGCTGATCTGCACCAGTGCCGTTCCGATGCGGATGTGATCTCCGATGCACAGGTCGGCCTCGGTCAGGCCGATGGTCGACAGGTTCTCGCCGAATCGTCCCGGGCCGAAATCTGTGGCTGCAGCGCCGAATTCTTCCCGCCAGAACGGATAATGATCCGCAGGGTAGTGGTGGATCGCCTTGTCTGTACCACCATGATTGACCAGATCGGCCTGTTCGTCACCAAAGAGCCCGGCAAAGCTTACCGTCAACCTGTTGTCCGTTCGGGTCTTGAAGATAGCCGAAGGTTCTTTGCCTGGCCAAAGGAGCCGGACATGGCCCACGAACACGGCATCCACAGTGGTTTCGGGGTAAAGCGAGTTCAAAGGGCACCTCCTGGGCAGGCCGCGGACAGGTCAGTGAAACGAACCGAGACGCGAAAGATCGTCGGAAAGTCTGACTGTCGCTTCCACCGCCGCCTGACGTTTCTCCTCGGTCAGTTCGGCACGGAACTGGCTGATCGCGACAGCCATCGGGTTCGATCCCGGTGTCAGGTTTCGCAACGGGGCACCGACCGAAAACATATGCGATCGGGTTTCGCCATCATCGACCGAATACCCGCGTGCCCGGATCGTCGCCAACTGCGCAAGCAAGGCGTCAAGGTCTGCAACGCTGTTGGGCGTCAGTGGAAGCCAGTCAATGCCCTGATGTATCGCGATAACTTCATCGTCGCTCAGGACACTCAGCATGGCCTTTCCGGTGGCGGTAAAGCGCGCAGGCAGGCGCATTCCGATGCGGAACGTGATGCCAAGCGATGACCGGCTGTTGCGACAGGCGACATAGACCACATCGCTGCGATCGCGGATGGCCAGCACCGCCCCTTCCTCGGCGAAATGCTCGTAGGTCTCCCACTGGCGGTAAAACTCCGAGGCGGCGTTCGATGACTCCGTTCTTGAATTCGCCAGATCAATGATCCGCAGCCCCAGGCGGAAGCGGCCGGACTGCGATTTCTCCAGCATTCCGCCATTCAGGAGCGACTGGCAGAGGCCATAGACCGAGCTTTTTGCAAGCCCCAGGGTCCGGCTGACCTCGGTCATCGACAGGCCATCAGGGCTTTGCGCCACCAGATCAAGGATGCGCAATCCGCGCGTCAAAGCCGGGGCGGCATCTTTGTCGGTTTTGGTTGAATCGTCATCCAAGGGCGTTGCTCCGGTCACTACTCATTTCTTCTAGATGTTCGGGGAGTCGAGTTCAACCCATAGAACCTGGTTCGGCATGCAAGAAAGTTCTTGACTCGATTTGTGCGAGACAGCACGATGTTCGACATACCGCACGTGGTTCAATATACCGAACAAGGAGACTACTTGAATGCCGACCAACCCAGACGCGATCACCCGTGAGCAGGCTTTGGAACTCGTCCGTACCACCGAAAAGCGCTTTGGCGACCGCGACGTTGACGCGATCATGACGGGCTTTACCGATGATGTATTCGTGCGCTTTGCCGACCTGCCCGACATGACCGGCAAACCTGCGGTCGAGGCTTTCCTGCGCACGCGCTTTGCCCGGCAGGACAATTACCAACTGAAGAAGTCGCTGCGCATGCTCGAGGGCAATCTGGTCGGCAATTACTGGGAAGGCACCTGGACGGATGCCCGGACCGGCAAGCCGATGCAGGGACGCGGCACCGAGTTCTGGACGCTAAGCGGTGGCAAGGTGTCGGTATGGGAAGCAACCTTCAACATCTGGGAGCAGGGCGGCGCCCCGGTCACCCCCCTGAGCTGAGGCAGAGGCAGGGCAAGGACTGTCCCCGGCCAGCGCAATTTGACGGTCGGGGATAACCCCAGCAGCAGGAGGCTTCGTTGGAAGTTCTTTCGTTTATTTTCGACGTTTCGGCCTATACGGCCATCTTCCTGCTTGTCGCGCTTGGCCTAGGCGTGATCGCCTCGATGATGGGGATCTTCAACTTTGCACATGGGGAATTCGTTCTTCTCGGCGCGCTGACGGTCTATGTCACTGTATCGCTTGGCTTTCCCTCTTGGCTCGGCATGCTTTTCGCGCCGTTCGTTGCCGGGGCATGGGGGCTGGTCGTCGAACGCACGATCGTCCGCCACCTTTATGGAAACCCCATTTCGGCGATGCTCGCGACCTATGCCGTGGGCCTGATCATGCGCGAAGCAACGCGGCTTTTCCTTGGCGGGCAGTATTATAGTGTTCCGGCACCTATTTCGGGGTCGTTCCACATCGGCGCCGTCACCGTCTCAAGTTGGCGGTCGGTGCTGATTGTCGTGTCTATCACAGTCCTTGTCGCCTGTTATGTGCTGATCGCCCGGACCAAGTGGGGCCTGATCATTCGCGGCACGTTGCAGAGCCCGCCGTTGGCGCGTGCATCCGGCCTGTCAACCTCAAAGGTCTATGCCGCGACCTTTGGCAT
>CAZORV010000085.1:9528-10758 GCA_964582215.1 uncultured Frigidibacter sp.
TGGCGCGTGCATCCGGCCTGTCAACCTCAAAGGTCTATGCCGCGACCTTTGGCATGGGCACGGCGCTGGCAGGGTTCGCCGGCGGGCTGATCGTTCCGATCTATTCGATCAATGCCGATCTCGGCGTGCCTTTCCTGATCAAATCGTTCCTTGCCTTGATGACCGGCGGCATTGGTAGCTTTGAAGGCGCAGCGGTTGGTGCTGTTCTGATCGGCAGCGCAACCTCGGCGGGTCCTTGGTTCATGCCGCCTGTCCTGGCCGAGATCCTCGTGTTCCTGGCCGCAATCATACTTGTGAAGCTTTTCCCCGGCGGACTGGTCTGGGCGCGCCGCCGGATCTGAGACGAATGCCTGAAGTAAAAAAAGACCCAGCACCAACAGGAGGAGTTGAAATGACCCACAGGTTCGACGACGAGAATGCACCTTACATGAGCCGACGGCTGTTTATGCAACGCGCTGGCGTTGTGTCGGGCATGGTGGCAATCGGCGCCGGCAGCTATGTGCTGCCCGCATCCAAGGCTTTCGCGCAGTCCGGTGACCCGATCAAGGTTGGCTTTGCGCTTGACCTGACCGGCCCGATCAGCGTGCAGGGCATTCCGGGTGCCAATGTCGCCAAGATGATGATCGAAGAGATCAACGCCAAAGGCGGTGTCCTTGGCCGCCCGCTGGAAATGTATCTGGAGGACACGGCAACCAACGAAAGTCTTGCCGTCGAGCGTGTCCGCAATCTTGTCAACCAGAACAACGTCGATGTCGTGATCGGCGGCATCACCTCGTCCATGCGCAATGCCATCAAGGACACGATCGTTGGGCGCGGTGGCAAGCTTTACCTCTATCCGCAGCTCTATGAAGGCGGAGAGTGCACCGAGTATCTGTATTGTACGGGTCCGACCCCGGCACAGCAGTGTGATACCTTCATTCCCTGGCTGATCAAGAACACCGGCCCGCGTTTCTACTTCCCCGGTGCCGACTATATCTGGCCGCGCACGCTGAACGGTTATGCGGCGGAACTGGTCAAGAGACACGGTGGCGAGGTGATCGGCGAGGAATATTCGCCGGTGGATCAGACCGAGTATGGTGCTCTGGTCAACACGATCATGACCCAGAATGTTGACGTTGTGTTCAACGCGTTGATCCCGCCGGGCCTGCCGGTTCTGATCAAGCAACTGAAGGAGGCCGGGTTCAACGCTCGCGGTGGTCGCGTCGCCTCGGTGCTGTATGACGAAAGCAC
>CAZORV010000085.1:10858-12891 GCA_964582215.1 uncultured Frigidibacter sp.
CCGGGTTCAACGCTCGCGGTGGTCGCGTCGCCTCGGTGCTGTATGACGAAAGCACCATGTCGATTTCGGATCCTACAGATGTCGAAGGGCTGGCAAGTTGCCTCGACTACTTCCAGACCGTCGAAGATCCGTTCTCCAACGACCTGCACAAGCGATACACCGACATGTTTGGCACAACGAACCCGCTTTCTGCAGCAGGTGGATCAACCGGCGTTTATCGGGCGATCAAGCTTTGGGAAGCGGCCGTGACCGAGGCCGGTGCGGTTGACCGCGATTCAGTGGCGGCAGCCCTTGACCATGCAAAGATTGCCGAAGGTCCGGGTGGCGGTGCCGAGTTCGTGCCAGGGACGCGCCATGTCAAGATGAACATGTACATCGCCGTTGCCGAGAACGGGTCGTTCAAGATCGTCGAAAAAAGCGAAGGTCAGGTTGCACCGGGCGAGTGCGGCTGACCCTTCGGCTGGCTGAAAAACGGGGCCGGGGCAGAATTGCTCCGGCCTTCAAGATAAGACCCCGTTGCCAGAGGACCGGCATGAAACGAACACTTCTCATCATCGAACTTGTGCTGCTTGTCCTGATCATGGTTCTGCCGCTCGGGCTCAACTTCTTCTGGCAGCTCTTGTTGACTAAGATATTGATCCTGGGGCTGCTGGCGCTGTCGTTCGATATCGTCTGGGGATTTGGGGGCGTCCTCAGCTTTTGTCAGGCCTTGTTTTTCGGTGCGGCTGGCTACGTCTGCGCCCTTCTGGCGCGCGATGCCGGTGTCAGTTCCATCCTGATCCTTGTGCCGGTGGGCATTCTGTCGGGCATGATCCTGTCATTGTTCATCGGAATCCTGATCTTTGCCGGGCGGCATGTGCCTTCGATGGTCTTCATCGCTGTAACCACACTTTCGGCCTCGTTTGTCTTTGAACGCCTGGCGCGGGGATGGTCCTATATCGGTGGCCAGAACGGCGTCCCCTCGCTGCCACGCCTGTCGATTGCGGGGACTGATATCAAGGAAGGCTACGCATTCTACTACCTTACCGCCGCAATTTTCGTCGGGGTCTATCTACTGCTGCGGGCACTGACGCGGTCGCAACTGGGGCTGGTGCTTCTGGCCGTCCGCGAGGATGAGACCCGGGCCAATTTCCTTGGTTATAAGACACAGTATTACAAGGCGGCTGTCTTTTGCCTGTCTGGTGCGGTCGCTGGTCTCGCTGGGGCGCTTTATGTCTTTCACGAAGGCTTTGTCGGTCCTTCGCTGCTTGGCCCGACACTGTCGACCCAGATCGTGCTTTACTCGCTCTTTGGCGGCGTGCGGTCCTTGGCCGGGCCGGTCGTAGGGCTGGCAATCATCACCGTCGCGGGCTTTTTCTTCTCGCAGCAGCTTGAATCCGAATGGCCGCTGATCCTTGGGCTGATCATGTTGGCAAGCGTGACGCTGCGCCCCGGTGGCCTGATTTCCTTCCTTGTGTCCGAGCGCGAGCTGGCCGGATCGTTCGGCCGCCGCGCCGTGCGGTCAAAAGCGATCACCCCGATGCCCGCACCTGTCCCGTCGAACTCCAAGAATGCAGAGGCCTGACCCATGACTGCGCTTCTTTCAGTCGAAGATGTAACAATGAAGTACGGTGTGCTGACGGCCGTGGATGGTGCCAATTTTGCGCTGCAGCGGGGGCAGTTCATGGGGCTTATCGGCCCGAACGGATCTGGCAAATCCTCGCTGCTGAAATGCATCGCGGGCGCGCAAATCCCAACGGGCGGCAAGATCATGCTGGGCGCCACCGATGTCACACGCATGACACCGGCAGAACGCGCCAATCAGGGGCTGTCGCTCAAGTTTCAGATTACCAGCGTGTTCGACAAGCTGTCGGTCTACGACAATCTTTTGGTTGCGATGCAGGCAGGTGACGGCATTGGCAATCTGGCGTTTTCCCGGACCGCACATGAACAGCACGACCGCATTGAGGCGGCTCTGGAACAGTGTTTCCTGATCGATCATGCAGACCAACTTGCGTCCGACCTGTCACACGGCCAGCAGCAATGGCTGGAGA
>CAZORV010000086.1:0-12812 GCA_964582215.1 uncultured Frigidibacter sp.
CTGCCCGGTCGCTTTGGGCGACCGGGCGGTGTGGGCGGGATCGGTGCGGGACGGCAGGGGCGATGGCCCCCGCCGATTGGGGCGGTGGAGTCGTTTGCCCGGACGCCGGGCTGAGCGGACGAGGCCGATCTTCCAGTGGAAGAGCGGCCCCGCTCACGCGGAAACGCCGCCCCCGGGACCGCCTCAACCAGCACGAACAGAGGGCAGCACCTGCCCTGGGCGGCGCGGAGCGCCAGCCCCCCGCGAGGGGCAGGCGCTGCCCGGTCGCTTTGGGCGACCGGGTGGTGCGAGTGGGACCGGCGTGTGGCGGCAGGGGCGATGGCCCCTGCCGGCTGAGATGGCGCGACTCTGCCCCGACGTCTGGCCGAACGGCGCCGTGGGGCGCACGAGATGATGGCGGAGGGCCCGACCCCGGCGGCGCGGCCCCGCCGGGGCGTCAAAGCACCTTCTCAAGCGCCCCGATCAGCCGCGCCACATCCGCGGCCGAGGTATAGTGAACCATCGACAGGCGCAGCACGCCCCGATCAAGGTCGATCCCCATGGCGGTCAGCGGCCGCACCGCATAGAAGTCGCCGCCCCAGCAGTTGATCCCCCGGCCCGCCAGCGCGGCCGCCACCGGTTCGGCGGCACGGTCAAGGGCGACGGCGACGGTCGGCGCGCGCAGGCGGGCGTCGCGGGGGCCAAGCAGCCGGACGTCATTGCGGGCGGACAGGTAATCCAGAAGCGGCTGGCAGACGGCGGTCTCGTGGGCGCGGATCAGGTCGTGGACCGCCCGGCCACGCGCCAGCGGGTCGGCACTGGCGGCAAAATGGTGATCATGGAGCGCGTCGAAATAGTCGGCGATTCCGGCCGAGGCCGCAACCTGCGCATGGTCCGGCCCCGCCGGCGTGAAACGCTTGTACAGGGTCTCGCCGTTGAAATAATGCGCCTGATTGGGCAGCCTGAACCCCAGATCCTCGCGGATCGCCATGATGCCCTGATGCGGGCCGTAGACCTTGTAGGCCGAGAACAGGTAGATGTCGGCGCCAAGGGCCGTCACATCCGGCAACCCGTGCGGCGCATAGCTGACCCCGTCCACACAAGTCACCGCCCCCGCCGCATGAGCAAGCGCGGCAATCTCGGCAACCGGGTTGATCTCGGCCAGAACGTTGGAGCAATGCGGAAAGCAGACCAGCCGCACCTTGCCGTCAGCCAGAAGCGGCCCCAGCCGCGCCGGGTCAAGATGGCCCGTCACCGGATCGATCCGCCATTCGCGGACCTCGACCCCTTCTTCCGCCAGCCGCCGCCAGGGGCCGGAGTTGGCCTCGTGATCCTGGTCCGTCACGACGATGGCCTCGCCGGGCGCCAGCGCCTGCCGGAACGCCTGGGCCAGAACATAGGTGTTCGCGGTGGTCGAAGGGCCGAAGCTGACCTCGTGCCGCCGGACCCCCATCAGCGCGGCGAGCCTTGTCCGCGCCTCGTCCATCTCGGCCCCGCCCGCCCCGGCCGCGGCATAGGGCGCATAGGGCTGGACCTTGCGTTCGCGGTAAAACCGGGTCAGCCGGTCGATCACCGGCGCGCAGGCGTAGGATCCGCCGGCATTTTCGAAATGCGCCTTGTCGGCCAGTCCGGGGACGGCGAAGGCCGGAAACCGGGCGCGGACGAAGTCAAGGTCGAGGGTCGCGTCATGGGGCAACTGGCGGAGCTCCTGCAGATTGCGGCTGGACCGACCCTAGACCGGCGGCGCCCCGACCGGAACGGGATTGTGACATCCCTGCCGTGCTTTTGCGCAGCGCGGCAAAAGGAACCGGCGGCCGGGTGCGGTTTCGGCGATTCCCGCCGTTCCGTTGCGCCAATTCCGGCCGGGGCGGCCAAACCACGCTTGAAAGCCGCGCTTTTCAGCGATTAGGGTACGCGCATAACCCGGCACCCGACCACCCGGGACGGCGGGGATCAACACGGAGGCGTCATGAAACTATCCGCTATGCTCGCGGCTTCGGTCGCAGCACTCACCCTTGCCCTGCCCGCCCGCGCGGCCGACCCCGACCTGATGGTGCTCGACTGGGCCGGATTCGAGGTTGAAGGGCTTTACCAGACCTACAAGGAAAAGAACGGCGACAGCCCGACCTATACGTTCTACGGGTCCGACGACGAGGCCTTTCAGAAGGTTTCGTCCGGGTTCAAGGCCGACGTCGTCCATCCCTGTTCGCAGATGGTCTCGAAATACCGCGAGGCCGGCCTGATCGAGCCGTGGGACGTGTCGAAGATCCCGGCCTTTGCCGATCTTGACCCGAAATTCCTGAACTCGCCGATCTTCAAGGATGATGGCGGGGTCTGGTTCCTGCCGACCGACTGGGGTGTGACGGCGATCGCCTATAACACCGAGGAGGTCCCGGTCGAGGATGTCGCCTCGCTGCAGGTCTTCACCGATCCCAAATATGCCGGCCGGATGTCCTTGCCGAACTCGCCCGAAGATGTCTGGTCGCTGGCCTATCTGGCGACCGGCCTGACCGACTGGACCAATGTGACGGACGAACAGTTCAAGGCCGCCGCCGACTGGCTGCGCCTGGTTCATCCGAACGTGCGGTCCTACTGGAACGACCCGGCCGAGATGGCGCAGATCATGGCCTCGGGCGAGGTGCTGATCGCCTGGTCCTGGAACGACGGGGTCAATTATCTGAGGCAGGACAATTACCCGGTCGGTTTCCAGCGCGCCCCGAAAGAGGGGATCGCGACCTGGTTCTGCGGCATGGTGAACATGAAGGATGCGCCGGGCAAAGAGGACAAGGCCTATGATTTCATGAATTCCTGGCTGCGCCCCGAGGCGTCGCAGGCGCTTCTCGATGCGATCGGCTATGGGCATTCGAACGTGAAGGGCATGGCGACGCTTGACCCCAAAGTGCTGGACGACGCCGGGCTTGGCGCGATCACCGTACCGACGCTGGCCCAGGTGCCGAACTCGATCGAACTGCGGCAGCGCCAGCTGGACGAGTTCGAGAAGATCAAGGCCGGGTTCTGAGGGGCCAGGCCCAGGACGACCCCGAAACGCCGCCCCTGAACGGGCGGCGTTTTCATTTGTGGCCCACGGCCGGTAATGAAACGTTGCGCATGGCGCGAGCGCCGGTGGGCGCCGCTCTTCGTCCCTTGCGGCACGGGGCGGCACATGCCCCGGATGGTGCGAAGCGCCAGCCCCCAGGAGGGGCAGGCGCTGCCCGGTCGCATTGGGCGACCGGACGGTGCGTGCGAGCACGCACCCTACCGCCGAGCCCGCACAGGTCTTTCTCCGACGCCGGGCTGCGCGGAAAAAGGCCGATCTTCCAGTGGAAGAGCGGCCCCGCTCACGTGGGAGCGTTTCCCGGGCACCGCCTCGGCCCGCACCAACAGAGGGCAGCACCTGCCCCGGATGGCGCGAAGCGCCAGCCCCCGGGAGGGGCAGGCGCTGCCCGGTCGCTTTGGGCGACCGGACGGTGCGTGCGAGCACGCACCCTACCGCCGAGCCCGCAAAGTCATTTTTCCGCCGCCGGGCTGAGCGGGAAAAACCGCAACCGTTCCGGGCAAAACGGAAAGGCCGCCCCCGGGGGGGCGGCCTTTCGCGAAACCGGATGCCGGAACTCAGCGCTTCGAGAACTGGAAGCTGCGGCGGGCCTTGGCCTTGCCGTATTTCTTCCGCTCGACCACGCGGCTGTCGCGGGTCAGGAAGCCCGCGGCCTTCAGCGCGCCGCGCAGGGCGGGCTCATAGAGCTGCAGCGCCTTCGAGATGCCGTGCTTGACCGCCCCGGCCTGGCCCGACAGCCCACCACCGGCGACGGTGGCAAAGACGTCGAACTGGCCGTCGACATTGGCGACGGTGAAGGGCTGGCGCAGGATCATCTGCAGCACCGGACGGGCGAAATAGACCGCCATTTCCTTGCCGTTGACCACGACCTTGCCCGAACCCGGCTTGATCCAGACGCGGGCGACCGCGTCCTTGCGCTTGCCGGTGGCGTAGGACCGGCCAAGCTTGTCACGCTGCGGCGCGCGCGGGGCGGCGGCTTCGGCCACGGCGGGCGCGGCCGAGACGGCGGCTTTCAGATCGTCGAGAGATTTGATTTCGTCGGCCATCTTCATGCGCTCCGGCTGTTCTTCGGGTTCATCGACTTGACGTCGAGGACTTCGGGCTGCTGGGCATCATGCGGATGGGCGGCCCCGGCATAGACGCGCAGGTTGGTCATCTGCTGACGGCCCAGACGGTTGCGGGTGATCATGCGCTCGACGGCCTTTTCCACCACGCGCTCGGGGTGGTTGCCTTCCAGCACCTGCCGCGCGGTGCGGCTCTTGATGCCGCCCGGGTGGCCGGTGTGCCAGTAATACACCTTGTCATCGCGCTTGTTGCCGGTCATCTGCACCTTGTCGGCGTTGATGACGATGACATTGTCACCCATGTCCATGTGGGGGGTGAAGGTCGGCTTGTGCTTGCCGCGCAGGCGGTTGGCGACGATCGTGGCGAGACGGCCCAGAACGACGCCCTCGGCGTCGATCAGGATCCATTTCTTTTCGATCTCCGCCGGTTTTGCGGTGTAGGTTTTCATGTCTTACCCTTCGGGTTGCGGGTCGGTTGGGCCCCGGCGACGGGACCCGCATTCTGATGGGGGCTTTTCGGTGATTTCCGGGCGCTGGTCAAGTGGGCGACGGGAATATTTCCCATTATATAACAGCATCTTGTCGATGGGGTTTTAATTTACCCCACTTGAATCGCCGTCTCCCGACCGGAATCGCGGCCCGGATCACAGCCGGTAGATGCCCCGGAACTTCGTCTCGAGATAGCTCAGCAGCGGCTCGGCCGAGGGCGCAAAGCCGCAGGCGGCCTCGACCGTCTCGCGCGGGGGGCGCCGCGCGCCGTGGCGCTGCAGATGTTCGTGCAGCCAGCCGGTCGCCGGGCGCGCATCGCCCTGTGCCAGGCTGGCGTCGATGTCCGGCAGATCGCGTCGCAGCGCCTGCATCAGGCAACCGGCATAGAGATTGCCCAGCGTATAGGTCGGGAAATAGCCAAGCGCGCCGCTCGACCAGTGAACATCCTGCAGGACACCGTTCGCCGGCCTGTCCACCGCATAGCCGAAATCACCCAGAAAGCGCGCGTTCCACGCCTCTTCCACGTCCGCGACCGCCAGCGCGCCCGAGACCAGCTGCCGCTCGATGTCGAACCGCAGCATGACATGAAGGTTATACTGCACCTCGTCCGCCTCGGTCCGGACATAGCCCTTGTGGACCCGGTTCACCGCCGCAAAGAAATCTTCGGGCGTGGAGATGCCGATGTCGCCGAAATGGTCGCGCATCCGGCCGAACAGCCAGCCGGTGAAGGCGGCCGAGCGGCCAAGCTGGTTTTCATAGATCCGGCTCTGGCTTTCATGGACGCCCATCGACACGCCCTGCCCCAGCGGGCTGAGGAGAAAGGCCTGGTCAATGGCCTGTTCATAGCAGGCATGGCCGACCTCGTGGATGGTCGAGTAAAAGCAGTTGAACGGGTCGTTTTCGGCGACGCGCGTGGTGATGCGGACGTCGTTGCCCGAGCCCGAGGAAAACGGATGGACGGAAATATCCTGCCGCCCGCGCGCCCAGTCATAGCCAAAGGCATCAGCCAGTTCGCGCGACAGGGCGATCTGGGCCGCCTTGGGGAACGGACCGGTCAGGGGTTTGGGCTGATGGCTGGCGCCCAGAACCGCCTCGCGCAGCGCGACAAGGCGGGGGCGCATGGTGGCGAACATGGCGGCAAGGTCGGCGCCGCTGGTCCCGGGCTCGTACTCGTCCAGAAGCGCGTCATAAAGGTCGCCGCCATCGGCCAGCGCCCCGGCCTTTTCGCGGACAAGGCCCACGACCTTTTCCAGCGTCGGCAGGAAATGCGCCACATCGTTGTTGGCCCGCGCCTCGGCCCAGACGCCCTGTGCCACGCTGGTCACCCGCGCCAGTTCGGCGGCGAGTGCCGCGGGAATGCGGGTGTTGCGCTGCCAGGCCCGGTCGATCAGCGCAACCATCCGCGCACCCGCCGCGTCAGGCGCCCGGGCGCTTGCCAGCCAGTCGGCCAGCCTTGGATCGGTGCGGCGCGCATGCAGCACACTTTCCAGCGCGGCAATCTCCTCGCCCCGCTGTTCGGCGGCACCGCGCGGCATCATCGTCTCCATATCCCACCAAAGCCGGCCCGAGACCTGCGCAAGGGCCTCGGTCTGGCGCTGAAAGGCGATCAACTGGTCATAAGCGGTCATCTGGAACCCCGGATGGTGGCGACAATCGGATAAAGTGCCCGGTGGCGGGCCCGCAGGATCAGTGTGAACAGCAGGATCGCGCCCGCCTGATGAGCCAGCCCCAATGGCAGGGGCGCGGCATGCAGGACCGTGACGATGCCAAGCGCGACCTGCAGGATCAGCGCGGCGGCGACCAGACCAAAGGCCCCCCGCGTCTCGGGATGGGCCGAGCCGCGCGCCCGCCACCAGACCGCAAGGCCAAAGCCGAAGACCAGATAGCCCATGATCCGGTGCATGAACTGCACCAGTCCCGGATTTTCAAAGAAAGCCCGCCATGCCGCACCGCCGTCCGGCAGATAGAAGGCATCGGCCGGAAAGAAGCTTTCGCCCATCAGGGGCCAGGTCGGAAAGGCGCGGCCAGCGTCGATCCCGGCCACCAGCGCCCCCAGCAGGACCTGCAGAAAGGCCGCGTGCAAAAGGCCGGTGGTCATGCCGTACAGCCGGTCGTCCCGTTGACGGCGGGCCTGCAAAAGCGCGGCGTCGGACCGGCTGAGCGACAGGATGAACCAGCCGGTCAACCCAAGGATCACAAAGGCGAGGCCGAGATGCACCGCCAGCCGGTAAGAGGCGACATCGACCATCCGCCCCGAAAGCCCGGACGAGACCATCCACCAGCCGACCGCCCCCTGCAGCCCGCCCAGAAGCCCCAGCGACAACAGCCGCCGCCCCCAGCCCGGCGGAATGCGCCCGGTTGCCCAAAAGGCCAGAAAGCCGGCCGCCCAGACCAGCCCGATGGTCCGGCCAAGCTGCCGGTGGCCCCATTCCCACCAGTAGATCGACTTGAAGGCGGGCAGGTCCATCTGGCGGTTCTGCAACTGAAATTCGGGACTGGCCTGATATTTCCCGAACTCGGCCTGCCAGTCCGCCTCGTTCATCGGCGGCAGGGCGCCGGTGACGGGCTTCCATTCGGTGATCGACAGGCCCGCGTCGGTCAGCCGGGTCAGCCCGCCGACCAGAATCATCGCCGTCACCAGCGCGAAGATCGCCACCAGCCACAGCCGCACCGCCCCCCTGCCCCGGCCCTTGTCGGCGTCGATCATGCCGGTGGCCGGACCTTTGGGCGCCTGCCCTTCGGCGACCTCTTCGAAAATGCTGCGTTTCGCCGCCATGGCCGTTCCTTCGCCGTCCGGTCTGCAATCGCGCGCGACACTAGGCGCGCCGCCCTCGGGGTTCAAGGGCAGAGGCCCGGGCGCCGTGCTCAGTCGCGCCGGCGCAAGATCTGGCGCAGCATGCCGTGAAAGGTCTGAACATCGGCGCGGGTCAGGGGCAGCCTGCTCCAGAGGTTGCGGAGGTTCAGCTTCATCCCGGCGGCCCTGGCGGGCGGAAAGAAAAAGCCGGCCTCGTCCAGCACCGCCTCGAAATGATCGCCGAGGCGCGCGACCTCGACATGGCTGGCAAAGGCGGTGCGGCCCAGTTCAACCGTCTCGGGCGGCTGGTCCGTGCCCTGACGCAGCCATTCATAGGCGCAAAGCAGCACCGCCTGACCAAGGTTCAGCGAGGCGAAGTCGGGGTTCACCGGCACCGAGATGATCGCATTGGCGCGGGCGACATCGTCGTTTTCAAGGCCCGCGCGTTCCGGCCCGAAAAGGATCGCCACCCTCTGCCCCGCGGCGCAAAGGCCACGGGCATGCTCCATCGCCCGTTCGGGCGTCATCACCGGCTTGGTCAGGTCGCGGCCGCGCGCGGTGGTGGCAAAGACATAGGCGCAGTCGGCGATGGCCTCGGGCAGTGCCGGAAACACGCCCGCATGGTCCAGCACCCGGCCCGCCGCCCCCGAGGCCATGGCGACGGCGCGCGGGTTCGGCCAGCCGTCGCGCGGGTCGACCAGCCGCATCCGGTCCAGCCCGAAATTCAGCATCGCCCGGGCGGCCGCGCCGATATTCTCGCCCATCTGGGGCCGGACAAGGATGAAGGTCGGTTGCAGCATGGGCCTGTCTGTCAAGGGTGCGGCCTGATACGATGGCGGCGCGCATGTGGCAAGGAGGGGCGGTCATGGCATGGGACGAGGGGCTGGCACAGCTGATCCGCGACGATCTGGCGGGCGAACCGGTGACCGAGCGGAAGATGTTCGGCGGTCTCGCCTTTCTTCTGGGTGGCCATATGGTCGGCGGCATCCACAAGGGCGGCGCGATGTTCCGGGTGGGCAAGCCGAACGAGGCGGCGGCCCTGGCCATTCCGGGCGCCACGCCGATGACCTTCACCGGGCGGGCGATGGCGGGAATGGTCGATTTTTCCGACGAGGCGACCGCCGACGATGCCCGGCGCGGGCAGGTTCTGGCGCTGGCACTGGCCTTCGTGAAAGGCCTGCCGCCGAAGTAGGGGGCCGGTCGGGTCCGGAACGGGGAGCAGAAAGATGTTTCCCTCAAACCTCATTCTGATCTAAGGCGGGGGCGAACCAGCAGAGACAGGCCATGACCGACGAAGACCGCCCGCAGATTTACATCGTCACGCCGCCCGCCCCGGATCTGGCGGTCTTTCCCGGCCTTCTGGCGCGGGTGCTGGACCAGACCGACGTCGCCTGCGTGCGGATGGCGCTGGCGGGCCGGGATGAGTATGATCTCGGCCGGGTCTGCGACGCGCTGCGCGCCGTCGCGCACGAGCGTGACGTGGCGATCGTCATCGACAGCCATCTGGCGCTGGCCGAACGGCACGGGCTGGACGGGGTGCATCTGCTGGACAGCGCGCGGTCGGTCCGGGCGGCGCGCAAGGCGCTCGGGGCCGATGCGATCGTCGGCGCCTATTGCGGCGCCTCGCGCGACGCGGGCATGACGGCGGGTGAGGCGGGGGCGGACTATGTGGCCTTTGGCCCGGCGGGCGAGACGGCGCTGGGTGCCGGCCGGCCGGCCGGGCGCGAGCTTTTCGCCTGGTGGTCCGAGATGGTCGAGGTGCCGGTAGTGGCCGAAGGCGCCCTGACCGCCGCCCTGATCCGCGACCTTGCCCCGGTCACCGACTTTCTGGCCATCGGCGACGAGATCTGGGGTCAGGACGACCCGGCAGGGGCACTTGCCGGGCTGCTTGCGGGTCTGGCCTGAGGCCCCTGTCAGCCTGATACCCGGCTGAACGGCCCCGCCTGCGCGAAGGCGCGGCGCCTATGGCCACTGGCGTTCGCGCTGGAAGGGGACGGCATGGGCGCCTGGACCAGACGCATGGTCAAGCGAGAACAGCCGATCTTCCAGGGGCCGATCTTCCAGGGGAAGCGCGGCCCGGCTCATGCGGGAACCTGCCCCCGGGACCGCCTCGGTTCATCGCAGCAGAGGGCAGCGCCAGCCGCAGGGAGGGGCAGTGAGGGTGAAACCTTTGCGTAGCGCCAGGGTCGCCGACCCCTGCCGAACGAGGCGACGCTGTCCTCTCTTCCGACGCCGGGCTGAGCGGAGCCGATCTTCCGGTGGAAGAGCGGCTCCGCTCATGCGGAAACCTGTCCCCCGGGACCACCCCCGCCTGCCACAACAGAGGGCAGTGCCTGCCCCGGATGGCGCGAAGCGCCAGCCCCCCGGAGGGGCAGGCGCGGCCCGGTCGCTTTGGGCGACCGGGCGGTGTGGGCGGGACGGTTACGTGGCGGCAGGGTCGCGGGCCCCTGCCGACTGAGGCGGCGCTGTCCCTTCCGGGGCGCTGTGGGCCATGAAGCGGTGCGTGCGAGCACGCACCCTACCGCTGAGGCGGCGCAGTTTTTTCTCCGACGTCGGGCTGAGCGGAACAGGCCGATCTTCCGGTGGAAGAGCGGCCCCGCTCATGCGTGAACGTCTCCCCGGGGGGCACCTCCGCGCGCGCAGCAGAGGGTATTGCCTGCCCCGGGCGGCGCGAAGCGCCAGCCCCCCGGGAGGGGCAGGCGCTGCCCGGTCGCTTTGGGCGACCGGGCGGTGTGGGTGGGACGGTTGCGTGACGGCAGGGGCGATGGCCCCTGCCGCATGGGGCGGCGGCACAAGTTCGGACAACGCCGCGCCAAGCGGGACAAGCCGATCTTGCCGTGGAAGAGCGGCCCGCTCACTGCGCCACGCCGCTCCGAGGCCATCTCAACCCCGACCGACAGATGCCAGCGTCAACCCCCTCTGCGGCAGGCGCGGCCCGGTCGCTTTGCGCGACCGGGAGCACGGGGCGGAACCGGCCCGCGACGGCAGGGCACGAGGCCCCTGCCGATTGAGACGGCGCGGACACCTCGCGACGCCCGGCTGGGCGGGGCAGGCCCACAGAAAACGTCCGGCCCGCCCGCGCGGCGCAACCGGGTCAGCCGATCAGCGGCAGCTTCCCGCCGTAAGTCTCCTCATAGTGCCGCTTCAGCCGCAGAAGTGCGATCCTGAGGACGATCTTGCCCGACCTTGCCGACCAGCCCATGCGCTTTTCTGCGGCCTCGAGCCCTTCCAGAAAGCAGCAGCAGCGCAGGACGACATCCCCGAGGCCCGGTCCAAGGTCGCGAAGCGCGGCTGCGACCCGGGCGCGGGCGCGGGACGGGCCTTCGGCGGCCCCAGCGTCGGCCTGAAAGGCGCCCCGGTCGCCGCCGGTCAGAAACCTGTCCCAGTTCTGCGCGACGCGCGGCCCCATCTGCGCCAGTTCGAAATCCTCGCGCAGACGCTCGTCCGCGACCACCAGATCGGGCTCCAGAAACAGCTTGCCATCCTTGTCGCGCCGCCGCGCCAGCGCCGCGAACGGGCTTTCGGCCAGGTTGTAGCGCATCCGGCGCGGCTGGCTCGCCCCGTCGTCGATCACTGCCCGTTCGTCCCAGACCCGGTGCTGGTCGGCAAAGACCATCGGCGCCTCGGCAAAGCCGGTCAGGGCGGCCTGATCCTCGTCCAGCAGCCGCTTCAGCGCCGCGCGCCCGGCCGCCGTCACCTCATAGGTCGTGACCCGGCCGGCGAGCTTGACCGCGATCCAGTCCTTCAGCGCAAAGGCCTGCGCCACCGCCCGGTCGATCACCGCGATGCGGACGGCGCTCTTCAGCACCACGGCCTTTTCCATGTCGGGCGCCACCGCCAGCACCGCCCCCATTTCGCACAATCTGCGCAGGATGCGGCGGGCCTCGCGGTTGATCGTGGCCTCGTCAGGCTGGCTGGCAAAGCCGGTGCGGATCGGTGCGGACATGGTGGTTCCCTCTTCCATTTCAGGATCGCAAAGGCGGGGCGCACCCGCCTCTTCAAATTCGCTGAGCGCGCGGTCGACCAGCGGGTCGTCGCGGCGCAGTTCAAACGCCCGGACCTTGCGCAGCACGGTCGAGGCATGGCACCCCCCTGCCCGCGCCAGTTCACGGATCGAGCGGGCGCCGCCGACATGGGCCAGATAGAGGCGTGCGTCCTCTGGCAGCCAGGCGGGCAAAACCGCTGGGTGTTGGGCAAAAGCCGGCATGAAATTCCCCGTATTGCGCCGCGTTGCCGCGGATCGTCGCTGTTTCAAGCACCGCAACCGTGAGTTGCACATCTTACCGGTTGGTTAACTGCGGGCCCGATCCGGAGAATTCTTGATAAATTATAAATTTCCTTGAAAGAAACGCTCGCCGCAATTGGTCAACACGCAACGGCGCCGGGCATGGATACATCCTGCAGTTGATTGAATGCGGAGTACCTGAATGACCGATCTTCTGAAACTTGTCGCCGACCTGCGCCGCCCGCAACTGCTGATCCGCGCCGCGCGCGGGGGCCTTGTCGATTACAACCGCAAGCGCGACCTCAGGCGCCTGATGCGGACGGCCGAGGCGCCGCCACCGGCCAGGGCGGTGACGGCATTACTGGTCGAGGAGGAGCGGCTTGAGGACATCCGCCGCAAGGGCGACGCCACCTATTCCTTTGCCCGCCATATCGAGGTGCTGATCGCGATGATGGCCGAAGCCCGGCTCTTGCCGCGCGGGCCGGAGGTGCAGTCCTGAGGCATGGCCAATGCGTCCCGGCCCCCGACGGCGCGCAGCGCCAGCCCCTCGCGGGGCAGGCGCTGCCCGATCGCTTTGGGCGACCCTGGGGGGGCGGTGCGTGCGAGCACGCACCCTACCGCTGCCGGCCGGGAGCGCGCGAGGGTTCCCCGGAACGTCAGGCTGAGCGGGACAGGCCGATCTTCCCGTGGAAGAGCGGCCCCGCTCACGCGGGAACCTCTCCCGGTGACCAGCTCAGCCAACACCGACAGGGGGCGCCGCCTGTCCCGGATGGCGCGAAGCGCCTGCCCCCCCCGGAGGGGCAGGCGCTGCCCGGTCGCTTTGGGCGACCCTGGGGGGGCGGTGCGTGCGAGCACGCACCCTACCGCTGCCGGCCGGGAGCGCGCGAGGGTTCCCCGGAACGTCAGGCTGAGCGGGACAGGCCGATCTTCCCGTGGAAGAGCGGCCCCGCTCACGCGGGAACCTCTCCCGGTGACCAGCTCAGCCAACACCGACAGAGGGCGGCGCCTGCCCCCCGGGAGGGGCAGGCACTACCCGGTCGCTTTGGGCGGCCGGGGGGTGGTGCGTGCGGGCACGCACCCTACCGCTGCTGGCCGAGCGCGCGCGAGGTTTCCCCCGAACGTCGGGCTGAGCGGCATAAGCCGATCTTCCGGTGGAAGAGCGGCCCCGCTCATGTGGGAACGCCGCCCCGGGGACCGCCTCAACAC
>CAZORV010000087.1:0-12779 GCA_964582215.1 uncultured Frigidibacter sp.
TGATGGACCGCATGGCCGCGGCAGGCCTTGCCCACATCCCGGTCGTCGTCGGCGGCATCATCCCCGACGAGGACGCCAGCCGCCTGCGCGCGCTCGGCGTCGCCCGGGTCTACACGCCCAAGGATTTCGAACTGAACCGCATCATGACCGACATCATCGCGCTGGCAGAGCCGGGCGAGGCGGCCGCCTAGCCCGCGCCCCCCTGCCCGCCGATCAGCGCGCGCACGCGGGCGGTGAAGTCGTCGCCGCGTTCCTCGAAGCTTTGGTACTGGTCGAACGAGGCGGCGGCGGGGGCGAGGAGGATGGTTTCGCCCGGTTGCGCCTCGGCGGCGGCGCGGGCGACGGCGCGGTCCATCGTGTCGCAGATTTCATGGGGGCGCTCGCCCAGTTCCCGCGCGAAGTCGCGGGCGGACCGGCCGATGAGATAGGCTTTCACGACAGAACCGGTGAAGGGCAGAAGGCCGGCGATGCCCCCCTCTTTCCCAAGCCCGCCGGCGATCCAGCGGATCCGGTCGAAGGCCTGCAGCGCCTTGGCGGCGCTGTCGACATTGGTGGCCTTGCTGTCGTTCACGAACCGCACCCCGTCCCGTTCGCCGACGATCTGGCTGCGGTGGGGCAGGCCTTCGAACGTGTGAAGCGCCTGTTCGATCAGCTTCGGCGCCAGGCCAAGCGCCCGGGTCGCGGCATAGGCGGCGCAGGCATTCTGGTGGTTGTGGGCGCCGGGCAGCCCCCGGACAGCGCGCAGATCGACCGAGGCGACCTGCCGCCCCTTGCGCCATTCGGCCAGAAACCCCTTGCGGGCAAAGACCGTCCAGCCATGGTCCTCAAGCTTCTGCCCTGACGAGATGCGGATGACCCGGTCGTCCCCCGGCCCCGAGGCGAGCTGGTTGGCGAGAAACATCCCCTCGGCCTCGTCGACGCCGATCACCGCGCGGTCGGGGCCGCCCTGGGTGAAGAGCCGGGCCTTGGCGGCGAAATAGCCGCCCCGGCCGCCGTGGCGGTCAAGATGGTCGGGCGAGAGGTTGGTGAAGACCGCCACATCCGGGGTCAGGGCCCGGGCGAGGTCGGTCTGGTAGGACGACAGTTCCAGCACCACAACCTCGCCATCCGCGGCCGGGTCGATGTCGAGAACGCCGCGGCCGATGTTGCCGGCCATCTGGGTGGGCCGGCCGGCGGTCTGCAGGATATGGTGGATGAGGGCGGTGGTGGTCGATTTGCCGTTCGAGCCGGTGATGGCCACGACCCTGGGGGTCTGGTCCATATGGTCCCAGTCGGGCGTGGCCCAGCTGCGGAAGAAAAGGCCGATGTCATTGTCGACGGGAATACCGGCGGCCAGCGCCCGGGCGATATGGCGGTTGGGCGCGGGGTAGAGATGCGGGATGCCGGGCGAGGTGACCAGAAGCGCCACCCCCTCCCATCCGGTGTCGCGGGAAAGGTCGGTCAGGGTGAAGCCTTGCGCCTCGGCCCGGGCGCGGGCGTCCGGGCTGTCGTCCCACAGGACCGGCAGCGCCCCCCCGGCGGTCAGGGCGCGGGCGGTGGCAAGGCCGGAACGGCCGAGGCCGAGAACGGCGACCTTTGCACCCTGATAGCCCGTGACTGGAATCATCATCCGCCCCCCTGCCTTCGGAGGGCAGAGATAGGTCAGAAGGGCGGGCGGCGGAAGGGGGTCGGTTGGGCGGCCCTTCCCCCGGCGCCGGGGTCAAAGGGGCGCTGCCCCTCGCGCTGGCGCGCTCACCCCGGAGTATTTGGGCAAAGAAAAAGCGGAGGGAGACGGTGCGGGACGGGGGAGGCGCGGTCAGGGTTGGCGCCAGTGGCCGGTCAGGGTGATCATGGCGAGGAGCTTCAGCGTGTTGCCGTAATAGTCGTCGGCGGCGACGGGCGTGGTGATGATCCGCGACCAGAGGGCGTCGAGCCAGGCCTGCGCCTTGGGGTCGCTGGCGGGAGCGGTCATGGCGGCGACGGCGAACATGGCGGCAAAAGCCATGCCGCCGTCCTGACCGGGGTGAAGGGGGCGGCCGTCGAGGGCGTAGCCGTCGCTGATCTTCGCCGGGTCACCGGCGGTTGCGGCGCGCAGAAAGCGGTTGAGGCGGACAAGCCGGTCATGGGCACGGGGATCGGCGAAGAAAATGTCGTCGAGGGCCAGCCGCCAGGGCACCCGGACCGCGTTCCAGGACAGGGCGCCGTCGCCCTCGCCTTCCAGAAAGCCGGGCGGGGCAGCGTGCGGCTGGTCGGGCAGGCCGGTGATGAAGTCAGGGACGAGGCCAGCGACGGCGCCGGCCACGGGGCCGGTCCGGCTGCTGCCGGCGGCGTCGAAGGCGGCGTAGGTCCGGTCGATGATCCGCGTCCAGCCCGGGTCGCGCGCGGCAAAGGCGCGGAAGTGGCTGGGCATGAAGTCCGAGGTCCGGGTGGCGCTGCCGTAGGTCGGGTCATCCCGCGCCCAGTCGCCGATGGTCAGAAAGTCCCCTGCCCCGGACCGGACATGGGCGAGGGTCGCGGCCAGCACCTGATCGGCGCGGGCCCCATAGGGGCCGGACCAGCGTCGGTCGGCGAGGAGCAGCGCGAAGGCGATGTCGAGGTCGCCGTCGGTGGCGGAATGGTCACCGCCCGCCGCCGCACCGGCATTGGCGCAGCCAATGACCTGATCCCAGGCCATGAGGCCCGGGTCCGAGGCGGCGGGGTGATCGTCGCGGTAGGCGAGCATCGCGTCGAAAAGCCGGTGGGCGTCGGGATCGGCCCCGGCCATCAGCGCGAGGATCAGCATGCCGTAGCCGTGGGCCTCGGACACGGTGATGGTCCGCGCCTCGCTGCCGCCCCAGGCCTGTTTGCCGTCGGCGGTGACCGAGACATAGGCGCGGCCCGGGCCGCAGCCCTCGGTCAGGTACATGGCCTTCCAGCGGGCGTAGAAATCGCCGAGGGCGGCGTCGCGCGACCGGGCGTCGGCCGGGTAGAGCAGCCCGGCGCGGTAGCCGGGGTCGGCCGAGGCCGCCCCGGCGAGGGTGAGGGTCAGGGCGAGGATGAGCCAGCGCATGTCGGTCCCCTGTCGGGACAGTCTGGCGTGGCAGCGGGCCGGGGGCAAGCCCCGGGGGGCGGGCCGTCGGCGGAGGCCGCTTTGGCGAGAACCCGCCGGGAGCGAGGAGAGCGGCTGTTCAGCGCAGTTTCAGGGTGGCAAGGCCGATGAGCGCCAGGATCAGCGAGACAATCCAGAAACGGATGACGATCTGGGGCTCGGACCAGCCCTTCTTCTCGTAATGGTGGTGGATCGGCGCCATCAGGAAGATGCGTTTGCCGGTGCGCTTGAAATAGGCGACCTGGATGATCACCGACAGGGTTTCGACCACGAAAAGGCCGCCGACGATGGCGAGGACGATCTCATGCTTGGTCACCACCGCGATGGCGCCCAGCGCGCCGCCGAGGGCGAGCGAGCCGGTGTCGCCCATGAAGACGGCGGCGGGTGGGGCGTTGTACCACAAAAACCCGAGGCCGCCGCCGATGAGCGCGGCGCAGAAGATCACCAGTTCGCCCGTGCCGGGGACGAAATGCAGGCCGAGATAGCTGGCGAAATTGGCGTTGCCGACGAAATAGGAGATGATGCCGAAGGTCGCGGCGGCGATCATCACCGGCATGACAGCAAGGCCGTCGAGCCCGTCGGTGAAGTTCACCGCATTGGCGGCGCCGACGATGACGAACATCGCGAAGGGGATGAAGAACAGGCTGAGGTTCACCAGCGTGTTCTTGAAGACCGGCAGGGCCAGCTGATAGCTGAGTTCGGCCGGGTGCAGGCGCGCGGCCGTATAGGCAGCGATGGCCGCCGCCAGAAAGCCGAGGATCAGGCGGATGCGGCCCGAGACGCCCTTGGTGGTCTGTTTGGTCACCTTGGCGTAATCGTCGGCAAAACCAAGGGCGCCGAAGGCCACGGTCACCATCAGCACGATCCAGACATAGGGGCTGTCGGGCCGCGCCCAGAGCAGGGTCGAGAGCGTCAGCGCCGACAGGATCAGCAGGCCGCCCATCGTCGGCGTGCCCGCCTTGGCCAGGTGGCTTTGCGGGCCGTCATCGCGGATCGGCTGGCCCTTTTTCTGTTTCCGCCGCAGAAAGTCGATCAGCGGCTGGCCGAAGAGGAAGCCGAACAGCAGGGCCGTGAAAAAGGCGCCGCCCGCGCGGAAGGTGATATAGCGGAAGAGGTTGAAAACATCGCCCCCGTCCGACAGCGCGGTCAACCAATAAAGCATTGGCCCTGTCCCTTGTCATGGCCCTTGCGGCCGTTATCCGGTCTGCCGTTCATTCGGCCCCGATCGCGTCGGGCGCGACCGGATGACCGAGTTTTCGAAGCGCGTCAACCACCAGCGACACTTTCGAGCCTTTCGAGCCCTTGACCAGGATCACGTCGCCCGCGTCGGCCAGCTGATAGGCGCGCATCGCCAGTTCGGCGGCGGTCGCGGTCCAGTCGCCGCGCTGGCCGGGGTCGAGCTTTTCCCACAGCCAGCGCATGCGCGGCCCGACGCAATGGATCGTCGTCAGCGTGGCAATCGCCGGGTGGCGGGCGACGGCCTCGTGAAGGGCGCGTTCGTCGGGGCCAAGTTCCAGCATGTCGCCCAGGATGGCGATCCGCCTACCCGCCGCGTACCGGCCGACACCGTCGCGGGGCCGGGTGGCGGCGATGACATCCAGCGCCGCCGACAGGCTGTCGGGGTTGGCGTTGAAGGCATCGTCGATCAGGTCATAGGTAAAACCGGGCTCGACCGGGTCAAGCGAGATGCGCTCGCGCTGGCCGCGACCCTGCGGCGGCAGCCACAGGCCGATGTCGCAGGCGGTGACGGCCGGATCGCAGCCCAGCGCATCGGCCGCGGCGATGACGCCAAGCGCATTGTGGGCAAAGTGGCGGCCGGTGGTGCGGACCTTGAACAGCAGGCGCTGACCGGCATGTTCAGCGTGAACGACGGTCATGTCCTGGGTGATCGAGGTCTGGAGCAGCCGGTAGTCAGGCCCCTGCCCGTCGCCGAAGGTCACGATCCGGGCCCCGGCGGCGCGGGCGGCGGCGATCAGGATCGGGCTGGTGGCCAGATCGCCGGGCAGGACCGCGATGCCGCCCGGTTCCAGCCCCTCGCAGATCGCGGCCTTTTCGCGGGCAATGTCCTCGACCCCGCCGAAGGCCGCCAGATGCGCGGTGCCGACGGTGGTGATCAGCGCCAGATGCGGGCGGGCAAGGCGGGCCAGCGGCGCAATCTCGCCCGGGTGGTTCATGCCGATCTCGATGACGCCGAAGGCCGCGTCGGGCGCCATGCGGGCCAGCGTCAGGGGCACGCCCCAATGGTTGTTGTAGCTTGCTTCGGCGGCATGGACGGCGCCCTGGGCGCCGAGGACGGCACGCAGCATTTCCTTGGTCGAGGTCTTGCCGACCGAGCCGGTGACGGCGACGATCCGGGCGCCGCTGCGGGCGCGGGCGGCCCGGCCGAGGGCGACGAGTGCGGGCAGAACCTCGGGGACGATCAGCAGGGGGTCGGCCTCGGTGCAACCGTCGGGGATGCGGGCCACCAGTGCGGCGGCGGCGCCCGCATCCAGGGCGGCGCGGACGAAGTCATGGCCGTCGCGCATGTCGGTCAGGGCCACGAACAGATCGCCAGGCTTCAGCGTGCGGGTGTCGATCGAGACGCCGCCTGCCGCAAAGGCGCGGGTGGCGCGGCCGCCGGTGGCGGCGACGGCGTCGTCCGAAGTCCAGAGCGGCGCCATCATATCACCCCGTCCAGTGCGGCGACAGCGACGCTGGCCTGTTCGGCGTCGTCGAACGGATAGACGTCGGTGCCGATGATCTGGCCGGTCTCGTGGCCCTTGCCGGCGATCAGCAGCGCGTCGCCGGGGCCAAGCGCGTCGACGCCGCGCAGGATCGCCTCGGCGCGGTCGCCGACCTCGGTCGCCTCGGGGCAGCCTTTCAGCACCTCGGCGCGGATGGTGGCCGGGTCCTCGCTGCGGGGGTTGTCGTCGGTGACGATGGTGACATCGGCATATTTGGCCGCCGCCTCGCCCATCAGCGGACGTTTCAGCCGGTCACGGTCGCCACCGGCGCCAAAGACGCAGAGGATGCGGCCCATGACATGCGGTCGCAGCGATTGCAGCGCCGAGGCCAGCGCGCCGGGCTTGTGGGAATAATCGACAAAGACCGTGGCGCCGTTCTGGCGTGTGGCGGCCAGTTCCATCCGGCCGCGCACCGTGGTCAGGCCGGGCAGGACGCGGGCAATCCCGGCCGGGGTCGCGGGGCCCGAGGCGGCGACAAGCGCGGCGGCGGCCAGAACATTCTCGGCCTGAAAACCGCCGATCAGTGCCAGCCGGACAAGGAAAGCATCGCCGTTCCACAGAAAGCGCAAATCCTGGCCGGTCGCGTCAAAGCGCTGGCCGGTGATCTGAAGGTCGGCCCCGGCCTTGCGGCCGATGGTGACAAGGCGCTGCCCCCTGCCCCGCGCGATCACCGCCATTTCCGGGCCGCGCGCGTCGTCGATGTTGATGACGGCGGTGGCATCCTCGGACAGGACGCGGGCGAACAGGCCGGCCTTGGCCGCGAAATACTCTTCAAAATCAGCGTGGTAATCCAGATGGTCCTGGCTGAAGTTGGTAAAGGCCCCGGCCTTCAGCCGCACGCCGTCCAGCCGGTACTGGTCCAGCCCGTGGCTTGACGCCTCCATCGCCGCATGGGTGATGCCGGCGGCGGCCATATCCGCCAGGGCGCGGTGAAGCGTGATCGGTTCGGGCGTCGTGTGGGCAAGGGGGCCGTGAAAATCGCCCAGAATGCCCATGGTGCCAAGGTTCGCGGCCTTGTGGCCCAGCGCCTGCCAGATCTGACGGGTAAAGGTCGCGACCGAGGTCTTGCCCGAGGTGCCGGTGACGGCCACCACCGTATCGGGCTGGCGTCCGAACCAGAGTGCGGCGGCATAGGCCAGCGCCTGACGCGGTTCCTCGGCCACCACCAGCGCGGCGGGCGAGGCCGCCAGTTCGGCGCGCGCGATCTCGGCGCCTTCGCGGTCGGTCAGGATCGCGCCCGCCTCCATCCGCAGGGCATATTGGATGAACGCGCCGCCATGGACCTTTGACCCCGGCAGGGCTGCGAACAGAAAGCCGGGCCTGACCTGCCGGCTGTCGGCGGTCAGGCCGGTGATGGCGGCGTCGCGCCCCGCCTGCGCCCGCAGCCCGAGGTCGGCGAGGGTCTTGGCCGGTGATGAGGGGGGCGGCGCCATGAAAGGTGATCCTGCTGAAAAATCGGGCTCAGTTGCTCGCCTGTGTTAGCGCAGCACCGGCGGCCGGTTCAACCTCGGGTCTGAGGCCGAGCATCGGTGCGACGCGGCGGATCATCTCGGCCGCGACCGGAACCGAGGTCCAGCCGGCCGTCCGCCGGGGCTCGTCGCCCGAGGTTTCGACGGGTTCGTCCAGCGTGACGATCAGCACATATTTCGGATCGTAGGACGGAAAGAACGAGGCAAAGGTGGTGATGACCTTGTCGTCGTAATAGCCGCCCGAAGGCTTCGGCTTGTCGGCCGTGCCGGTCTTGCCCGCCACCGAATAGCCCGGCACATCGCCAAGCGAAGCGGTGCCGCGCACCACGACCTGACGCAGCATCGACCGCATCTGCGCCGAGGTCTTTTCGCTGACGATCCGCTCGCCCGTCTGGACCTTGTCGGTGCGCAGGATCGTCGGGCGGATCCGCGTGCCGCCGTTGATGATCGAGGCATAGGCCGCCGCCAGATGCAGCGGGCTGGCCGAAAGCCCGTGGCCGTAGGAAATCGTCAGCATCGAAATCTCGGACCATTTCTTCGGGATCAACGGCTTGCCGGTCGGGGCTTCGACCAGCTCGGCCGGGGTCGGCTCGAAAAAGCCCAGCGATTTCAGGAAGGTCTGTTGCCTGTCCGGCCCCACCATACCGATGATATGCGCGGTGCCGACGTTCGAGGATTTGACGATCACCTCGGTCACCGGGTTGGTCGGCCCGTAGTTGTGAAAGTCATGGATGCGGTACTTGCCCCAGAACATCGGGCTTTTGGTGTCGACGATCGTGTTGGGGTTCACCAGACCCAGGTCCAGCGCCTGCGCCACGGCGAACAGCTTGAAGGTCGAGCCCAGCTCGTACACCCCCTGCACCGCGCGGTTGAACAGCGGACTGTCGCCGGCCTGCCCCTTGGTCAGCGGTTGCGGGCGGGTGTTGGGGTCGAAGTCGGGCAGCGAGGCCATCGAGACAACCTCGCCGGTCCGGGCGTCCATCAGGACTGCCGTGGCGCCCTTGGCGTTCATCAGCTTCATCCCGCCGTCAAGCACCTCTTCCACCGTCGCCTGCACCGACAGGTCGATGGAAAGCTGCAAGGGCGCGCCGCCGTTGGCGGGGTCGCGCAGCCAGCTGTCAAAGGTCTTTTCAACCCCGGCGGTGCCGATCACCTCGGCCGATTCGACGCCTTCGCGGCCAAAGGCGGTGCCGCCAAGGATATGGGCGGCCAGCGCGCCGTTCGGATAAAGCCGCATCTCGCGCGGGCCGAACAACAGGCCGGGGTCGCCGATCTCATGGACCAGCTGCATCTGTTCGGGCGAGATTTTCTTCTTGATCCACAGGAATTTCTTGGCGCCGGTGAAGTCCTTTTTCAGCTTTTCCGCGTCAAGGTCGGGAAAGATCAGCGCCAGCTTTTCGGCCGCCCCGTTGGCGTCGATCATCATCTTGGGCTGGGCGTAAAGCGCGTGGGTGACAAGGTTCGTCGCCAGAATCCGTCCGCCGCGGTCGGTGATGTCGGCGCGTTCGGCGACGATGGCGGGACCGGGCTGGCCGCTGCGGGGCTCGACCGGCTCGGTTGACGCCAGGACGGCCATGCGGCTGCCGACGGCGCCGAAGCCCGCGACAAAGGCCAGGCCCAGCACCAGCAGCCGGCCCTCGGCGCGCATCCGGGCGCCGTCGCGCATTTCCTCATGCCGCAGTCGGCGGTTCTCGCGTTCGATCGCGTCGGGGTTCTCGCCCTTGGCCCGCGCCGAAAGGATGCGTGCCAGCGGGCGCAGCGGTGTGCGGATCATGGTGTGCCCTCCAGTGCCGCGACGGTTGCCACAGGATCGGTGACGGGTTCAAGCATCGGCATGTCGGCCGAAGGATAGGTCACCTGCGCCACATCGCCGAACTGTTCGGGTTGCAGCGGCAACAGCTTCAGCCGCTCGAAATCCAGGTCGGCCAGTTCGCGCAACCGGTCGGGGCGGTTGAGATAGGCCCATTCGGCGTTCAGGACCGACAGGCTTTCGCGCAGGCTGCCGATCTCGGACTGCAGGGCGCGCACTTCGGCGAGTTCGGCCTGGGTGCGGTAATTCTCGCGGTAGGCCCAGAAGGCCAGCGCGATCAGGAGGGTCGCCGAAAGGGTTGCAAGAAAGCTGCGCATCGGGTCAGCGTCCCTTCTTCTGTGGCAGGCGTGGCAGGGCAAGGCCGGCACTGTCGGCGCGACCGGCGGGGGCATCGGTGCGCTGGCCGACGCGCAGTTTGGCCGATCGGGACCGGGGGTTGGCCTGAAGTTCGGCCGCATCGGCGCCGACGGCCTTGCGGGTGATCATGCGAAAGGCCGGGCTCTGGGCGAGGCGCGCGGGCCCGTGGCGGCTGCCCTGCCCCTCGGCGCCCGAACGCATCTGGAAGAACCGCTTGACCACGCGATCCTCAAGCGAGTGAAAGGTGACGACGGCCAGCCGCCCGCCGGGCTTCAGCGCCCGCTCAGCGGCGGCAAGCCCCTGTTCCAGCTGGCCGAATTCGTCATTCACCGCAATCCTCAGCGCCTGAAAGGACCGGGTCGCCGGGTGGCTTTGACCCGGCTTGGGGCGCGGCAGGCAGCTTTCGATCACCCGGGCCAGCTGCAGCGTCGTGGCAAAGGGCCGGTGGGCGACAATCGCCCGCGCGATCCGGCGCGAGGCATGTTCCTCGCCGTAGTGATACAGGATGTCGGCCAGTTCGGCCTCGGTCGCGCCATTCACAAGGTCGGCCGCCGTCGGGCCGCTGTCGCCCATCCGCATGTCAAGCGGGCCGTCCTTCTGAAAGGAAAAGCCGCGCTCGGCCTCGTCGATCTGCATGGACGAGACGCCGAGGTCAAGGACGACGCCGTCGACCGGCTGACCGGCCAGTTCGTCAAGGTCGGAAAAGGTGCCAAGGCACAGGCGCAGGCGGGTGCCGTGATCGCCCGCCCAGCCTTCGGCCATGCGCAATGTCAGCGGATCGCGGTCGATGGCGATGACCTGCCCCGCCCCCGCCGCCAGAAGCCCGCGCGTATAGCCGCCCGCGCCGAAGGTCCCGTCGACCCAGAGGCCGGAAACCGGTTGAACCGCCTTCAGCAGCGGCTCAAGCAGGACGGGAACATGGGGGGCGTCGCGCGATGGTTCGGGCCGTGGCAGCGGCATGGTCATCCCCGCACCGTCTGCGGCAGCAAACTGCGCGAGTCGAAATCCTCGGGATATTTCTCGGCGATCTGGCGGGCCCGGATTTCCGAGCGTTTTTCATAGGTCTCGGGCTTCCATATCTCGAAATAATCCCCGGCCGAGATGAAGAAGGCCTCGCCGCCCAGCCCGGCCTTTTCCCGCAGCTTCTGCGGCAGGACCAGCCGCCCGTCCTCGTCGATCTGGGCCTCGACGGCGTTGCCGTACATGCGTTCTTCCAGAAGCGCCCGCTCGGGCGTGCCGCGCTGCATGGCGTCGATCTGGCTGTCGATCTCTTCGATGGCGCGGATCGTATAGACCTCGAGCCAGTTCTGCGTGACCGGGCCGTGGCTGATGATGATGTTGGGGCGCAGACCTTCGCGCCAGTCGGGGTCAAAGCTTTCGATCACGCGGCGGAACGAGGCGGGGATGGAAACGCGACCCTTCGCGTCCACCTTGAATGTCTCCGACCCTCTGAACCTGCGTGCCAAAGGCCCGCGCTCCTTTACTGTCCCGCGCTTTCCGGTGCCACCTGCCCCGGAAAGACAACGGCGGACCGGGCTGCTGCCACTGCCCGATCCGCCGCCCTCGTTCCCATCACTGGGCCCCATCGCTGGGGTGTGTCCGGCTGCATCGACCACCTGGGGGGATGTCTGCTCGTCGTAGCGCCGGATCTCGTGGTTCGATGAGGGCGGGTGCCTGTATGAAACCTGACTTTTGCCTTTTGGGGTCTTGCTGCCCCCTAGTCTTTGGCCCGTCCTCATCGGTGCGAAAAGGGATGCCATGGGATTTCATGGGAATCAACAGGAAATTTTGGGAACGACACTATCTGTTGTTCCGCGGATGCTCGCTTAACAAGTGATTGTGTCCGACACGAGGACGAGTGATCATAGAATTTGCGGATGCTTTGGTCTTTGCCTCTAGATGTAGATGTATTGAACCCAAAACCGGCCATCCCATGAAATCCCGGAATTTCGGTGGAAATCCGGGATTCTGGGTCCGGAAGGCCCGCTTTGCCCCGGAACGACAGATCACAGACGCGGATTCGCCGGTGGCAAGACCGGTGATTCGGTCGAAAAACACCCCTGTCGGCCTTCGGCAGTCAGCCGCGCGACGGAAGTGCGGGGCTGCTCCGTTGAACCAGAAAATTCGTAAGGAGTTGTCGATGTCGCTTACCCTGCGCAGCTGGGCCACGCCCCTGGTAACCTCGGGCTTTTTCGTCATGGCCGTATCGGGCACGATGATGTTCTTTCATCTGCAGCCCGGCCTGACCAAGGACATTCACCAGTGGGCAGGCTGGCTGCTGGTGGTCGGGGCGGCGGCGCACGTCGCACAAAACTGGCGGCCGTTTGTGCAGTATCTGAAGCGTCGGAATGGCCAGGTCTTTCTGGCGGCGGGCGCGGCGCTGCTGGCGGCGGGCTTTGTCGGCGGCGGGGCGGACGCCGGACGGCCGGACGTCGGCGCACTGGTCAGCGCGCTGGCCAGGCACCGGATCGCAGAGGTTGCCGCGCTGAACGGCGAGGCGCCCGAGGCGCTGGTCGCGCGGCTGGCGGCGGGCGGTGTGACGGCAGCAGCCGATCAGACGGTGGCCGAGGTTGCAGGCGACGATATCGGTCAGGAAATGCGACTGCTGCAGATGCTGACGATGCGGTGAGCGAGGGTCACCCCTCCCTCAGGCCATGCCGCCCGCGATCAGCCGGTGGGCGAGCCGCCCGTAGGCCTCGGCCACCGGCCCCTCGCCCGCCGCGATCGGCGTTCCGGCGTCGCCCGCGAGACGCACGTCAAGCGACAGGGGCAGTTCGCCCATGAACGGCAGGTCCAGCCGGGCCGCCTCGGCCGCGACACCGCCATGGCCGAAGATATGCGCCTCGTGCCCGCAGTTGGGGCAGATATAGGCCGACATGTTCTCGACCAGCCCCAGGATCGGTGTCTTCAGCTTGCCGAACATGTCGATCGCACGGCGGGCGTCGAGCAGCGCCACATCCTGCGGGGTCGAGACGATCAGTGCGCCGCTGACATGGGTGCGCTGGCAGAGCGTCAGCTGGACATCGCCGGTGCCGGGCGGCAGGTCGACGATCAGGACGTCAAGCTCGCCCCAGGCGACCTGGGTCAGAAGCTGCTGCAAGGCGCCCATCAGCATCGGGCCGCGCCAGACCACGGCCTCGTTCTCTTTCAGCATCAGGCCGATCGACATGACGGTGACGCCGTGCGCCTTCAGCGGGATGATGGTCTTGCCGTCGGGCGAGGCCGGGCGCCCGGTCAGGCCCATCATCCTTGGCTGCGAGGGGCCGTATATATCCGCGTCGAGAAGCCCGACCCGGCGGCCCTGCCGGGCCAGCGCCACGGCAAGGTTCGACGAGACCGTCGACTTGCCCACC
>CAZORV010000088.1:0-12689 GCA_964582215.1 uncultured Frigidibacter sp.
CGGTAGGGTGCGTGCTCGCACGCACCGCCCGGTCGCCGAAAGCGACCGGGCAGCGTGCCGAGATCGTCCCGGGGAGAGGTTCACGCATGAGCGGGGCTGCTCTTCCACTGGAAGATCAGCCTTGTCCGCTCAGCCCGGCGTTTCGGGGAAAGACGACGACGTCTCAAAAGGCCGGGGCCCGCGTCGGATGTTCAGCGGGCGTAACAGCTTGACTTGCGGCCGAACCCGGCGGGCGAACAGACGTAGGACCCGCGTCCGAACACGCGGGCGCGCTTGACGCGCGGCGTGTTGTCGGTGCTGACCAGGACCGCGCCGCCAAGGCCCGGGCGGGTCTTCTTGGTCAGCCAGTTGAATGTCGTGCCGTTGGCCAGGCGGACGATTGCGGCGCTGCGCGGGGCGCCCGAGGCGCCGCTGCCGGATTGCGCGAGGCCGGGACTGACCGTGACAGCGGCCACAAGCCCGGCGATGACGATGGCGCGCAGGATATTTGCGCGCGGAACAGGGACCACGGACATACCTCTCAGACGACGGGCCCTTGACCGGAGGGGGCGCACCGGACCCTGGCAGCAGCGCCGGGGGTGGGCGGCCCCCGGGACAACAAGGCCGGGACAGCTGAGACAGGGCTAGATGGCCATTGCGCCGAATCTATGGCCCGGCAAGTGGCACAATTCGCCATTTTGACGCTAATTCAAAGCCTTGCCACAATGTCGCCACATTCCCGGGCGCGCCGGCGCCCGGATTTTACCGGCCGGAAACCATCCTCAACGAAAAGGCCGCGCCCCCCGCCCGGGGCACGGCCAAAGGCAGCGCGAAAACGCCGGACCTATCGGATGACCCGGTTGTTGATCCGCCAGTCCGGCAGTCCGTAATTTTCCGGCCAGGGATAGACCTCGCGCTGGTCGAAATAGACCACGCCCACCAGGTTCGCCAGTTCAGGCCGCGTAACCCGGACCGAATTTTCCCAGTCGTTCACATAGGCCTCGTCGCCCGAATAGCCAAGCTCGGCCACGACGACCGGCTTGCCGAAGGCGGCGGCGCGGCGATAGCGCGGCTCCATCACCTCGGTATAGGCGCGATCGCGACCGAACTTGTCCTTGTCCCATTGCTGCAGGCCAAAGACCGAAATGCCGACAATGTCGACAAATTCGTCGCCGGGGTAGTAGGCCGCCATCTTGTCATCGCCAAGCGGCGACCACATGACCTTCAGGCCCGGCGCCTCCTCGCGGCAGATGGTGGTCATGCGGCGGAAGGCGGCGATGTAATCCTCGGGCTTCCAGCCGGCCCAGATGAACTGGCCGGAACTGTCGTCCATCTCATGCGCCCAACGCAGCGTGACCGGGCTTTTCAGCCCGCCGATCACGGTGCAGATGTCGCGCATGTTCTGGTCATATTCGCCCGCGAAGATCCCGCGGCGCAGATATTGCGCGGTGTTGCGTTCGCTGCGTGACCAGGTCCAGGGCTCGAGCGTCACCAGAAGCGCGCGGTTGTGGTCCAGCGCATAGGCATCGGCGTCGTTCAGCGACGGAAGATAGACATCCTCCCATGGCAGGAAGAGATGTTCGATCACCGGAACCGGATCGTCGGTGAAATCGCCGCCCGGGTCATAGGCACCGAACGGCACGTCGCCGGGCGGTGCTGCGGCACCCGCGCCGGCCCATAGTCCGGCAGCCAATGCCACTGCCGGCAACATGCCGCAAATTCCGAATAAGCGCATCACAAAGCCCCCTTTGCTTGCCCCTCAGGGTCTGTCCCAGCCGGGATCGAACTCGTACATCGCCACACGTCGGTCAGCGAAACCGGCGCCCGACACCAGATAGCGGGCGCGCACCAGATGAAACGGCTCAAGCCCGGTGGTCAGCGCGTACAGCCCTTCCTTGCCGCGTGCAACCGTCGCAACCGTCATCAATGCGCAAAGAGCCGCCACCGAGCCGAGCTGAAATGCCGCAGTCCGCAGTGCAACCGGCCGCCGGACCCGCGCGGGACGGGGCTGACCGATGACGATGACCGCCAGAATGATCGTATAGATCAGCCCGTTCAGCGCCGACAGCAGGTGAAACCCGCGCGCCTCGGTGACATTGCCCGCCAGGATCACCGGCAGGATCGCACCCAGCGCCAGTCCGCCGTAAACCGTGACCATGCGCGACGGCAGGCGGCCCGAAGCCCCCTCGCCCTTGGGGGTCACGCGGAAGTCGACGAAACGGCCGGTGACACGATCATGCAGCGCCATCACCACGCCCCAGACCACCCAGGGCCACTGGATGAACATGAACAGCATCTTTTCCCAGCCGAAAATCCGTCCGTTGAACGGCCGGAACAGCCCGTCGCGGCGGATCAGCGTCACCAGCGCGAACAGGACGATCGTGGCCGGGGTGACGTGCCACAGGAACTCGGGATAGGTGACATCGGCGAAGCGCCGGTTGGACAGAAGCGCGTAGATCGGCGAGAGATAGGTGAACAGCATCAGCGCGGCGAAGAAGACGTAAAGCGACTGGCCGAACAGGAACAGGAACTTCAGGCGCGCCGGAAGCCGGGGCAGATAGGCGCCGGTGGTGCCAAGCAGCAGCGTGACCAGGCTGCGCGACCACTGGAATTCCTGGGTCGCAAGATCGGCGATGTTCGCCGGGCCGTCGCCATAGGCGATCGCGTCGATCGCATGGACGCCCTGCCAGCCGCCGGCCGCCAGCAGCATCGAGGTCGAATGATCCTCGGCCAGTTCCGGCCCGAGGCCGCCGACCGCCTTCAGCGCGCGGGTGCGCACTGCATAATGCGACCCGATGCAGATCGAGGTGAAAAGGCTGGTATAGCCGCACTGAAGCGCGCCGTGAAAGCTTGCCTCGCTGTCAAGCCGGGTGCGCGCCGCCCAGCTTTCGCGGGCATTGGCATTGCAGATCGAGGGCGCGCTGACATAGCCGACGCCGGGGTCGGCAAAGGGCCGCAGGATTTCGCGCAGATAGCCCGGCTGCGGCACATGATCTGCATCAAATTGTGACACGATATCATAGGCTTCATAGCCGTAGTGATCGTAGAAATAGGCAAGGTTTCCTTCCTTGCAGCGGGTGCGGCGCGGCCAGACCGGCTGATGGTAGTCCGCGACACCCTTGCGGGTCGAGATGCGGACGTTGTTCTCTTCGCACCAGCGGATGGTCTCGTCCGACGGATCCTCGTCCGCCAGCCATGTGTCGTGCGGATAGTCCTGGGCCAGCATCGCGGCAAGCGTGCGGCGGACCAGTTCAAACGGCTCGCCCGGGGTCTTGGTCACCACCATGGCGACGCGCCACTGGCCGGGCACCGGCATTGGCGCTGCGCTGCGCCGGGCGTTCAGGAAGACCACAAGGAAATAAAGCTGCAGAAGGTAGATCCAGCCAAGGCAGGCGGTGGCCAGCCCAAAGCGAAGCGGCGTCGTGACATGGGCAGGCTGCAGCCACCAGCCCCAGAAATAGACCGCCGCCAGCGCCCAGAGTGCCGCCAGCACCAGATATTTCCGGCGCCGGCTTGCGTCGAGGATCGGTTGCAGAAGATCGCGGTTCCTGCCCATCTCAGGCCACCTGCGCCTGACGGTCGGTCAGGCCGAACCAGGGTGCGGCATGACGCACGATCGTGTCGATGTCCGACAGTTCGGTCCGGAACCCCAGCCGGTGGGCGGCCAGCATCGGATCGGCCGTCAGGACCGGCGGATCGCCCGCCCGTCGCGGCGCGAACCGCAAGGGCACGGCGCGCCCCGTCACCCGCGCAATCGCCGCGCAGATCTCAAGCACCGAATGGCCGCGCCCCGAGCCGATGTTGACCGCAAGGCTTTCACGCCCCGCCTGAAGATAGGTCAGCGCCGCCAGATGCGCCCGCGCCAGATCGGCCACATGGACATAGTCGCGGATGCAGGTGCCGTCCGGCGTGTCATAGTCATTGCCAAAGACATTCAGCGCCTGCCCGCCCGCCGCCGCGCGCAGGGCCAAAGGCAGAAGATGGGTCTCGGGCTCGTGCTGTTCGCCGATCATGCCCGCGGGGTCGGCACCCGCCGCGTTGAAATAGCGGAGCGCCACATGGCGCAGGCCATAGGCGGCGCCATAGTCGCGCAGCATCTGTTCGCAGATCAGCTTGGTCCGGCCGTAAGGGTTGATCGGGTTTTGCGGCGTATGTTCCGAAATCGGCAGCAGGGCGGGCACGCCATAGGTCGCGCAGCTGGACGAAAAGACGATCTGGCGGACCCCTGCCTCGCGCGCCGCATCAAGAAGCGCGATCATCCCCCCGACATTATTGTCGAAATAGAGCGCGGGGTCACTGACGCTTTCGCCGACATAGGCCGAGGCGGCGAAATGCATGATCACGTCGATGCGGAACTGCTTCATCGCCGAGACCAGCGCGCCACGGTCGCGGACGTCGCCGCGCACCAGGGGGCCCCAGAGGACGGCATCGGCATGGCCGGTCGTCAGATTGTCAAAGGCGACGGGCAGGGCGCCCGACCCGGCCAGCGCCTTGCAGGCATGGGCGCCGATGAACCCGGCGCCGCCGGTGACCAGAACCCGGGCTGACGTCAGCGCTTTCATGCGGCATGTCCCGTCAGGCTGGCGGGCAGCGGGCGGCCAAGCTCGGCCGCGAAATGCGCGATGGTGCGGTCAAGCCCGTCGGACAGCGGGATCTGCGGCGCCCAGCCAAGTGCGGTTTGCGCCCGGCTGATGTCCGGGCGGCGCTGGCGCGGATCATCGGCCGGCAGCGGTCTTCTGACCAGCCGCGCGGCGGCGCCGGTCCGCGCCAGAACCAGTTCAGCCAGTTCGTTCATGGTGAACTCGCCCGGATTGCCAAGGTTGACCGGCACCCTGACCTCGGACGCCATCAGCCGCAGGAACCCCTCGATCAGGTCATCGACAAAGCAGAAGGACCGCGTCTGGCTGCCGTCGCCGTTGATCGTGATGTCGCGCCCGGTCAGTGCCTGACAGATGAAGTTCGAGACGACACGCCCGTCGTCGGGCCGCATGCGCGGGCCGTAGGTGTTGAAGATCCGCGCGATGCGGATGTCGGTGCCGTGCTGGTGGTGATAGTCGTGAAACAGGGTTTCGGCGGCGCGCTTGCCCTCGTCATAGCAGGCGCGGGGGCCAAAGCAGTTGACGGCGCCGCGATAGCTTTCGGGTTGCGGGCTGATCTCGGGGTCGCCGTAGGTTTCCGAGGTCGAGGCCTGAAACACCCGCGCGCCCTTGGCCCGGGCAAGTTCAAGCACGTTCATCGCGCCCATGACCGAGGTCTTGAAGGTCTGCACGGGGTCCAGCTGATATTTCGGCGGCGAGGCCGGGCAGGCGAGATTGAAAATCTCATCCACGGCGCCCGCAATTTTGAACGGTTCGCAGACATCCTGCCTGATCATGGTGAAACGTTCGTTACCGGCATGCTGCGCAAGGTTGGTGACCCGGCCGGTGGACAGATTGTCAAGGCAGATGACCCGATGGCCGTTGCCCAGAAGCCTGTCGATCAGATGCGAGCCGAGAAAGCCCGCGCCGCCGGTCACAAGCACCGTCTTCTGTACGGGCGTCAGTACCGGCTGCATCCCTGTGTTTGCCGCGAAAACCGCGTCGTTTCGTTTAAAAATATCATCAGACATCGAAATCACCCCAAAGCGGGCGAAGTCGGAAGGGCCGCGTGACGGTCGCAAACCGACCGTATCCGCGTGACAGGGCCGGACGAACGACGTCACGACCAACGAACCAGAGCACCACCAACTTCGTCCAACGAACAACTTCCCCACTGCCCTGACCCTACGCCACCTGTGCTCTCTGTCAACATAATGCCATAGTCTGGCCCTGCTTCGCCTAGATTTTGACATAATCCCGTCGAAACTTCAAATTCGTTGCCGGGAAGCCCACGGTGGCTGAGGTACTGGATTGTTGCATTTCGACGGGCAATTCGGCATGTGGCTGCGCATTGTACACAAGGACCGTCAAACCCTCCACCTTCGATGGAGCGGTATGCGCGGCGTTCCGCCAAAGGTGGTCTCCGGTCCTTGCCGACTCACCTGCGCGCAGGCCGCGCGCCCGGTGCGCCCCCGTTCCGCCGATCGCGCCGCCCCAAGGGCTTGAGGTCCGCGCCGGTGCGGCCTAGGAAGGAGCGGCGAGCAAAGGAGTGGTGCGATGAGGATTTACAGCGATCTGGCCGATGCGGTGGGCAAGACGCCGCTGATCCGTCTGAAGCGCGCCAGCGAGGTGACCGGCTGCGAAATCCTTGGCAAGGCCGAGTTCCTGAACCCCGGCCAGTCGGTCAAGGACCGCGCCGCACTTTACATCATCCAGGACGCGGTGGCGAAGGGCCTGTTGAAACCGGGCGGCACGATCGTCGAAGGCACCGCCGGAAATACCGGCATCGGGCTGGCGCTTGTCGGCGCCTCGATGGGATTCAAGACCGTGATCGTCATCCCCGAGACGCAAAGCCAGGAAAAAAAGGACATGCTGCGCCTTGCCGGGGCCGAACTGGTTCAGGTGCCCGCCGCGCCCTATACAAATCCGAACAATTACGTCCGCTATTCGGGGCGTCTGGCCGAGAAACTTGCACAAACCGAACCAAACGGCGCGGTCTGGGCCAACCAGTTCGACAATGTCGCCAACCGCCAGGCCCATGTCGAGACGACCGGCCCCGAGATCTGGGACCAGACCGGCGGCAAGGTCGACGGGTTCGTCTGCTCGGTCGGATCGGGTGGCACGCTGGCCGGTGTGGCGATGGCGCTTCAGCCCCGGGGCGTCAAGGTCGCGCTGGCCGATCCGGAGGGCGCGTCGCTCCACAGCTATTACACCACCGGCGTGCTGAAGGCCGAGGGGAACTCGATCACCGAGGGGATCGGGCAGGGGCGGATCACCGCCAACCTCGAGGGTATCACGCCCGACATGTCCTTCCGCATCCCCGATGCCGAGGCGCTGCCGATCGTCTTTGACCTTTTGACCGACGAGGGGCTTTGCCTTGGCGGGTCGACGGGAATCAACGTCGCGGGCGCCATCCGCATGGCACGGGTCATGGGGCCGGGTCATACGATCGTCACCGTCCTGTGCGACTACGGCAACCGCTATCAGTCGAAACTCTTCAACCCCGAGTTCCTGCGCGCCAAGGGTCTGCCGGTTCCCGCCTGGCTTGACCGCGCGCCGCAGGACCTGCCCTCTGTCTTCGAAGACTGATGTGGGCGCTCCGCCTTGTCGTCCTGATCCTCGCGGCACTGCTGGCGCCGCCGCTGACCGCCGCGCCGCTTGCCGCGCAAGAGGTCGTCGGCGTCAGCTATGCCGACTGGGACAAGGACGCAGCAGCGGCCGAAGAGGCGCTTGCCGCCGCCAAAGCCTCGAACCGGGCGCTGGAGGATATGCGCGCCCGCATCGTCGACTGGCGCAAGACCTTTGACGATGCGCGCGCCGCCAACCAGCCGCAGATCGACAGCGTCAAGGGCCAGATCGACGATCTTGGCCCGCTGCCAGAGGGCGGCGCCCCGGAAGCCCCGGAAATCATTTCGAAACGCAAGGAGCTGGCCGAGCGTCTGTCGCGCCTTCAGGCGCCAAGCGCGCAGGCCTCGGCCGCCTATCGCCGGGCGGACGGCATCGTCAAGCAGGTCGACGCGCTGATCCGCGACCGGCAGGCCAAAGAGCTTTTGCGCCTGATGCCGTCGCCCGCCAACCCGCTGCACTGGCCGTCCGGCGCCGCCGTTCTGACCCAGGGGATCAAGACCCTCTGGGCCGAGATTGACGGTGCCTGGGGCGACATGGCGCGGCGGGCGTCGTTGAAAAACAACATGCCGGGCATCCTCGGCTGCCTGCTGATCGCGGCGCTCTTGCTGTGGCGCGGGCCGGGGGCGATGGAGCGGCTGTCGATCCGGCTGCAGAACCGCACGGCGATGCGGGCGCGCTATGTCGTGGCGGCGCTGGTGTCGCTGGGCCAGATCGTCGTGCCGGTTGCCGGGATGGTGCTGGTCTTTGTCGCCATCCATCTGTCGTCGATCACCGGCCCCCGGCTCGAGGCGCTGGCGGCGGCACTGCCCTTTGCGGCGCTGTCATTCTTTGCGGCGCGCTGGCTTGGCAGCTGGATTTTCCCCGACGAGGCGCGGGGCGGCATCCTTCTGACCGACCGCCCGTCCGAGGCGCGGTTTCATGTCAACGCCATCGGGCTTCTGCATGCGTCCGAGCATTTTCGCACCGCCTTCACAACCGAGGTCCGCCCGCCGCTGAGCCAGGCGGCACAGGCGGTCTGGCTGGCGCCGCTGGTCTGCATCATGGCGATCTTCACCCTGCGTCTGGGTCTGCTGCTGCGGCGCCAGCGGCTGCATCACGAGCGGGCTGCAGACGGCGCCGAGGCGCCCCTTGGCCATACCGAGGCCGTGCTGTTCCGCAACCGGGTGATCGGCCTGTTCGGCACGCTGATCATTGCAGGGTCGGTGATCGCCCCGGCGCTGGCGCTGGTCGGCTATGTGGCGGCGGCGAACGCGCTGATGTGGCCGATGGTCGGGTCGATGGCGCTGGCCGGCTTCATCATCCTTGGCCAGCGGTTCCTGACCGACATCTACATCACGATCACCCGGACCGGCGACGAGGGGCGCGAGGCGCTGGTGCCGGTTCTGACCGGGTTCTTCCTCGTACTTCTGTCGCTGCCGCTGCTCGCGGTGATCTGGGGCGCGCGGACCGCCGATCTTTGGGAGGTCTGGGCACAGTTCCAGTCCGGGATCAGGCTTGGCGGCACGCGCATCTCGCCGATGGCGATCGTCACGCTTTTTGTCGTTTTCGCGCTGGGCTATATGGCGACGCGGCTGGTGCAGGGGGCGATGCGCGCCTCGATCCTGCCGCGCACCCGGCTTGACAAGGGGGCGCAGACGGCGGCGGTTTCGGGGCTTGGCTACCTCGGGTTGCTGACCTCGGCGCTGGTGGCGGTCACGGCGGCGGGGATCGACCTGTCGGCGCTGGCGATCGTGGCCGGGGCCCTGTCGGTCGGCATCGGCTTTGGCCTGCAGAACATCGTCCAGAATTTCATCGCCGGGATCATCCTTCTGGTCGAGCGGCCGATCACCGAGGGCGATTCGATCGAGGTCGCGGGCAAGGCCGGTGTGGTGACGCGCATCGCCGTCCGCTCGACCCGGCTTCTGACCGGCGATCAGGCCGAGATCGTGGTGCCGAATGCCGAGTTCATCTCGGGGATCGTGACCAATCTGACCAGCCAGAACCTCCGTTCGCGGCTGGTGATGCCGGTTGTCGTCGCCTATGGCAGCGACACGCGGCTGGTCGAGCGGCTGCTGACCGAGATTGTCGAGGCGCAGCCACTGGTGCTGGTCGATCCCGCGCCGGCGGTGGTTCTGACCGGCTTCGGTCAGGACGGCCTGATGTTCGAGATCCGTGCGATCCTGTCGGACCTGAATTTCAAGCCGAACGTCCAGTCCGAGATCAATCACCAGATCATCGAACGGTTCGAGGCCGAGGGGGTCCGGATCCCGCTTGGCCAGCAGCGGCTGGTCATCCGCCGCGAAGAGGCCGGGGTACACATGCCGGCCACCCGCCGCGACCCGGTCGCCGCACCGATGCGTCAGGTGCCGTTCGCCGATCCGGCAACGGTTCATAACGACCCGGCCAGCGACCCCGACGAGGCGGAAGAGGCCTGAGCGGGACGGAGCGCTGCCATCGCCTCAGCCGGCGGGGGAGGTGGCCCTGCCGTTGCGCACCGGTCCCGCCCGGGTCAGGCGTGGACCCCGTTGGTCTGCGCTGCGGCGGCGCCGCGCTTCCACCGGAAGAACGGCTTGTCCCGCACAGCCCAACGTGGCGGGAAGCGACCGCGCCGCCCCAGTCGGCAGGGGCAAGTGACCCTGCCGCCACGCAACAGTTCCGCTTGAACCGCCCGGTTGCCCAAAGCGACCGGGCAGCGCCTGCCCCTCCGGGGGGCTGGCGCTTCGCGCCATCCGGGGCAGGCGCCGCCCTCTGTTGTGCGGGTGAGAGGCGGTCACTGGGCATCGTTCCCACGTGAGCGGGGCCGCTCTTCCACCGGAAGATCGGCTGTTCCCGCTCAATCCGGCGTCGGCGAAGACCGTGCGGGCCCAGCGGTAGGGTGCGTGCTCGCACGCACCACCCGGTCGCCCAAAGCGACCGGGCAGCACCTGCCCCTCCCGGGGGGCTGGCGCTGCCCTCTGCTGTGCGGGTGAGCGGCGGTTCCGTGGCGGCGTTCCCACATGAGCGGGGCTGCTCTTCCACTGGAAGATCAGCCTTTTCCGCTCAACCCGGCGTTCGGTGAAGGATTGCCGCCGTCTCGGTCGGCAGGGGCCATCGCCCCTGCCGTCACGCACCGTTACGAACCGCACCACCCGGTGGCCCAAAGCGACCGGGCAGCGCCTGCCCCTCCCGGGGGCTGGCGGCGCCCTCTGCCGCGACAAGCCGAGGCGGTCCCCGGGAAACGTTTCCGCATGAGCGGGGCCGCTCTTCCACTGGAAGATCGGCGTTTCCCGCTCAATCCGGCGTCGGAGAAGACCGTGCGGGGCCGGCGGTAGGGTGCGTGCTCGCACGCACCGCCCGGTCACCCAAAGCGACCGGGCAGCACCTGCCCCTGCGGCGGGGCTGGAGCTTCGCGCCATCCGGGGCAGGTGCTGCCCTCTGTTGAGAGGGCCGAGATGGTCCCCCGGAGACGTTCCCGCATGAGCGCGGGGCGCGGCCCGGCGCCAGCGACGACCGCGCCATGCCCGACCCCTTCGGCAACCCGCCGCGTAAATCTTTCGTGAACGGACGAAACATCTTGAAACTCCCTGTCATAGGGCGATAGTCGCCGCTGAGAACGGGGCCGAGTCGACGGCCGGCCCGGAACCTGGGGCGCGTGTCCGGCCTGCCAGCCGCCGCGGTAAACGTTGGAGCGATTTGGGTGCCTTTGCGCCTGACAGGCCCAAGACAAGTCCCTGCCGCGCCCGAACGGGCCGCCGGGCGGAGCTGAAAAGACCATGACAAATCCTGAAACGGCCCTCGCGATGGGGTCCGACGACGAAGCCGGTTCCGCGGCGGACGAGGATCATTCCGTCCCCCGGCAGGGACTGGCGGCGCTGACCATGGGGGCGATCGGCGTTGTCTATGGCGACATCGGCACCAGCCCGCTTTACGCCATGCGCGAGGCGCTGCACCCGGTCGCCCATGACGGGCTGGCCCTGACCGAGGTTCTGGGCGTCATCTCGCTGCTGATCTGGACGCTGATCCTGATCGTGACGGTGAAATATGTGCTGTTCCTTCTGCGCGCCGACAACCGCGGCGAGGGCGGGATCCTGGCGCTTTACACCCTGTCGCGGCTGGCCATCGGCCGACGCAGCTACGCGGTTCTGGCCCTTGGCATCGCCGGGGCATCGCTGTTTTTCGGCGACGCGATCATCACCCCGGCCGTGTCGGTCCTGTCGGCGATCGAGGGGATCAAGCTGGTCGCACCGGGACTTGGCGACTATGTCCTGCCGATCACCATCGGGATTCTGGTCGGCCTGTTCATGGTCCAGCGCCACGGAACCGAGACCATCTCCTTTGCCTTTGGCCCGATCACCGCGCTCTGGTTCCTGACCATGGGCCTGACGGGCGCCTGGCAGCTGGCGCTGGACACCACCGTGCTGGCCGCCTTCAACCCCTATTACGGCATCGCTTTTCTCTTCAGCCACGGGGTCGTCGCCTTCATCGTGATGGGCGCGATCTTTCTGGCCGTCACCGGGGCCGAGGCGCTTTATGCCGACCTCGGCCATTTCGGCCGCGCGCCGATCCGCACCGCCTGGTTCGCGCTGGTCTTTCCGGCGCTGATCCTGAACTATCTGGGGCAGGGGGCGCTGGTCCTGAACAATCACGAGGCCATCGAGAACCCGTTCTTCATGATGGTTCCCGACTGGCTGCTGCCCGCGCTGGTTGGCCTTGCGACGATCGCCACCGTCATCGCCTCGCAGGCGGTGATCACCGGCGCCTATTCGATGACCCGGGCGGCGATCCAGCTGGGCCTGCTGCCGCGCCTGTCCATCGTCCATACTTCGGAAAGCCAGTCGGGCCAGATCTATATTCCGGCGGTGAACTGGCTTTTGCTGGCAGGTGTGCTGGCCTTTGTCATCAACTTCCGCACCTCGACGGCACTCGCCGCCGCCTATGGCATTTCGGTCACCGGCGCGATGATCGTCGACACCGTGCTGGCGATGATCTATTCGCGCAAGGGTTGGCGCTGGCCGCTGTGGGTGATCCTGCCGGTCGCGGTGCCGTTCCTGCTGCTGGAAGGCACGTTCTTCCTGTCGAACATGACGAAGTTCTTTGCCGGCGGCTTTGTCCCGGTGGTCCTGTCGATCACCATCGCGGTCCTGATGTTTTCCTGGTGGCGCGGCACGCAGCTGGCCATGGCCGCCGGACAGAAACAGATGGTCGACCTCGACAGTTTCGGCCGCTCGATGCTGAAATCGTCGGTCCATGTCGTGCCCGGCACCGCCTTCTTCCTGACGTCGGACACCAACGCCGTGCCGCCTGCGTTGTTGCACAATCTCAAGCACAACCGCGTGCTGCATGAAAAGAACGTTGTCCTGACGATCGAGACGGTGCGCGTCCCCACCGTCAACGAACGCGACCGGGCCGAGTATCTGCCGATCAACGACCGGTTCGCCCGGCTGATCCTGCGCTTCGGCTTCATGGAAAGCCCGAACGTCAGCCGCGCCCTCGGCCGCGCCCGGCGCGAGGGGCTGAAGTTCGACGTGATGACCACCTCGTTCTTCC
>CAZORV010000089.1:0-12406 GCA_964582215.1 uncultured Frigidibacter sp.
ATGTATCTGGGCCGGATCGTCGAGCTGGCCAGCCGCGACGCGCTGTTTGACGCGCCGATGCATCCCTATACCGAGGCTTTGTTGTCGGCCGTGCCCGAGGCCGACCCCGAGCTGGAGGCGAAGCGTCACCGGATCATCCTGAAGGGCGACGTGCCCTCGCCCGCCAATCCGCCCAGGGGCTGCAACTTCTGCACCCGCTGCCCGAAGGTCATGGACATCTGCCAAAGCGTCAAACCCGCGATGGCCGAGATCGAGCCGGGCCGGTTCGTGGCCTGCCACCTTTACGACCAGAACAAGGATCAGACCGCCCGGCCAAGGGCGGCGTCACAGAAGCAGAACACCAGTCAACAAGGAGCGTAAGATGAAACTCAAATCGGCCCTTCTGGGCGCAGCGGCGATCACCGCAATGGCCTCGGCAGCTTTGGCGGAACGGGGGGCGGACGGCGACGTCAAGATCCTGTACTGGCAGGCGCCGTCGATCCTGAACACCTACCTGTCGCAGGGCACCAAGGATATTGATGCCGCGGCCCTGGTGATCGAGCCTCTGGCGGGCTTTGACGACACCGGGACGCTGTTCCCGCGGCTTGCCGAAGACATTCCGACGGTCGCGAATGGCGGCGTGTCGGCCGATCTGACCACCATCACCTGGAAGCTGAAGAAAGACCTGAAATGGTCGGACGGCACACCGGTGACGGCGGCGGACGTGGTGTTCAGCTGGCAATATTGCACGGCGCCGGATGGCGGCTGTTCGCAGTCGGCCAAGTACAACGGCGTGAAGACGGTCGAGGCCAAGGATGACCTGACGGTTCTGGTGACCTTTGACGGTCCGAAGTCGAACCCCTATTCGGCCTTCGTCGACAGCCAGTCGCCGATCATCCAGAAGGCACAGTTCGAAAAGTGCCTCGGTGCGGCCGCACCGACCTGCACGGAGCAGAACTTCAAGCCGATCGGCACCGGGCCGTTCCGCGTTGTCGACTTCAAGCCGGGTGACGTCGTCCAGTACGAGGCCAACCCGAACTACCGCGACCCGGCCAAACCGGCCTTTGCGACGCTGACGCTGAAAGGCGGCGGCGATGCCGAGGCGGCGGCGCGGGCGGTCATGGAAACCGGCGAATATGACTATGCCTGGAACACCTTCATCAACCCCGACCTGCAGGCGCAGATGGCCGCCGCGGGCAAGGGCCATTTCGTCAGCGCCTTCGGCACCCTGACCGAGCGGATCGAGATGAACCTGACCGACCCGTCGCCCGACCTTGCCGATGGCGAGCGTTCGACCGTCAAGCATCCGCACCCGTTCCTCAGCGATCCCAACATCCGCAAGGCCCTGTCGATGGCGATTGACCGTCAGGCGATTGTCGATGTCGGCTATGGCAGCGCCGGTCGCGTGACCTGCAGCATCGTTCCGGCCCCGGCCCCCTATGCCTCGGCCAACATGGACTGCGCCAAGCAGGACCTGGAGGGCGCCAAGGCGCTTCTGGATGCGGCCGGCTGGACGGACAGCGATGGCGACGGCATCCGCGACAAGGACGGCAAGAAGATGCACATCCTTTATCAGACCTCGACCAATGCTGTCCGTCAGGACGTGCAGACGCTGGTCAAGGGCTGGTGGGGCGAGATCGGCGTCGATGTCGAACTGAAGAACACCGATCCGTCGATCTATTTCGGTGGTGACGCCGGTTCGCCGGACACGATCGAAAAGTTCTATGCCGACGTCGAAATGTACGCGAACGAGTTCGCGGGCACCGACCCCGAGGCCTATCTGGCCGGCTATCTCTGCGCAAAAGTGCCGGGGCCGGACAGCCAGTGGCAGGGCGAGAACGTGACCCGCTTCTGCACGCCCGAGTATGATGCGATGGTCAAGGAACTGGCGGGGACGACCGACCCGACCGCCCGGACCGATCTGGCCAAGAAGATGAACGACGTGGTTTCGGCCGACGGCATGGTCAGCATGGCGCTGGTCAACCGCGGCCGTCTGGCGGCGGCGTCGAACGCGCTTGACGGCGTTGTCATCAGCGCCTGGGACACCGAGCTGTGGAACGTCCAGGACTGGACCCGCAAGAAATAACAGCGTCCTGACCGGGGGCCGTGCGGCGACGCGCGGCCCCTTCCCCATCCGCAGCCCCCGCTTCCCCATAGGATCAGGCCAGGACATGCTGACCTTTATCATCCGTCGGCTTCTGCTTGCCATTCCGACGCTTCTGCTGATCAGTCTGGTGATCTTCCTGCTGGTCGATCTTGCCCCCGGCTCGCCGATCAGCGAGATCCCCCTGACCGTCCCGCCCGAGGTCAAGCAGAAGATCCTCAAGGCGATGGGCGCCGATCAGCCGGTTCTGATCCGCTATCTTCTTTGGCTGAAACAGTTCTTCTGGGTCGAGCCCGCCTATTGGATCGACAGCCGGTTCGGCACGCATCTGGCGGGCGACGCGCAGCGGATCATCAGCTACCAGACCCGCAGCCCGGTCTTCATCACCATCGGCCAGCGCATCCCCCAGACCCTGACGGTCGTGGGATCAGCCTATCTGATCGGTATTCTGGTGGCGCTGCCCATCGGCATCTATTCGGCCTATCGCCAGTACAGCTGGTTCGATCAGGCCGGAACCTTCTTCGCCATGATCGGCTTTTCGGTGCCGACATTCTTCACCGGTGTGCTTTTGATCGTGATCTTCGCGGTCAAGCTGGGCTGGTTCCCCTCGGTCTATGACACGACGCTGGAGGTCACCGACTGGGCGAGCTTTGGCCGGCAGGTCAAGCAGATGGTGCTGCCGGTCACCGTGCTGGCGCTGAGCAACGCCGCCGCCGTCAGCCGCTATATGCGCTCGTCGATGCTGGACAATCTCGGGCAGGATTATGTGCGCACGGCGCGCGCCAAGGGCATGAACGAACGCCAGGTGGTGCTGAAACATGTGCTGCGCAATTCGCTGATCCCGGTGGTCACGGTCATCGCGCTGGGCATCCCGTCGATCTTCGGCGGCGCCATCATCACCGAACAGGTGTTCAAGGTGAACGGCCTTGGCGCGGCGCTGATCTCGGCCATCAGCGCCAATGACCTGCCGATGGTCCAGACGCTGACCTTCATCTTCGCGGTGCTGATCGTTCTTTTCAACCTGATCGCCGATGTGCTCTACGGCGTGCTTGATCCGAGGATCCGCTATGCCTGACGCCAGCCAGCCCCTGTCCCCGACCCGGATCGAGCCGCCGCGCAGCCAGTGGCGCGACGTCTGGATTCAGTTCAAAAGCCACAAGGGCGCGCTGGTCGGCATGTCGGTGCTGGCCTTTCTGACCGCCTTCGTGCTGATCGGGCCGTTGCTCTGGCATGCGCCGACGCTGACAACGACGCAGCAATTGCTGAGCAAGAACAAGCCGCCGTCGCTGACCTTTCCGATGGGCACTGACCATCTGGGGCGCGATTTCCTGTCGCGGATGATGGCGGGCGGCCGGGTGTCGATTGCGGTCGGGTTCGTGGCCATGGTCATCTCGTTGTTCGTCGGCACCACCATCGGCGTCCTTTCCGGCTTTTTCCGCAGGCTCGACGGCCCGCTGATGCGGATCACCGACCTGTTCCTGGCGCTGCCCCTGCTGCCGCTGCTGCTTGTCATGGTCATGCTGTTCCGGGAATCGCTGGCCCGTGTTCTCGGCCCGTCGCTCGGGACCTTCCTTCTGATCGTGACGGCCATCGGCATCACCAGCTGGATGCAGTCGGCGCGGATCGTGCGGGGCGAGGTTCTGGCCCTGAAGGAACGCGAGTTCGTGCTGGCGGCCCGGTCGATCGGCACCCCGGCGCGGCGGCTGATCCTGCGCCATGTGCTGCCCAATGTCGTCTCGCCGGTCATGGTCGCGGCGACGCTGAACATCGCCGACGCGATCATCACCGAAAGCGCGCTGTCGTTCCTTGGCCTCGGCTTTCCGCCGGACTTTCCGACCTGGGGGCGGCTGTTGTTCGACGGCCTGCCCTATATGCAGCAATATCCGGCGCGCGTCGTCTGGCCCGGTCTGGCGATCTCGCTGACGGTCCTGTCGGTGAACTATATCGGCGACGGGCTGCGTGACGCGCTGGACCCGCGCATCCGCGGCCGCTGACCCTTGCCCACCGCCGGCGCGGCGTCAAAGCGGTTTGCGCCCCGGCGCGCCGCCGGTATAGAGTGCCCGGGGCAGGCGTAAATGAACGGGCGGCATGCGGATCAGTCTTCAGTTGGGGGTGCATTGCACCGACGATGGCCGCCTTATCCGGTCGGTCCTGCGCAGCCGGGGGCTGCTGATCGCCGAGGGGATCCATGTCCCCTCGCCGCGCCATTACCGGTCGGTGCTGCGCGACAGCCTCAGCCTTCTGGCGGGGGCCGAGGCGAGTGACGATGTCCAGCAGGCGATCCTTGATGCGATTGTCGACACCGACGGCGTCAGGCGGCTGGTCCTGTTCCATGAAAACCTGATCGCGCTGCCGAACCGCGCCATCACCGATGACGGGCTTTATGCCGGTGCGCCCCGGCGCCTGACCGCGCTGCAGAATCTCTTCCCCGATCACGAGGTCGAATTTCACATCGCGCTTTGCAATCCCGCGACGCTGATCCCGACGCTGGCGCTGCGCGCCGGGCCGGGCGGATATGAACAGGTGCGGGTCGGCACCGATCCCGACCGTCTCAGCTGGCTCAGGACCGTGCAGGCGATTCTCGGCACCAACCCCGAACTGCCGCTGACGCTGTGGTGCAACGAGGATACGCCGCTGATCTGGCCCGAGGTCATCCGCGCCGTGACCGGCTATCGCGGTGCCGATCCCCTTGACGGCGATCTCGATCTTCCGGCCGCACTTCTGAGCGACGAGGGGCTGGCCAGCTTGCAGGCATCGTTCGCCGCCGACCCGCCGGCAACGGTCGATGACCGCCGGGCGCGGGTCAGTGACGTTCTGGCCAGCCATGGCCGCGCCGAAGAGATGGAGATCGAAGCGGCGGTGCCGGGCTGGACGGACGAGACCGTCGCAGGGATCACCGAACGCTATGTCGCCGACTGCGCCGCGATCGCGCGGCTGCCCGGCGTGAATTTCATCGCGCCCTGAGGGGCGGTCAGCTCATCCCGAGCGCCGCCTTGTACATTTCCAGCACCGCCTCTTCCTCGGCAATGTCGTCCTTGTCACGCTTGCGCAGCGCGATCAGCTTGCGGATCACCTTGGTGTCATAGCCACGGCCCTTGGCCTCGGCCATCACTTCCTTTTGCTGTTCGGTGATGTCCTTTTTCTCGGCTTCCAGATGTTCATACTGCTCGATGAACTGCTTCAGCTCTGCGGCGGTGACGTTGTAGGCGGCGTCAGAGGTGGCGTCGTTCATCGAATGCTCCGGGGTTTGGACGCGCCCTGACTAGCGGCTGGGGCGGCGGGCTTCAAGTGGCTTGCGGGCGGATGGCCAACGGGTTAGGGCCTGTGCGAGTTGATTGGGGGACGCGCGATGGACGGGCTGATCTGGGCGGGTGCGGCGGTGACGGTTCTGGGACTTCTGGGGCTGATCTGGTGCATCGTCACCGTCACCCGGGCCCGCGCGGCAGGTCTTGACGAGGCGGCGCTGAAGGCGCGGCTGCAGCGCGTCGTCGCCTATAACCTTGGCGCGCTTGGCGTCTCGGCGATCGGGCTGATGATGGTGGTTGTCGGCATTTTCCTGGCCTGAGGGGGAAGGCGGGCGGAAATTTCCCCCCTTGCGCCGACCGATCCCGCCTGACGCGGCGGCGGGCCACGGCAGGCCCTTGCCCTGCGGCGCGGACCGGTCTAAATCCCCGCCTGCGGGTGATTAGCTCAGTTGGTAGAGCGCTTCGTTTACACCGAAGATGTCGGGAGTTCGAGTCTCTCATCACCCACCATCACCGTCGCTTGCGCGCGTTTGCCGTCGCACTGGACCTTGGCCGCGCAAATCCCTATATATTCCCTCAGGATATTGTCCGGGGACAAGAATGACCGCCGAGCCGCAAACACCGATCGAAGGCGCGCCGCTGATCCGGCCCTCCAGCACGGAACATCCGCTGTATGAGGATGTCGTGGCCGCCTGCCGGACGGTCTATGACCCGGAGATTCCGGTCAACATCTATGACCTCGGTTTAGTTTACACGATTGATATATCACCCGAAAACGCAGTCGAGATCACCATGACCCTGACCGCGCCGGGCTGCCCGGTCGCGGGCGAGATGCCGGGCTGGGTCGCCAGCGCGGTCGAGCCGCTGGACGGGGTCCGCGATGTCGAGGTCAAGATGACGTTCGAGCCGCAGTGGGGCATGGACATGATGTCGGACGAAGCGCGGCTGGAACTGGGCTTCATGTGACGATCAAGTGTTTTGACTTGATTCTTAATAATTCAAGCTATATAACTTGATTATGCAACATCAAGTCCACGCACTTGAAGAAACCTCGGCGCAAGCCGTCCTGACCGGCGATCTTGTCGCCTCGACCGAGGCTGGCCCCGGCGCCATTGATCAGGCGATGGCGGAACTGGCGGCGGCGGCGGCCGGGATCGCCCGCTGGCGGATCGGTAAACACAGCACGGTCGGCGACACGAAATTCACCCGGTTTCGCGGTGACGGCTGGCAGATTCTGGTCTCTGCCGGAGTCTTCGGCCTGCGCGCAGCGCTGACGACCTACGCCAGACTGGCCGCCAAAAGCGCCCTGCCCGACACCAGGATCGCGGTCGGCCTGTCGACGGCCGAAAGGCCAAAAGGCCACGACCTTTCCGACGCTTACGGCGCGGCCTTCACCCTGTCCGGGCGCGCCCTGTCGCAGATGGAGCGGGGCGAGCGGCTGCGGGTCACAGGCCAGGGCATCACCGCGCGGGACGCTGCCTTCATCGCCCTTCTCGACGACCGGATCAGCAGTTGGACCCCCGAACAGGCCGAGGCGGTCGCGATGGCGCTGAACCCCGAGGCCCCCACCCAGACCGAAATGGCCCGCGACCTCGGCATCTCGCCACAGGCGCTCAGCTATCGTCTGGCGGGCGCACGCTGGCCGACGATCCGGCGTATCCTGCAGGAATGGGAACGGCCCCGACCACCGGAGGAGGCTCTGACGTGACCGAAACCCTTGCTGCACTGGTCTTTGCCCATGCGCTGGCCGACTTCGTTCTGCAGACCGGCTGGATGGTTGCCAACAAGCGCCGCCCGGCGGCAATGCTGGCCCATATCGGTGTGGTGCTGGCCACCGCCGTCGCGGCGCTCGGCTCGGTCCAGCCGATCCTCCTCGGGCTTGCGGCGGCGCATCTGGCCATCGACGCGGTCAAAAGCCTGTCGGGCCGTCGCGGCCTTGCGCCGTTTTTGCTGGACCAGGCCGCCCATCTTGCCAGCCTGATCGCGATTGCACAGCTTGCCCCCGGCCTCTGGTCCACCGGGCTTTGGGCCAGTCAGACCGCCCTGCCCGCGCTGATGACGCTGACCGCCGGGCTGATCCTTGCGGTGCGGGCGGGCGGATTTGCGGTCGGGTTCCTGATGGAGCCCTGGGCCAGCGCCTCGCCGCAGGGGCTGCCGAACGGCGGGCGGATGATCGGCGCGCTGGAACGCGGGCTGATCTTCTTGCTGGTCATGACCGGTCAGGCCGGGGGCATCGGCTTTCTGATCGCAGCCAAGTCGGTCCTGCGCTTTGGCACGATCAGCGATGACCGCGCCGTCAGCGAATATGTGATCATCGGCACGCTCGCCTCGTTCGCCTGGGCGATCACCATGGCGGCGCTGACGCTTTTCGCATTGCGTTTCACCGCGCCGCTTGGAATTCCCGACCTTTCTCCTTAGATTAGCGGGGAAGGAGATCCAGATGTTCGGCATTCCCGGCAAGTCCCCCGTCACCCTGACGCCGCGCGCGGTGGCGCAGATCAGCCGCCTGATGGTCCGCGACGGCGCCTTCGGGCTGAAGCTTGGCGTCAAGAAGGGCGGCTGCGCGGGCATGGAATATACGATGGAATTCGCCGCCGAACCCGGACCGATGGACGAGGTCGTCGAACAGGACGGCGCCCGGGTGATGATCGCGCCCATGGCGCAGATGTTCCTGTTCGGGACCGAGATCGACTATGAGGCCTCGCTTCTGGAAGCCGGGTTCAGGTTCAACAACCCGAACGTCGCCGAGGCCTGCGGCTGCGGCGAATCGATCAAGTTCAAGGACTGATCGCAAGCCCGCCTGCGGCAAGCATATTCGGCCGCGCCGCCCGGGGAACCGGGCCGCCTTCCCTCTGTCGCCAAGTTCACATATTGTCGCACCCGAGGCACAAGGGGAGAGTGGAATGCGCCGCAAGGTTGCCGCCGGAAACTGGAAAATGAACGGAACCCGCGCCAGCCTGGCCGAGCTGCGCCGGATCGCGGCCGATCATCCGGACTGCCCGACCGAGATCATCCTCTGCCCGCCCGCAACGCTGCTGATCCCGGCGTCCGAGATGGCGCGGGGCACCTCGGTTGCCATCGGCGCGCAGGATTGCCATGCCCTGTCGGCGGGCGCCCATACCGGCGACATTTCCGCGATGCAGCTGGCCGACGCCGGGGCGCGCCATGTCATCCTTGGCCATTCCGAACGCCGGTCCGACCATGGCGAGACCAGCATCCTGATCCGCACCAAGGCGCTGGCGGCCCGCGATGCGGGCCTGACGGCGATCCTTTGTGTCGGCGAAACGCTGGCCGAACGCGACGCCGGGCGCACGCTGGACGTGATCACCCGGCAGCTGGGCAGTTCCCTGCCCGAAAGCGCCCGGGGCACCGACACGATCATCGCCTATGAGCCGGTCTGGGCGATCGGAACCGGCCGCACCCCAAGCCTTGACCAGATCGCCGAGGTTCATGCCGCGATGCGCGCCCATCTCCGGCAAAGGCTGGGACCCGAGGCCGAAATGATCCGGCTGCTTTACGGCGGTTCGGTCAAGCCGGCGAATGCCGCCTATATCTTTGCGGTCGATCATGTCGACGGCGCGCTTGTCGGTGGTGCCAGCCTGAAGGCCGCCGACTTCGCCCAGATCATCGCCGCCCTTTCCGACGCCTGAACCGGCGCAAGGTCGCGTTCGCGGCAGAGACGCCGCCCCGGACCTGCCAGGATCCCGATGATGACCGCAAGCCAGACCTCAGCCCCGACCCCCACCGCCCGGGCCACGACGCGCGTGACCGCCAACCTTTTGTGCATGGCCTCGATGTTCATCTGGTCGGCCGGTCTGCCTGCCGGGCAACCGCTGGTCGGGATGCTGCCGCCGCTGCCCCTGGCCGCCGCAAGGCTGGCGCTGGCAGCCCTTGCCCTTCTGCCCGTCTGGGCCCTGGCCGAGGGGTTTGGCGCGCTGGCCCGCGCCCGCTGGCTGCGCGGTTTCCTGATCGGCGGATCGACGATCGGGGCGGCCTCGCTGTTTCTGGTCGTCGGCCAGCGGATGACCGATCCTGTCACGGTGGCGATCATCTCGGCGGCCATGCCGGTGATCGGCATCGCCATCGAGGTGCTGCTTGACGGCCGCCGCGTGACAGGCGGACTGGCACTCGGGCTTGCCCTGTCACTCGCAGGCGGGCTTGTGGCGCTTGACCGGTCGGCCGGCGCGCCGGGGCTGGGGCTCGGGGCGCTCCTCTGCCTCGGCTCGACCGTGACCTACACGCTCGGCTCGCGGCTGACGGTGACGGCCTTTCCTGAACTCACATCGCTTGGCCGCACCACGGTGACGATGACCGGCGCCGGCCTTGCCGGACTGCTCGCCACCGGGCTTTCGGCGCTTGGTGGCGGGGCGATGGCCGACTGGGGGCAGCTCGGCACGATCGACTGGCTCAGGCTTCTGGCCTTTTCGGTGGGAAGCCTCGGGGTCAGCCAGGTGCTGTGGATCATGTCGGTCGGAAAGCTCGGGATCGGCCTCGCCGCGCTGCACATCAATGCCGCGCCCTTCTATGTGATGCTGATCACCTGGGCGCTTGGCAGCCCCTGGAACTGGATGCAGGCCCTCGGCGCCGCCATCGTCGGACTTGGGGTTCTGGCCGCACAGAATCTTCTGACCCTCAGCCGGACCCGATGATGCGGACCTTGCACCAGTCGCCGACCGACCCCGACTTCGTCCAGAACCCCTATCCGTTCTACGAACGCGCGCGCGCGGGCGGCCATCTGTTCTTCTGGGCCGAGTATGACATGGTCTGCACCACGTCGGCCGCCGCCGTCGGTGCCATCCTGCGCGACCGCCGGTTCGGGCGCGAAGTCCCGGCCGAACGCCAAGACCCGGTTCCCGACCATCTGAAGGGCTTCCACGCTGTCGAGGCCCATTCGATGCTGGAACTGGAACCGCCGCGCCACAGCCGCCTGCGCGGCCTGGTGCTGCGGGCCTTCACCAGCCGCCGGATCGCCGCCCTCGGCCCCGAGATTGCCGCCCTGTCGCATCAGTTGATCGACGCCTTCCCGGACCGCCCCTTCGATCTTCTCGATCTCTTTGCCACCCGCCTGCCCGTCACCATCATCGCCCGGCTTCTCGGCGTGCCGGAAACCCGCGGGCCCGACCTTCTCGCCTGGTCGCACGCCATGGTCGGCATGTATCAGGCCGGCCGCACCCGCGCCGCCGAAGACCGCGCCGAGGCGGCGGCCCTGGCCTTTGCCGCCTTCCTCCGCGCCTATGTCGAGGAACGCCGGACCCGGCCCGCCGACGACCTGATCACCCATCTGATCGCCGCCGAAAGCGACGGCGAAAGGCTGTCGACGGATGAGCTGATCAGCACCTGCATCCTTTTGCTGAACGCCGGTCATGAGGCAACGGTCCATACGATCGGCAATGGTGTCAGGGCGCTGCTGCAAGGTGGATTCGGGCCAGAGGTGCTGGGGCCCGACCGGATCGACGGCACGGTCGAGGAAATCCTGCGCCATGACCCGCCGCTGCACCTTTTCACCCGCCACGCCTATGAAGAGGTCGAGATTTCGGGCCACAGGTTCCGGCGCGGCGATCAGATCGGCCTCTTGCTGGCGGCTGCCAACCGCGATCCGGCGCAGTGGGCCGAACCTTCCCAATTCGATCCATCGCGCCCGGCCCGGCCGCACAGCGCCTTCGGCGCCGGCCTGCATTTCTGCGTCGGCGCGCCGCTCGCCCGGCTGGAACTTCAGATCGCCCTGCCGATCCTCTTCGCACGCTGCCCGGACCTCCGCCTCGCCGGCGTGCCGCGCTATGCCGATCTTTATCACTTCCACGGGCTTGAACGGCTGATGGTCACCATCTGACGCAAATTCCTCCTTAGGAATTTGCCAAGGCTTTTTGCAAAAAAGCCTTGGTCCGCCCGCTCAAAGCGGCAGAAGCGTGGTCGACTTGATCTCTTCCATGCTCAGAAGTGCGGTCACGTTGTGAATCCGCACTTCCGCGATCAGCGCCTGATAGAATGTGTCATAGGCCCTTGCATTCCGGACCCGAACCTTGAGAATATAGTCGATGTCGCCCGCCAGCCGGTGCGCCTCCAGCACCTCGGGCCGTTCGCGTAATGTTTTCAGGAACTTCTTTTGCCATTCCGCCTCATGTTCCGAGGTCCGGATCAGCACAAAAAAGCAGGCCTCCAACCCCAGCGCCTCGGGGTCGAGGATCGCGGTCTGACGACCGATCACCCCGGCCTCTTTCATCTTGCGGATGCGGTTCCAGACCGGGGTCTTGGAACTGCCGACCTTGCGGGCGATCTCGTCCAGCGACTGGCTGGCATCCTCCTGCAGTTCGCCAAGGATTTTCCGGTCCATCTCATCCAGCCGGACTGACATTCGCTTTTCCCCCTCATGGCGAAACACAGGTTCTTCGCTGGCAAGCTTATGAAGCAAACGTCCTTATCTGCAAGCGGTCCCTAGCGCAAAACCGGGAAAATTTCCTATATTGGTCCGGTAAATCTCCAGCCTGGATTTTCTGATGGCTCGCCCGTTCACACCAAAGGTTGTCACCGCCAACGCTCTTCTGGAGGGCGATGTCGTCTATCTGACTGCCGACGACCGCTGGTCGCGCCATCATCACGAGGCCGAGCTGATCGAGGATGAGGCCCATGCCCAGCTGCGGCTTTTGCAGGCCGAAAAGCAAAGGCAGGTCGTGGTCGGCGTCTATCTGGCCGACGCAAGGCCGGGCCCGGACGGACCCGAGCCGATCCATTTCCGGGAAATATTCCGCACCAAAGGCCCCTCGAACTACGCGCACGGCAAGCAGGAGAAGGCGGATGTATAAATATTCGGATTTCGACGAATCCTTCGTCCGCACCCGTGCCGCCCAGTTCCGGGGGCAGGTCGAGCGCCGCATCGCCGGCGCCCTGACCGAGGATGAGTTTCGGCCGCTCCGGCTGATGAACGGGCTTTATCTGCAGCTTCACGCCTACATGCTGCGGGTTGCCATCCCTTATGGCACGTTGTCGTCCGCGCAGATGCGCCAGCTGGCGATGATCGCCGCGCGCTGGGACAAGGGCTACGGCCATTTCACCACCCGCCAGAACATCCAGTACAACTGGC
>CAZORV010000090.1:0-12393 GCA_964582215.1 uncultured Frigidibacter sp.
CAAGGTCGGTGATCGTCAGTGCATAGGCCACCAGCGAGCCCGCCCCCGACCCCCGCCCCGGCCCCACCGGAATATGGTGATCCTTGGCCCATTTGATGAAGTCCGACACGATCAGGAAATAGCCGGGGAAGCCCATCTGCTCGATGATGCCCAGCTCGAACCGCAAGCGCTCCTCATAGGTCTCGACCGGCGCCGAGGGCGGGATGACCGCAAGCCGCGCCGCAAGGCCCGCCCAGGCCTGACGGCGCAGCTCCTCGACCTCGTCATCGGCGAACTTCGGCAGGATCGGCGGATGTTTCTTCACCGCAAAGGCGCAGCGGCGGGCGATCTCGACCGTGTTGTCCAGCGCCTCGGGCAGGTCGGCGAACAGGGCCGCCATCTCGGCCTCGGACTTGAAATAATGCTGCGGGGTCAGGCGGCGGCGGGGCTCCTGCTGGTCGACATAGGCACCCTCGGCGATGCAGATCAGCGCGTCATGGGCCTCGTACATCGCGGGCTTGGGGAAATAGACATCGTTGGTGGCAACCAGCGGCAGGCCCATCGCATAGGCCATCTCCACCAGCCCCCGCTCGGTCAGCCGCTCGGCCTCGGGCCGCGCGCCGCCCTCGCCCGGATGACGCTGCAGTTCGACATAAAGCCGGTCCGGCCAGATCGCCGCCAGCCGCGCCAACAGCGCCTCTGCCCTGGCCGCCTGCCCCGCCTGCAAATGCCGGCCCACCGGCCCGTCCGGCCCGCCGGTCAGGCAGATCAGCCCCCCGGCATGGGCCGCCAGTTCCTCAAGCGTCACCTGCGGCAGGGCACCGCCCGCATCAAGATAGAGGCAGGAGTTCAGCTTCATCAGATTGCGGTAGCCCGCCCCGTCCTGCGCCAGAAGGACAAGCGGCGCCGGCGCGCGCGGCCGCTCGCCCGGCTGGGTCGCCTCGAACGTGACATCAATCTGGCAGCCGACGATCGGCTGGACGCCGGCCCCCTTCGCCGTCACCGAAAACTCAAGCGCCGCGAACAGGTTGTTGGTATCCGTCACCGCGACCGCCGGCATCCCGGCCTTTTCACACAGGCCGATCAGCTTCTTGACCGGCACCGCCCCTTCCAGAAGCGAATATTCGGTATGGGTGCGCAGATGGATGAAGCGGGGCTGTGACATGCCCCAGCCATAGGCAAGCCGCCCAGATTCGCCTACCCCCCCTTCTTCTCTTCCGAAATATCCTCGGGGAGCGCGAGGGGCAGACAGCCCCTCGCTTCCGCCGCAGAAAGGGCCTCAGCCCGGCTGGCAATCCAGTATCCGCCCGCGGAAATAGACCTCGTAGCCCTCGGGATAGACATAGCCGACCTCGCCGTAGCCGGGCAGACGGCGGGCGCCGATCTGGCGGTAATCGCCGAACTGGCCACGCCAGTCATAGCGGACGGGCTTGCCCGACGGGTCGCGGGCCGGGCGGTCGCGGGCGGCCATTCCGGTGATGTCGCCCGCAGCGTCGAACCTGAACTGGACGCGGGCGGTGCCGACGCGGGTGTCGATCTTCACCTCGGCCACCTGATCATCGACCATCCGCCAGTGCAGCGCCGGGTTGCCAAGGATCGCATCCGGCGCCCAGGGAAGTTCGGCAAGATAGCGGTAGGCCTCGCCCAGCGTCGTCTCGACGCCTTCGGCATGTGCGACGGTCATCGCCCCGAACAGCCGCGCCTCAAGCCAGCCTTCGGCGTCGACAAAGGCATCGACGATGCGAAGCCAGGTCAGGGGCCCGATCCCGCGCCGCGCCTGCCAGAGAAAGCCGGGCTGGCCAAGCGCGATCACCTGCCGGGCGCGGAACTCGGAAAACAGCCCGCCGCGCTTCAGCCTCAGCTCGGCCTTCTGGGTCAGGATCAGCGCCAGATGCCCGGCGCCCACCCCGGCGCCGGCACGGCGGGCGAAGTCAAGGACCAGCGGCGGCAGGCTGGCCGACTGGTCAATGCCCGAGGGGCCCTGCGCCGCGCGCGTCCAGAACCGCCTGGTGCGGCGGGCAAAGGCGGCGGCGAACAAAAACACCAACAGAGCGGGGACAAGAACAGCCAGGATCAGCAGCAGGCTGGTTGTCGTCATCGCTTTCTCCGGACGTTTGCGGGGCTTCGGGCGCCGCTCGGGCGGGTCGGGTCAAGGCTAGCGGCCAATGCCGGCGCCGTCATCCGCCGATCGCGCCGGGCGACCGGCACCGGCGATTGCCCGCCGATCCTTCGGCTTTCGGCGAAAGTGATTATCCGCTTTCACTTGAAGTTCCGCTTGCCAAGCCGGGGGCTTCGGCGCTTCACTGACCGCCGGGGAAAGGGCGCTTTCCGCCCGTCGCCCGCGTGCGGCGGGAAGGTCGCGCCCGGCGCATGAAAGGCGGCAGGGTTCGCGATGAGCGAGGTTGCGTTTCTGTTGAACGGGACGCCGGTTCGTGTGCCGGTGGCAGACCCTCTGCGGACGCTTCTGGATTTCCTGCGCGAGGACCGGCGCCTGACCGGCACCAAGGAAGGCTGCAACGAGGGCGACTGCGGCGCCTGCACCGTCATGGTGACCGACGGTGACGGGGCGCGGGCGCTGAATGCCTGCCTGCTGTTCCTGCCGCAGCTGCACGGCAAGGCGGTCCGCACCGTCGAGGGCCTGTCCGGCCCGGACGGGGCCCTGCACCCGGTCCAGTCGGCGCTGATCGACCATCACGGCAGCCAGTGCGGTTTCTGCACGCCCGGCTTTGCCGTGTCGATGGCGGTGGCGCATCTGGATGGCGCGCGCGACCATGACGACCGGCTGGCGGGCAATCTCTGCCGCTGCACCGGCTATGCGCCGATCGTCCGCGCGGCCGAGGCCGCCGCAGGCGCGCCGGTGCCCGGATGGATGGCCGACGATCCGGGGCAAGCTGCCCCCGGACCGGCACCCTTTGCGCCCGACAGTGCCGATGCGCTGGCCGACTGGTATCTGGCCCATCCGGGCGCCACGCTGATTGCCGGGGCGACGGACGTCGGCCTTTGGGTCACCAAGGGGCTTCAGGACCTGCCAGAGGTCGCCTTTCTGCATGCCTGCCGCGATCTGCAAAGGATCGAACCGGCCGAAGGCGGCCTGCGGATCGGGGCGGGTGTGACGATCCGGGCGCTGCGGGCGGCGCTGACGGGCAGCCATCCGGCCTTTGCCGGGCTGTTGCGGCGTTTCGCGTCGGAACAGGTGCGGGGCGCCGCGACGATCGGCGGCAATATCGCCAACGGCTCGCCCATCGGCGACGCGGCCCCGGCGCTGATCGCCATGGGCGCGCTGTTGCATCTGCGGCGCGGCACCGAGCGGCGGTCCCTGCCGCTTGAGGCCTTCTTTCTGGACTACCGCAAGCAGGACCGCGCCCCCGGCGAATTTGTCGAGGCGCTGACGATCCCGGCCGCCAGCCCCGGCCTTGCCTGCTATAAACTGTCGAAAAGGTTCGATCAGGACATTTCTTCTGTGTGCGGATGCTTCAACATCACGCTGAAAGGTTCGAAGATTGAAGGCGCGCGGATTGCCTTCGGCGGCATGGCGGGGGTGCCGAGGCGCGCCCGCGCGGTCGAGGCGGCGCTGATCGGCCGGGACTGGACGGCCATGACGATCCGCGCCGCCCTGCCCGCCCTTGCCGCCGACTTCACCCCGCTTGACGACATGCGCGCCTCGGCCGGCTACCGGCTGACGGCGGCGGGGAACATGCTCTGGCGCTGTTTCCACGAACGCTCGGGCAGCGCCGTCGATGTGCTGGCGGTGGCACCATGACGATCGGCGCCCCCCTGCCGCACGATTCGGCGCAGCTGCATGTGACCGGGCGCGCGCGCTATGTCGATGACCAGCCGGTTCCGGCCGGGACGCTGCATCTGGCCTTTGGCCTGTCGCCGGTGGCGCATGGCGACATGACCGGGCTTGACCTGTCGGCGGTGCGGGCGGCGCCGGGCGTGGTTCTGGTGATGACGGCGGATGATCTGCCCCTTGCCAATGACGTCTCGCCCTCGGCCCATGACGAGCCCTTGCTGGCGACCGGGCGGCTGCACTATGTCGGCCAGCCGGTGTTTCTGGTGGCGGCCGACAGCCACCGTGCGGCGCGCAAGGCCGCGCGGCTGGCGCGGATCACCTGCGACGAGCGCCCTGCCCTTTTGACCATCGACGAGGCGCTGGCGGCCGACAGCCGGTTCGAGGCCGGGCCGCTGGTCTGGACGCGCGGCGATCCGGCGGCGGCGCTGGCAAGCGCGCCGCATCTGGTCGAGGGCCGGATCGAGATCGGCGGGCAGGAACATTTCTATCTTGAGGGGCAGGCGGCGCTGGCCCTGCCGCAGGACGGCGGGCTGACGATCCTGTCCTCGACCCAGCATCCGACCGAGATCCAGCACAAGGTCGCCGAAGCGACCGGCCTGCCGATGGCCGCCGTCCGGGTCGAGATGCGGCGGATGGGCGGCGGCTTCGGCGGCAAGGAAAGTCAGGGGAACGCGCTGGCCGTCGCCTGTGCGGTGGTGGCGCGCGCGACCGGCCGGGCCTGCAAGATGCGCTATGACCGCGACGACGACATGATCATCACCGGCAAGCGCCATGATGTCCGCATCACCTACCGGGCGGGGGTCGACGGGACCGGGCGGATCCTCGGGCTGGAGTTCCGGCATTTCGTCCGCTGTGGCTGGAGCCAGGATCTGTCGCTGGCGGTGGCGGACCGGGCGATGCTGCATGCCGACAATGCCTATCATCTGACCGACGTGCGGATCGAAAGTCACCGGCTGCGGACCAACAGCCAGTCGGCCACCGCCTTTCGCGGCTTTGGCGGGCCGCAAGGCATGCTCGGGATCGAGCGGGTGATGGACCATGTGGCGCGGCATTTGCGGCTGGACCCGCTGGCGGTGCGGCGCGCGAACTTCTATGCCGATATGCCGGCGGTGGGGGCGGATGCCTCCGGCGGGAGTATTTCGGCAAAGAAAAAGCCGGTGGGGCAGAGCACGCCCTATCATATGCCGGTCGGAGACTTCATTCTGAACCGGCTGGTGGCGCGGCTGGAAGAGACGAGCGATTTTCAGGCGCGCAAGGCGGCGGTGGCGGACTGGAATGCGCGCCATGCGGTTTTGAAGCGCGGGATCGCGCTGACGCCGGTGAAGTTCGGGATGTCCTTTACGCTGACCCATCTCAATCAGGCGGGGGCGCTGGTCCATGTCTATCAGGACGGGTCGGTGCATCTGAGCCATGGCGGCACCGAGATGGGTCAGGGCCTGCACCGCAAGGTGGCGCAGGTGGTGGCGGCGGGATTCGGGGTGGCGCCGGATCAGGTGGTGATCAGCGCGACCGATACCGGCAAGGTGCCCAACAGCTCGGCCACCGCCGCCTCGTCCGGGACCGATCTGAACGGGATGGCGGCGGCGGCGGCGGTGGCGGAAATCCGGGGACGGATGGCGGCGCATCTGGCGGCGGCCGCGGGCGTGGCGCCGGGCGAGGTGGTCTTTGCCGGGGGCCGGGTGCGGGCGGGCGGGGCCGAACTGGGCTTTGCCGAGGCGGTCCGGCGCTGTTACGAGGGGCGCGTCAGCCTGTCGTCGACCGGCTTTTACGCGACGCCGGGGATCAGCTGGGACCGCAAGGCCGGGCGGGGCCGGCCGTTCTTTTATTTCGCCTATGGCGCCTCGGTCAGCGAGGTGGTGGTCGATCTGCTGACCGGCGAGAACCGCATCCTGCGCTGCGACATTCTGCATGACGCGGGGGCGAGCCTCAATCCGGCGATTGACCGGGGGCAGATCGAGGGCGGCTATGTGCAGGGGGCGGGCTGGCTGACAACGGAAGAGCTGGTCTGGGACGGCAAGGGGCGGCTGTTGACCCATGCGCCCTCGACCTACAAGATTCCGGCCTGTTCGGACCGGCCGGCGATTTTCAATGTTGCGCTTTGGGACGGGGCCAACCCGGCGCCGACGATTCACCGGTCGAAGGCGGTGGGCGAGCCGCCGCTGATGCACGGGATCTCGGCCTTTCTGGCGCTGGCGGATGCCTGTGCGGCCTGTGGCCCGCATTACCCCGACCTGCAGGCGCCGGCGACGCCCGAGGCGGTTCTGGCGGCGGTCGGCCGGGCGCGGGGAGAGGTCTGATGGGGTTCGATCCGGGCGCCTTGTCGGATCTGGTCGCGGCCGAAGGGCCGGTGATCCGGATCGTCGTGGCCGAGGTTCTGGGCTCGGCCCCGCGCGAGGCGGGGGCGGCGATGCTGGTCACGGCCCGGGGGGTGCGGGGCACGATCGGCGGCGGGGCGCTGGAACATGCCGCGATCGGCCGGGCACGGGCGATGCTGGCCGATGGCGCGGCGGCGCGGCTGGACCGGGTGGCGCTGGGGCCGGGGCTTGGCCAGTGCTGCGGCGGGGCGGTCGTCCTGCTGGCCGAGCGCTGGGATGCGGCGGGGCTGGCCGTGCTGTTGGGTCCGGCGCTGTTGGGTCCGGTGCTGGCGCGGGCCGTGCCGGGCGGACCCGCGGCGATGCCGCTGGCGGTGCGGCGGACCCTGGCGCGGGCGCGGGATCAGGGCGCCCCTGCCCCGGTCCGGCTGGTGCAGGGCTGGTTCGTCGAGCCGGTGAGCCCGGCGCGGCGGCACCTTTGGGTCTGGGGCGCGGGCCATGTCGGGCGGGCGATTGTCGGCGTGCTGGCGCCGCTGCCGGTGCTGGCGCTGAGCTGGGTGGACATGGCGGCGGACCGGTTCCCGGCGATCCCGGACGGGGTGACGGCACGGGTGGCCGCCAACCCCGCCGATCTGGTGGCGGACGCGCCGGTCACGGCGGACCATCTGATCCTGACCTACAGCCATGCGCTGGACCTTGAGCTTTGTCACCGGCTGTTGCTGCACGGCTTTGCCGGCGCCGGGCTGATCGGGTCGGCCAGCAAATCGGCGCGGTTCCGGGCGCGGCTGGGGGCGCTTGGCCATCCGGCTGCCGAGATTTCGCGCATCCGCTGCCCGATCGGCCGCCCGGACCTCGGCAAACATCCGCAGGCCATTGCCATTGGCGTCGCGGCGGAAATACTGGCGGGCGATGGGGCCATGTCAGGGGCCATGTCGGGGATCGCGGGTCCGGCCCTGGCGGCAGGGGGGCAAAGGCGGGGATGACGGGGCAGGTGCTTCTGGCGATCGAGGGGCTGTGCAAGTCCTATCCGGGGGTGAAGGCCAACGAGGATGTCAGCTTTGCCGTCGGCACCGGCGAGATCCATGCGCTCTTGGGCGAGAATGGCGCGGGCAAGTCGACGCTGGTGAAGATGATCTACGGGCTGATCCGCCCCGATCAGGGCCGGATGCAGCTGAGGGGCGAGGCCTTTGCCCCGGCCCGGCCCCGCGATGCCCGGGCGGCGGGTGTCGCGATGGTCTTTCAGCATTTCAGCCTGTTCGAGGCGCTGAACGTCGCCGAGAACGTGGCACTTGGCATGGATCATCCGCCGCCGCAGCGGGCGCTGGCCGACAAGATCCGGGCGGTCAGTCAGGGCTACGGCCTGCCCCTGGACCCGGCGCGGCTGGTCGGCGATCTGTCGGCGGGCGAGCGGCAGCGGGTCGAGATCATCCGTTGTCTCTTGCAGAACCCCGGGTTGCTGATCATGGACGAGCCGACCTCGGTCCTGACGCCGCAGGAGGTCGGGATATTGTTCGGCACGCTCAGGCAACTGGCGGCCGAGGGGACGTCGATCCTTTATATCTCGCACAAGCTGGAGGAGATCCGCAGCCTGTGCGATGCGGCGACGATCCTGCGGCGGGGCAAGGTTGTGGCACGCTCGGCCCCCCGCGACCGGACGGCGGCGGAACTGGCGGAACTGATGGTGGGCAGCGCGCTGACGCCGCCATTGCGGGCGGCGCGCGGTGCGGGGCCGGTGGCGCTGGCGGTCAGGGGGTTGTCGGTCGCCTCGCCCGGGGCGTTCGGGACCAGCCTCAGGGATGTGGCGCTGACGGTGCGGCGGGGCGAGGTGCTGGGGATCGGCGGAGTGGCGGGCAATGGCCAGGACGAGCTGATGCTGGCGCTGTCGGGCGAATTGCGAAGCGCGCCGGGGGCGGTCGAGATTGCCGGGCGGCCGGTGGGCGATCTTGGCCCCGAGGCGCGGCGGGCGGCGGGGCTGGTGACCGGGCCGGAAGAGCGTCTGGGCCATGCGGCGGCGCCCGACATGTCGCTGGTGGAAAACGCGCTTCTGACAGGATCGGTGCGCAAGTCACTGGTCCGCAAGGGGTTTGTCGACTGGGCCGCGACCCGGGCCTTTGCCGGCGAGATCATCGCCACCTATGACGTCCGCACGCCGGGTGCCCATGTGGCGGCGCGGGCCCTGTCGGGGGGCAATCTGCAGAAGTTCGTCATCGGCCGCGAGATATTGCAGGCGCCGGATGTGATCGTCGTCAACCAGCCGACATGGGGGGTCGATGCGGCGGCCGCCGCCTTCATCCGGCAGGCGCTTCTGGACCGGGCGGCGGCGGGGGCGGCGGTGGTGGTGATCAGCCAGGATATGGACGAGCTTCTGGAGGTCGCCGACCAGTTCGCGGCGCTGAACGGCGGGCAGCTGTCGGCGCCGGTGCCGACCGGCGATCTGACGGTCGAGCGGATCGGGCTGATGCTGGGCGGGGCGCATGGGATGCAGAAGGCCGGGGTGGCGCATGTTCCGGCTTGAAAAACGCCCCAACCCGTCGCGCTTCTGGCTTTACGGCACGCCGGTCGCGGCGGTGGTGCTGACGATGATCGCGGGCGGGCTTTTGTTCGCGCTGCTCGGCAAGAACCCGGCCGAGGTGATCCGCACCATCTTCTGGGACCCGCTGTTCGGCGAGTTCGGCTGGTATCTGCGGGGTCAGCTGGTGGTCAAGGCCGGGCCGCTGATCCTGATCGCCATCGGCCTGTCGCTGGGCTTTCGCGCCGGGATCTGGAACATCGGCGCCGAGGGGCAATATATCATGGGCGCCATCGCCGGGGCGGCGGCGGGGCTGGCCGTCTATCCGGCCGAGACCCGGCTGATCTATCCGGTGATGATCGTCGCCGGTGCGCTTGGCGGGATGGTCTGGGCGCTGATCCCCGCCCTTCTCAAGACCCGGTTCAACACCAGCGAAATCCTTGTGTCGCTGATGATGGTCTATATCGCCGAGACGATCCTGGCCAAGGCCTCGACCGGGTTCCTGCGCAACCCCGAGGGCGCGGGTTTTCCCGGCAGCCGCAGCTTTTCCCAATATCCGGCGGCCGCGAACCCTGAACTGATCGCGGGCACCGGCCTGCACTGGGGCGGGTTTGCGGCGCTGGTGACGGGGATCGCCGCCTATGTGCTGCTGCAGCGCCATATCCTTGGCTTTCAGATCCGGCTGGCCGGTCAGGCGCCCCGCGCCGCGCGTTTTCACGGGGTCAACCCGAACCGGCTGGTGCTGCTGTGCATGGGCCTGTCGGGGGCGCTGGCCGGTCTTGCCGGGCTGTTCGAGGTGACGGGGCCCGCGGGCCGCATCTCGATCGACTTCAACGTGGGCTACGGGTTCACGGCGATCATCGTCGCCTTTCTGGGGCGGCTCAATCCGCTGGGCATCATGCTGGCGGGGTTCCTGATGGCGCTGACCTATGTCGGGGGCGAGATGGCGGCGACCAACCTTGGCCTGCCATCGGCGGCGATACAGGTGTTTCAGGGGATGCTGCTGTTTTTCCTGCTGGGGGTTGATGTGCTGACCAACTACCGCGTGCGGCGGGCTGTCCGGGGGGGCCGGTGATGGAATTCGGCGGGATCAATCCGGTCATCCTGATCGCCGCGCTGATGGTGGCGGCGGTGCCGATCATGCTGGCGGCGCTGGGCGAACTGGTCGTCGAAAAGGCGGGCGTCCTGAACCTCGGGGTCGAGGGGATGATGATCATGGGCGCCGTCTGCGGCTTTGTCACTGCCGTCCAGACCGAGAGCCCGGCGCTGGGATTTCTGGGCGGGGCGGCGGGCGGGGCGGGGCTGAGCCTGGTCTTTGCCTTTCTGACGCAGGGACTTCTGGCCAATCAGGTGGCGACCGGGCTGGCGCTGACGCTGTTCGGTCAGGGCCTGTCGTCGCTGATGGGTCAGGGCTTCAACGGCATAAAGCCGCCCCTGACCGGTCATCTGCCGTTCGGCCCCCTGAGGGACCTGCCGGTTCTGGGGCCGATCCTCTTTGACCATGACTGGATGGTCTATGTCTCGGTCCTGCTGGTGGCGCTGGTCTGGTGGGTGCTGACGGCAACGCGGCTGGGGCTGATCATCCGCGCGGTCGGCGAAAACCACGAGGCGGCCCATGCGCTGGGCTACAAGGTGAACCGCATCCGGCTGGGCTGCATCCTGTTCGGCGGGGCAATGGCGGGCCTTGGCGGCGCCTATGTCAGCCTGGTCCGGGTGCCGCAATGGGTCGACGGGATCACCGCCGGGGCGGGCTGGATCGCACTGGCGATCGTGGTCTTTGCCAGCTGGCGGCCCTGGCGGGTGCTGGCGGGCGCCTATCTTTTCGGCGGGATCACGGTTCTGCAGCTTAATCTTCAGGCAGCGGGGTCGGCCATCCCGGTCGAATATCTGTCGATGTCTCCCTACCTTGTAACGATTGTCGTGCTGGTGATCATGTCGTCCGGCAAGGGTCGCGCGGCGCTGAATGCGCCAGCCTCGCTTGGCCAGAATTTCCACACCGCGCGTTAAGACCGCGCGGCCTATCCATCGCAACCACCGGGCCCTGCCGGCCCTTGAACCGGAGAGTTTGAAATGCTGAGAAGAACCTTGCTGACCAGTGCCGCCGTGGGTCTGGGGCTGGTCATGGGCGGCGGCGCCTTTGCGGCCGGAATGGACCATGTGAAGGCCTGTTTCGTCTATGTCGGCCCGATCGGTGACGGCGGCTGGACCTTCCAGCATCATCAGGGCGCGCTTGCCGTGCAGGAAGCCTACGGCGACAAGGTCGAAGTGCAGTGGCAGGAAAGCGTCCCCGAGGGGGCGGATGCCGAACGGGTGCTGACCCAGATGGCGCTGGGCGGCTGCAACATCATCTTCACCACCTCGTTCGGCTATATGGATGCGACCAACGCCGTGGCGGCCAAGTTCCCGAACGTGATGTTCGAACATGCCACCGGCTTCAAGCGCGACAGCGCCAATGTCTCGACCTACAACGCCCGCTTCTACGAAGGCCGCGCGGTCGAGGGGCTGATCGCAGGCCGCATGACCAAGTCGAACAAGATCGGCTATATCGCCTCGTTCCCGATCCCCGAGGTGGTGATGGGCATCAACGCCTATTACCTGAACGCCAAAAAGGTGAACCCGAATGTCGAGCTGAGCGTGGTCTGGGCCTATACCTGGTTCGACCCGGCGAAAGAGGCGGACGCCGCCAGGGCGCTGATCGATCAGGGTGTCGATGTGGTGGCCAGCCATACGGATTCGACCGCGCCCCTGGCCGAAGCCGCGAAGTCCAACGGTGCCGTCATCGGCTTTGGCCAGGCCTCGGACATGGCCGAATACAAGCCGAGCCCGCGCGTCTCGGCGGTGATCGACAACTGGGCGCCCTATTATGTGAAACGGGTCGGCGCGCTGCTGGACGGCAGCTATGAACAGGCCGACACCTGGGACGGGATCGGCCCGGGCGAGGTCAAGATCGGCGACATCACCGAGGCGGTTCCGGCCGACGTGAAGGCCGAGGCCGAGGCGCTGGCCAAGGCGATCGCCGACGGCACCACGCACCCGTTCACCGGCCCGATCAACAAGCAGGACGGCTCGGCCTGGCTGGCCGAAGGGCAGACAGCGCCGGACGGCGACCTTCTCGGTATGAATTTCTACATCGAGGGGATCAAGGGCGACGTCCCGAAATAAGCGGACCGGGGGAAATTGGCGGCGTTGGCGCGCGGCGGCTGAGGCGGTGCCGCCCCTTCCCGCAAACGCGGGGCTGAGCGGGACAAGCCGATCTTCCGGTGGAAGAGCGGCCCCGCTCATGCGGGAACGTTCCCCCGGGACCGCCTCGGCCTCTCACAACAGAGGGCAGCGCCTGCCCCGGATGGCGCGAAGCGCCAGCCCCCCGGAGGGGCAGGCGCTGCCCGGTCGCATTGGGCGACCGGGCGGAGTGGGTGGAACGGTCGCGTGACGGCAGGGGCGATGGCCCCCGCCGAATGGGACGCTGATGCCCTTTGCCCCAGCGCCGGGCTGAGCGGAAAAGGCTGATCTTCCAGTGGAAGAGCGGCCCCGCTCACTCGGGAACCTTTCCCCATGACCGCCCCGGCCTGCACCGACAGAGGGCGGCGCCTGCCCCGGATGGCGCGAAGCGCCAGCCCCCCGGGAGAGGCAGGCGCTGCCCGGTCGCTTTGGGCGACCGGGGCGGTGCGTGCGAGCACGCACCCTACCGCTGAGCCCGCGCCGTTTTTGTCCGACGCCGGGCTGAGCGGGACAAGCCGATCTTCCGGTGGAAGAGCGGCCCCGCTCATGCGGGAACCTCTCCCCGGGACCGCCTCAACCCC
>CAZORV010000091.1:0-12363 GCA_964582215.1 uncultured Frigidibacter sp.
ACCGGGCAGCGCCTGCCCCTCCCGGGGGCTGGCGCTCCGCGCCATCCGGGGCAGGTGCTGCCCTCTGCCGGTGCGGGCTGAGGCGGTCCCGGGGAAACGTTCCCGCGTGAGCGGGGCCGCTCTTCCACTGGAAGATCAGCCTTCTCCGCTCAACCCGGCGGGGGCAGCGGTAGGGTGCGTGCTCGCACGCACCGCCCCCCCCCGGAGCCCAGAGCCCCCGGCCAGCGCCCGGGCCCGCAGCCGCGCGAGGATCGTCCGGAACACCGTCTCGTCCCCCAGCGCCCGGCTGAGGGTGATGGCACCCTGGATGCCGGCGACGAGTTCGGCGGCAAGGGCGGGCGCCTCGGCCACGGGATGGCCCCGGGCCGCCAGCGCCAGGGCCAGACTGTCGACCCAACCGGCGAAATACCGGGAAATTGCGACGGCGAACCGGTCGCGGGTGCGGTCGAGTGCAAATGCCCCGACCAGACAGACCCGCCGCCCCGAGCGGAAATAGCGGCCGACATTGTCGAACATCGCCGCGATGGCCGCGTCCGGATCGTCGTCAGGATCGTCGGCCGGATCGTCGCTGTGGGCCCGCAGGGGGCCATAGACCTCGCGCTCGAACCAGTCAGAGACGTCGGCCAGAACCTCGGCCGCCATCTGGTCCTTGCCGCCGGGGAAGAAGTGGTAAAGGCTGCCCTTGCCCAGCCCGGTCGCGGCGCCGATCTCGGCCAGGCTCGCCCTCTCGAACCCCAGTTCGCGGAAAACCTCGGCCAGCCTGCCGATCAGGGCCGCGCGGTCGGCCGCCACGCCCGCACCTATTGCGGATAGCCGGTGCGGGTCAGCCGGTGAAAGGCCACCGCGACCAGCACCAGAAGCACGGCCCCGCTGAAGACCGGAAACAGCAGAAAGCCCGGTTTGGCATGGGCGGCCAGAATGACCAGGGGGTTGGCGCCCGCAGGCGGATGGGTCACGCGCAGCAGCGCCATCAGCGCGATCGCCGCCCCCACCGCCACCGCCCCGGTCCACCAGACCTCGGGCAGCCACTGCAGCGCCGCCAGCCCGACCGCCGCCGACAAGACATGCCCGCCGATGACGTTGACCGGCTGCGACAGCGGGCTTTGCGGCAGGGTGAACAGCAAAACGCAGCTGGCCCCGAAGGGTGCCATCAGCAGGGTCAGGTCCGCCGACCGCCCGGCCCAAGCGGCAAGACCGATGGCAAGGCACCCGCCCAGCCCGGCGAGGATGACCGCGAACAGTGACATGGCAGGCTGGCGGCGGATCAGAAGTTTGCGCATCTTTGTACCGATCAGTAAATAATTTGACCGATCGGTACAGGGACCCCTTGCCGCCGTCAACCCCGCCTCCCCGTGCCGAAAACCTGTTGCAGCCCGTCCCCTATGGCCGGGGAATCTGCCTGCGGGGCTTGACCTGCCTTGCCATTCTGTCACTGAAGCTGCGGCCCCGGCGCGAACCTGCGGGCCGCTGCCAGCTTCATCAGTCAGGATACGGCCCGCCCATGCCCCCGCCCATGCCCTTGTCGTCCCTTGTGCGCCTGCCCGCCATTTTCGCCCTTGTCGCCACGCTCGCCGCCTGCGGGGGCAGTCCCCAGGTCGCCAAGGCGCCGACCGCCGACCCGCGCTATGCCGAGGTTGTCGAAGGCGAAACCGTGGTGCCCGCCGTCGATCCGGGCTATCTGACCGAACGCAATATCCGCACCGACGTCGCCTATACCGGCGGCGACGCCCCCGGCACCATCGTCGTCGACCCCCATGCGCGCGTCCTTTACTATGTGAACGGCGACGGCACCGCGACGCGCTACGGCATTGCCGTCGGCCGCGAGGGCAAGGGCTTCCGCGGCGATGCCTCGATCCAGCGCAAGGAAGTCTGGCCGCGCTGGCAGCCGACCGCCAACATGATCCGCAGCGAACCCGAGGTCTACGGCCCCTATGCCGCCGGCCTGCCGGGCGGCATCGACAACCCGCTGGGCGCCCGCGCGCTGTACCTCTACCGGGGCGGCCGCGACACGCATTTCCGCATCCACGGCACCAACAATTCCTCGACCATCGGTCGCGCGACCTCGGCCGGCTGCATCCGCCTGTTCAATCAGGACGCGATGGATCTGTTCAACCGCGTTGACCTTGGAACCTATGTCCACGTCCGTTCCTTCGACGAATCGATCGCGTCCGAGGGCGAGCTGGTCGAGAACGAGCTGGGCTATATGGTGCCCGTCGCCTCGCTGCCGCAGGACGTCCAGGACCAGATCCATGCGGGCGTCATCCCCTGGCCGAAATTCGTGCCGATCATCGGCGTGAACGCCACTGCCCCGGTCATGCCGCCGACCGCCTCGGGCGAAGTGCCGGCCGCGCCGGGCACCTGACCGGGCCGGCCTGCATCCCCTGACATTCATCCCCTGACATTCATGCCCTGACGCGCCGCCCTGCGCGTCAGGGAAACCGGCGCCAGAAACAGCAGCGTCACAGAAGAATCACATAGTCCTTCCGCGTGGTCTCGATCACCTCCCAGGTGCCGCGAAAGCCGGGGCGCAGCAGAAAACTGTCGCCCGGCCCGACCAGCTCGGCCGCGCCGCCCTCTTCGGTAATGACCGACCGGCCCGACAGAATCCGGCAATATTCCCATTCATCATAGGAAATCCGCCATTTGCCCGGCGTCGATTCCCAAAGCCCGGCATAAAGCCCGCCGCGTTCCTCGATGTTCCAGGTGGAATGCACCGGATCGCCCGACAGAACCTTCCCCGGCTCGGGGCGGGACACCGTCACCGACACCGCCGCCGGCGTGATGCGCTGAAACCCCGGCATGACCCCCCCCCTCCTCTGCGCCTTCGCACAACCATGGGCCCCGTCCGGCCAATCATCGCCTGCCTTGCGCGACTGCCTGTCCGCCGGGGCGCCCCCTGGCCAACAGCTTTGCCCAAAAGCCGCACGAAAGAACAGCCTGCAACCCGCGGTCCGGCGATCCGGGGCGGCCAGATTGTCCCACCCCACCCGCCGGGGCCAAGTCGAGACTGGAAACCATGCCGCGTCGCAACTACTAAGGGGCAGGCCCGAAGCCGAGGATGACCCCGATGAGCGCAACCGCCGAAACCCGCAGGCTGACGCCGCCCGACATCCGGGCGCGCAAGGGGGGCGAACCCCTGGTCATGCTGACGGCCTACAGCTGGCCCATGGCGCGCATCGTCGATGCGCATTGCGACATGGTGCTGGTCGGCGATTCGGTCGGCATGGTGGTCCACGGCTTCCCCTCGACCCTGCCGGTCTCGCTCGAGATGATGATCCTGCATGGTCAGGCGGTGGCGCGCGGGCTAAGCCGGGCGATGCTGGTCATCGACATGCCGTTCGGTTCCTACGAGGAAGGCCCCGAACAGGCCTTCCGCGCCGCCGCCCGGCTGATGCGCGAAACCGGCGCCGCCGCGGTCAAGCTGGAGGGCGGCGCGCATATGGCCGCGACCATCCGCTTTCTGACGGCGCGCGGCATTCCGGTGATGGGCCATGTCGGGCTGACCCCGCAGGCGGTGAACATGTTCGGCGGCTATCCGGTGCAGGGGCGCGGCAATGCCGCAGGCCAGGTCCGCACCGATGCCGAGGCGGTGGCCGAGGCCGGAGCCTTTGCAATCGTCCTTGAAAAGGTGCCCGCGAGCCTTGCCCGCGACATCACCCGCGCCGTCCCGGTCCCGGTCATCGGCATCGGCGCCTCGGCCGACTGCGACGGTCAGGTTCTGGTCACCGACGATCTTCTCGGCCTCTTCACCGCCTTCCGCCCGAAGTTCGTCAAACGCTATGCCGACCTGGGCGCGGCCGCCGATCAGGCCGTCGCCGCCTATGCGGCCGAGGTCCGGGCCCGCCGCTTTCCCGCCGAAGAACATCTCTTCGCCGACGCCCCGCCCCCGAAGACATGAGCGCGCCATGAGAACCATCCGCGATCTCGGCGCGCTGCGGGCCCGCGTCCGCGACTGGCGCAGCGCGGGCGAGACCATCGCCGTCGTGCCGACCATGGGCGCCCTTCACCCCGGCCACCTCAGCCTTGTCGCCGCCGCCAAGGCCGCGTCCGACCGGGTGATCGTCACCTTGTTCGTCAATCCCAAGCAGTTCAACAACCCCGAGGATCTGGCGAAATACCCCCGGACCGAGGAAGCGGACGCAGCACTTCTCCAGCCGCTCGGACCCGACCTTCTGTTCGCGCCGCCGGCCAGCACCGTCTACCCCGAAGGCTTCCGCACCCGGGTGACGGTCGCGGACCTTCAGGACGTGCTGTGCGGCGCCCACCGGCCCGGCCATTTCGACGGCGTGGCAACGATCGTGACCAAGCTTTTGCTGATGACCGGGGCGGATGCCGCGTTTTTCGGCGAAAAGGACTGGCAGCAGCTGCAGATCATCCGCCGCCTTGTGACCGACCTGAATATCCCGGTCCGCATTCAGGGCTGCCCGACGCTGCGGGAAAAGGACGGGCTGGCCATGTCGTCGCGCAATGCCCGCCTGTCGCCCGACGACCGCGCCCGGGCGCCCGAACTTCACCGGGCGCTGCAGCGGGCAGCCAGCGCCCTCGCCCTCGGCATTCCGGCCGACGACGCGCTGGCCCCGGCGCGCGCGGCGATCCTCGGCGCGGGGTTTTCGAAGGTCGAATATCTCGAACTCCGCAGCGCCGAGGGGTTGGCCGCCCTGACCCGCGCGACCCCGCCCTGCCGCCTCTTCGTCGCGGCCTGGATCGGCGGGGTGCGGCTGATCGACAATGTCGCCGTCGCCGCCTGAGGCCGGGCCGATGAAACCCGGCCCCCGCAACCTGATCACCGATGTCGCGGGCCTTCTGGTCGGCAATGCCGCCGACCCGGCCCTGCGCAGCGGCGTCACCGTCCTGACCGCCGACCGCCCCTTCACCGCCGCCGTCCATGTCATGGGCGGCGCCCCCGGCACCCGCGAAACCGACCTTCTCGCCCCCGACCGGCTGGTGGCCGGGGTCGACGCCCTCGTCCTCTCGGGCGGCTCGGCCTTTGGCCTTGACGCGGCCTCGGGCGTGGTCGCAGGCCTGCGCGCCCGGGGCCGGGGCTATGCCGTGGGCCCCGCGCGCGTGCCGATCGTCCCGGCGGCGATCCTCTTCGACCTGCTGAACGGCGGCGCCAAGGACTGGGACCAGAGCCCCTACCCCGCCCTCGGCCGCCGCGCCTTCGACAGTGCCGCCGCCCGCTTCGCCCTCGGCACCGAAGGTGCGGGCACCGGCGCCCTGTCGCGCGGGCTGAAAGGCGGTCTCGGCTCGGCCTCGGCGCTGTTGCCGAACGGGCTGACCGTCGGCGCCCTCGTCGCCGTCAACGCCCTCGGCACCGCCGTCGCCGACCCGTCGGGCCGCTTCTGGGCCGCCCCCTGGGAACAGGGCGCCGAGTTCGGCGGCCTCGGCCCCGCCCGGCCCGACAACCCCGGCTGGGACCCCGCCCCCACCAAGGCCGCGGGCGAGGCGACCACCATCGCCATCGTCGCCACCGACGCCGCCCTGACCAAGGCCGAGGCGCAGCGCATGGCCACCGCCGCCCATGACGGCATCGCCCGGGCGCTGGTCCCCGCCCATACGCTTCTTGACGGCGATCTGGTCTTTGCCGCCGCCACCGGCGCCCGCCCCCTGACCGACGCCACGGCCGACCAGTTCGCGCTCGGCCATGCCGCCGCGACCTGCCTCGCCCGTGCCATCGCCCGCGCCATCTGGACCGCCCGCCCCGAACCCGGCGACCTTCTGCCCGCCTGGCAGTCGGTCTACGGACGCCGGACCTGACACTGCCGCTTTTTCTTTGCCCAAATACTCCGAAGCGCCGCTGCCGCCCCGCCGCCCTCGCCGGACAGGCACCTACCCCAGCAGCACCGCCATCAGGGCGCTCCCGGGCCGCTCCAGCCCCTCGATCACATCGAAATGATGGCGCGCGGGCTCGGCCGTCACCGGGCAGGACCAGCCGTTCCCCAGCCGCCGCGCCTGATCGCGGAACCGTGGCCTCTCGTCCGCGCCGACCCAGACATGGGCGCCGAGCCCGGGCCTGAGCGGCCAGAGCGCCGGACTTTCCGCCCGCGCCTCGGCGGCATCCAGCCTGAGGTCGGCATTCATCCCCGTCTCGATCAGCGGCCGCAGATCGCCAAGGGGCGAGATCGGCACCACCCGGCGGATGCGCGCGGCGACAGGCTCGGGCAGACCGCCATCGGCGCAAGCGAGCCGCGCCACGATCTGCCCGCCCGCCGAATGTCCGGTCAGGACCAGCGGCCCCTCGACCAGTCCCGCCATGGCGCTGATCGCCCGGCCCGCCTCGGCCCGGATTTCGGCCAGCCGCGCCGTGGGTGCCAGCGTATAGCCCGGCATCGCCACCGCCCAGCCCCGCGCCAGCGCCCCGGCCGCCAGATGCGAAAAGTCGCGCGGTCCGAAGGCCAGCCAATAGCCGCCGTGAACAAAGACCATCAGCCCCAGCGGCGGCGCCGCCTCGGGCAGGAAAAGATCAAACCAGTTCCGCCCCGCCGACCCGTAGCGCAGACCCAGTCCGGCCCGGCCGGACTGGCCCGCGCGAAAGGCCGCCGCCCGCGCCGCCCAGACCCCCGGAAAGCCGCTGCCGCCGGGGATATGGGCGGCATTTGCAAAGGCCTCGTCAAAGCGCATGGCATCCTCCGTCAGGGGCCAAAGGCAAAGGCGATGCTGGACATTTGATCAAATCGGGTGCATGCCAAGCGCAACGCCATCAGGAGACATGCCATGCTTGATTCCGTGACCGATCTTGGATCGATTCTCAAGGACCCGTCGCTGCTGACCGACAAGGCCTATGTCGCCGGGGAATGGGTCGCGGCGGCGGATGGCAAGACCTTTGCGGTCCTGAACCCGGCGCGGGGCGATGTGATCGCGCGCGTGCCCGACCTGACGCGCGCCGACGCGGCCCGGGCGATCGCGGCGGCCGACCGGGTCCGCCACGAATGGGCGGCCCGCACGGCCAAGGAACGCGCCGGCGTCATGCGCCGTTGGTTCGACCTTTGCATGGCCAACCAGGACGACCTCGCCGCCATCCTGACGGCCGAGATGGGCAAACCACTGGCCGAGGCCCGGGGCGAGATCGCCTATGGCTCGGCCTATATCGAATGGTTCGGCGAAGAGGCCAAGCGCCTCTACGGCGAGACGATCCCCGGCCACCAGCGCGACAAGAGGATCACCGTGATCCGGCAGCCGATCGGGGTCGCGGCCTCGATCACCCCCTGGAACTTCCCGAACGCGATGATCGCGCGCAAGGTGGCCCCGGCGCTGGCGGTCGGCTGCGGTTTCGTCGCCCGCCCCGCTGCCGAGACGCCCTTGTCGGCGCTGGCGCTGGCGGTGCTGGCCGAGCGGGCGGGGATTCCGGCGGGCCTCTTTTCGGTCATCACCTCGTCGCGGGCCTCGGACCTCGGCAAGGAGTTCTGCGAGAATCCGGCGGTGCGCAAACTGACCTTCACCGGCTCGACCGAGGTCGGCCGCATCCTTCTGCGGCAGGCCGCGGGCCAGGTGCTGAAATGTTCGATGGAGCTGGGCGGCAACGCCCCCTTCATCGTCTTTGACGATGCCGACCTCGACCGCGCGGTCGAGGGCGCGATGATCTCCAAGTTCCGCAACAACGGCCAGACCTGCGTCTGCGCCAATCGCATCTATGTCCAGTCCGGGGTCTATGACGCCTTTGCCGCCAAGCTGGCCGAGGCGGTCGGCAGGCTGACCGTGGGCGACGGGCTGACGGACGGCGTGACCACCGGCCCGCTGATCAACACCGACGCCATCGGCAAGGTCGAGGAACATCTCGCCGACGCGCTGGCCGGCGGTGGCCGCATCCTGACCGGCGGCAAACGCCACGCGCTTGGCGGCAGTTTCTTTGAACCGACCGTCGTGACCGGCGTCACCGCCGCAATGAAGGTCGCGACCGAGGAAACCTTCGGCCCCCTCGCCCCGCTTTTCCGTTTCGAGACCGAGGAAGAGGTGATCGCCGCCGCCAATGACACGATCTTCGGGCTGGCCTCATATTTCTACGCCCGCGACATCGGCCGCATCACCCGCGTCCAGGAGGCGCTGGAATATGGCATGGTCGGCGTGAACACCGGGCTGATCTCGAACGAGATGGCACCGTTCGGCGGCGTCAAGCAATCCGGCCTCGGGCGCGAGGGCAGCCACCACGGCATCGATGATTATACCGAGCTGAAATATATCTGCCTCAGCGTCTGAGGCGGGGCACGGCGAAGCGACAGGCCGACGACGGACAGCCTGGCCCGAGGCCGAAGGGCAGCGGCAGGCAAAAAGGGCCGGGTCAGACCCGGCCCTTTGTCATTGTGCGCCGGTTCAGCGCGTCGGGATGATCAGGATCTCGACCCGGCGGTTCTGGGCGCGGCCGGCGGGGTTGAGGTTCGAGGCGATGGGTTGGTCCTCGCCCATGCCGTAGGGGCGCAGGCGCCCGCCCGACACGCCGCCGTTGCGCAGGATGGCGGCGACGGCCTGGGCGCGACGCTCGGACAGGTCCTGGTTATAGGCGGCCGAGCCGGTGTTGTCGGTGTGGCCCACAACCTCGACCCGTGTGCCGGGATAGCGGTTGACGCTGTCGGCGACGGTGTAGAGGTCGTTCATGATGCCGGCCTGAACCGTGGCGCTGTCGACCGGGAACAGGATGCCCTCGGGCATGATGACCCGCAGCTGGTTGCCCTCGTTCACGATGCGGACGCCGTTGGTGGTGATGTCGCGCTGCAGTTCGGCCGCCTGCTGGTCAAGCGAATGGCCGACCATCGCGCCCGCCGCCGCGCCCAGCACCGCGCCGCCCAGAATGCGGTCGGCGTCCTTGTCGTTCTTGTCGCCGGTCACGGCACCCAGCGCGCCACCGGCCAATGCGCCGAGGATGGCGCCGTTGCGGGTATGGGCGTTCGGGTCATTGGGGTTGTAGGCCGTGTTCTGCTGGACGCAGCCGGTCAGGGCAAAGCTGCCCGCGACGGTGGCAAGAAGAAGGGTCTTGAGGTGCATAGAAGGCTCCGCACTTGAGAATGTACTTCACCCTGCTCATAGCGCAGTTGTTAGGCAATAACGATGGCCGCGCCCGGAAGAATAGGCGGGAAACTGCCCATGGGCGCGGGGGCGTGCGGTGCCGGTCTCAGGCGGCCTCGTCGGCCCGCGCGGCCTCCCACGCCAGGATTGCGCGCTTGACCGGCAGGCCCCAGTGATAGCCGCCAAGCCCGCCGGACTTGCGCAGGGCCCGGTGGCAGGGGATCAGGAAACTGACCGGATTGCGGCCGACGGCAGTGCCGATGGCGCGCATGGCGGCGGGATGGCCGGTGGCGCGGGCAAGTTCGGAATAGGTGGTCACATGGCCCGAGGGGACGCGGAGAAGCGCCTCCCATACTTTCAGCTGAAAGGGGGCGCCGATCATGAAAAGCCTTGTCTCGCCGGACTGGGCAAAGGCCGCCTCGACCCATGGGCGGATCGCCTCGGGGTCGTCGGTGAAGGCCGCGCGGGGCCAGCGGCCGGTCAGGTCGGCCCAGGCCGCTGCCCGGCCGCAGTCGCCGGCAAAGGCCAGACCGCAAAGGCCCCGGTCGGTGCCCATGGCCAAAGCCTCGCCGAAGGGCGTCGGAAACCAGCCGTGGCGGATGGTCAGGCCCTGACCCTGCCGGGCGAAGTCGCCGGGGCTCATCGCCTCCCATCTGAGGAAGAGGTCATGCAGGCGCCCGGTGCCCGAGAGCCCGGTCTCGGCGGCGGTGTCGAGAAGGGTGAAGCGTCGGGCCAGCAGCTGGCGGGCATGGTCGATGGTCAGATATTGCTGATAGCGTTTCGGCGAGACGCCGACCCAGGCGGAAAAGGTGCGCTGGAAATGCGCCGGGCTCATCCGGAGGCGGGCGGCCAGATCGTCAAGCGACAGGGCCTGTCCGCCGGGGGCGTCGATTTCCCTGAGCGCGCGGGCGATGACCTGATAATGATAGTCCTGCGACAGGCTGTCCATCTGCATGGCATGTCTCCTTTGCCGGCAGTCTAGGCCGCGGCGGGCGGCCGGGCGACCCGGAACTTGCGGCTTTCGGAAAAGCCCTTGCCGACTGGGGGCGCGGCGCGGCATAGGGGCGGAAATGGCCCGGCAGCTTGATTATCAGACGATGCGCGCGATCTTCACCCGGTTCCGGGAGGCGGAGGCGCATCCGAAGGGCGAGCTTGACCATGTGAACGCCTTCACGCTTCTGGTGGCGGTGGCGCTGTCGGCCCAGGCGACCGACGTCGGCGTGAACCGGGCGACGGCGGCGCTGTTCCGGGTCGCCGACACGCCGCAGAAGATGCTGGATCTGGGCGAGGAACGGCTGACCGACCATATCAAGACCATCGGACTGTTCCGGCAGAAGGCCCGCAATGTCATCCGGCTGAGCCGGATTCTGGTCGATGATTTCGGGGGCGAGGTGCCCTCGTCCCGGGCGGCGCTGCAGTCCTTGCCCGGCGTCGGGCGCAAGACCGCCAATGTGGTGCTGAGCATCTGGTTCCATCACCCGGCACAGGCGGTCGACACCCATATCTTCCGCGTCGGCAACCGGACCGGCATTGCGCCCGGCAAGGATGTGGAAACGGTGGAACGCGCGATCGAGGATCATGTGCCGGTCGAGTTCCAGACCCATGCGCATCATTGGCTGATCCTGCACGGCCGTTATACATGTCTGGCGCGGCGGCCGAAGTGCCGGGCCTGCCTGATCCGCGATCTTTGCGCCTATGAGGAGAAGAACCTTGACTGATCACTATCAGGTTGTCGGGATCGGCAACGCCATCGTCGATGTGCTGACCCAGTGCGACGACCGTTTCCTTGACTGGATGGGGATCGAAAAGGGCATCATGCAGCTGGTCGACCGCGAGCGGGGCGAGATGCTTTATGCCGCGATGAAGGACCGCAAGGAGGCGCCCGGAGGGTCGGTCGGCAATACGCTGGCGGGGATCGGCAATCTGGGCCTGCGGACCGCCTTTGTCGGCAAGGTCAAGGACGACGCGCTGGGCCGGTTCTATGCCCGCTCGCTTGAGGGGGAGGGCACGGCCTTTCCGAACCCGCCGGCCGCCGGGGCCGATCATCCGACCTCGCGGTCGATGATCTTTGTGTCGGCGGACGGCGAGCGGTCGATGAACACATATCTCGGTGCCGGCGCCGATTTCGGCCCCGGGGATCTGGACGCCGGGATCGTGCAGGGGGCGGAATATCTGTTCCTTGAGGGCTATCTTTTCGACAAGGATCCGGGCAAGGCGGCCTTTCACAAGGCGGCGCAGGCCTGTCATGCGGGCGGCGGCAAGGCGGGGATCTCGCTGTCGGACCCGTTCTGCGTCGACCGTCACCGGGCCGACTTCCGGCGGCTGGTGCATGACGAGATGGATTTCGTGATCGGCAACCAGCATGAATGGTGCGCGCTGTATCAGACCGAGGATCTTGAGGCGGCCCTGGGGCTGGCACGGGCCGACTGCCCGCTGATCGTCTGCACCCGGTCGGGGGCGGATGTCGTGCTGATCCGTGGTGACGAGCGGGCGGAAGTGCCGGTGCGCCGGGTGGTGCCGGTCGATGCGACCGGTGCGGGCGACCAGTTCGCGGCAGGCTTTCTTTACGGGCTTGCCACCGGCCAGAGCCTGAAGGTCGCGGGCCGCATGGGCTGCGTCGCGGCGGCCGAGGTCATCAGCCATTTCGGCGCCCGTCCCGAGGCGGATGTGAAGGCGCTGTTCCGCGCCGAAGGGCTGATCTGAAAAGGGGTGGCGTCAGGCTCGGGCCCCGCCGGGGCCGTCGCCCGACGCCCGCTGCCGCAGGCCCCTTGCCATGCGCCGCGCCGGTGGCATGGCCGGTTCGAGTATTTGGGCAAAGAAAAAGCCGGGGGCGGTCCGTTGGGGGTCAGTCGCCGAGTTTGGCGTGAACCTCGTCCAGGTCGACCTCGCCGAGCGGCATCTTGTTGGCGGGATTGTCGAAGTCGTAGCGGAAGAGCTGGAAGTCCTTTTTGTAGATCTCGAACATCAGATGCATCGAGAGATCGTCGAAGTACGCCTCGACCGGGTGGGCGCGCCGGGGGCCGTGGCCTTCGCTTTCGTTGAATTTCGGCACCTCTTTCAGCACCACCGGCACCGGCGTCGTCACCTGGTCGAGCACGGTCTGCATGCCCTGATCGAAGCGCTCGGTGAAGAATATCCGGTCGTAGCGCCCGCCGTTGACGATGAAGGTCGAGATATGGCCCGACATGGCCGACCAGTGGATGTCAGGGTCCATCGGGCGGCGCCAGCGGATCGTATCGCGGGCAAAGAGGAGAAAGCGGCGGAAGCTGGCGATCTGGTCGAAGGCGAAGCCGTTGTCGGGCGAGCCGACGTCGATCCCGTATTTCTGCGCCAGCATCGGCACCAGATTGCCGCGATAGCGTTTGC
>CAZORV010000092.1:0-12117 GCA_964582215.1 uncultured Frigidibacter sp.
CAGGCAGCGACAGCAAGAACACGCTTTACTGCTCGTTCTGCGGCAAAAGCCAGCATGAGGTCCGCAAGCTGATCGCGGGTCCGACAGTGTTCATCTGCGATGAATGCGTCGAACTTTGCATGGACATCATCCGCGAAGAGACCAAGACCACCGGGCTGAAATCGACTGACGGCGTGCCGACGCCGCGCGACATCTGCAAGGTGCTGGACGATTATGTCATCGGGCAGGAACATGCCAAGCGGGTGCTGTCGGTCGCGGTCCACAACCATTACAAGCGGCTGAACCACGCGGCGAAATCGGCCGACATCGAACTGTCGAAGTCGAACATCCTCTTGATCGGCCCGACCGGCTGCGGCAAGACCCTGCTGGCCCAGACGCTGGCCCGCATCCTTGACGTGCCCTTCACCATGGCCGACGCGACGACGCTGACCGAGGCCGGCTATGTCGGCGAGGATGTGGAAAACATCATCCTGAAGCTTTTGCAGGCGTCCGAATACAATGTCGAGCGGGCGCAGCGCGGCATCGTCTATATCGACGAGGTCGACAAGATCACCCGCAAGTCCGACAACCCCTCGATCACCCGGGACGTCTCGGGCGAGGGGGTGCAGCAGGCGCTTCTGAAGATCATGGAAGGCACCGTCGCCTCGGTGCCGCCGCAGGGCGGGCGCAAGCATCCGCAGCAGGAATTCCTGCAGGTCGACACGACCAACATCCTGTTCATCTGCGGCGGCGCGTTCGCGGGCCTTGAACGGATCATCGCCCAGCGCGGCAAAGGGTCGGGCATCGGCTTTGGCGCCGATGTGAAGGACCCCGACGCGCGCGGCGTGGGCGAGCTGTTTCAGGAGCTGGAGCCCGAGGATCTGCTGAAGTTCGGGCTGATCCCGGAATTTGTCGGCCGTCTGCCGGTTCTGGCGACGCTGACCGATCTGGACGAGGCGGCGCTGGTGACGATCCTGACCGAGCCGAAGAATGCGCTGGTCAAGCAATATCAGCGGCTGTTCGACATCGAAGGCGTCAAGCTGACCTTTACCCCCGACGCGCTGACCGCCATCGCCAAACGCGCGATCAAGCGCAAGACCGGCGCGCGCGGCCTGCGGTCGATCATGGAAGATATTCTTCTGGACACGATGTTCGAACTGCCGGGCCTGAGTTCGGTGCAGGAAGTCGTGGTCAATCAGGATGCGGTCGAGACCGATGGCGCCAAGCCGCTGCTGATCCATTCCGACACGAAAAAGGAAGTCGCCTCGGCGCGCTGAGGCGGGCTGGCGGATGATCTGGTGCGCCCGGTCTTTGGCCGGGCGTTTGCCGTTCCGGCGGATGCCTCCGGCGGGAGTATTTCGACAAAGAAAAAGCCGCGGAAAAGGCGGCGGTCAGCCGCGGAAGTGCTTGGAGAGTTTCAGGCCCTGGCCCTGATAGTTCGAGGCGATGCCGCTGCCGTAGAGGCGCTCGGGGCGCTCGGCCATCCGTTCATAGACCAGCCGCCCGACGGTCTGGCCGTCTTCCAGGACGAAGGGCGCCTCGTGGCAGCGAACCTCGAGGACGCCGCGCGCGCCCTTGCCGCCGGCGGCGCCATGGCCGAAGCCCGGGTCGAAGAAGCCGGCGTAATGGACGCGAAATTCGCCGACCATGGCCAGATAGGGCGCCATTTCGGCGGCGTGGTCGGGGGGGATGGTCACAGCCTCGCGGCTGACGAGGATGTAGAAGGCGCCGGGGTCGAGGATGATGCGGCCCTCGCGGGTGCGGACCTCTTCCCAGAAGTCGGCGGGGGCGTAATGGCCGATGCGGTCGAGGTCGATGAGACCGGTGTGGGGCTTGGCCCGGTAGCCGACGAGATCGCCGCGCGCGGGTGCGAGGTCGACGGAAAAGCCGAGGCCCTCGGAGATCAGCGCCGGGCCGTCGACCAGCGGTGTGGCGGCGTGGAGGGCAGCAAGTGCGGTGTCCGACAGCACCGCCTGACCGGCGCGGAAACGGATCTGGTTCAGCCGCATGCCGGGCCGGACGAGGACCGAGAAGGAGCGGGGGCAGATCTCGGCATAGAGCGGGCCCCGGTAGGCCGCGCCGATCCGGTCGAACTCGACCCCGCCGTCGGTGATGGTGCGGGTCAGAAGGTCAAGGCGTCCGGTCGAGCTTTTGGCATTGGCGACGGCGGTGATGGTGTCGGGCAGGGCCAGCCGCTCCATCAGCGGCACGACATAGACGCAGCCCTTTTCCAGAACCGCGCCGCCGGTCAGATCGACCCGGTGCATCTCGAACTCGGCGATCCGCTCGGCGACGGTCCGGCCGGCGCCCGCGAGGAACGAGGCGCGGACCCGGTAGGCCACGCTTCCCAGCCGGAGGTCGAGGCTGGCGGGCTGGATCTGGGCGTCGGTCACGGGAGGGTCGGCCCCGATCGCGCCCGCGCCGATCATTGTCCGGATCGCCCGGTCTGACAGAACGCCGATCCCGTTCATCTTTTCCCCCGGATGCACCAAGGCCCACCCCGGTGAAGGGATGGGCCTTTGTCGAAATGGTCGGGCCGGTGAGATTCGAACTCACGACCTTCCGCCCCCCAGACGGACGCGCTAACCAGGCTGCGCCACGGCCCGACAGGGGGTTCTATAGGCTGACAGCCGGGGTGGGGGCAAGCGGCAAAACGCATGGCGGGGCGGGTGGCGGCGGCTTAATTGCCGGCGCCGCGGCGGCGGTCGTAGACGGCGCTCAGCCGGTCATAGATCGCGCGCAATTCGTCCTGGCGCTGGGCGGCGCGGTTCAGGGTCATGGCCCGCAAGAGTGCGGCCGCCGGCAGCCAGTCGCCGCGTTCCATCGGCCGGTCGAAATGGGTTTCGGGGGCGGGCGCGTCGGCCGGGGTGCGGCGCGCCAGCCGTTCGCGCTGCAGATCGTCGCGCGCGGTGACCTGCGGCGCGCGGTCGGGGCGCAGCGGCGAGAGCGCCGGGCCTTCGTCGAAATGCACCGCCGCATCGTCGGGGTCGGGCAAGAGGTGGTCGCCCGCCGGATCGATGTCGGGCGAGGGGGCCTCGGGCCAGCGGCGGAGGGGCCTTGCGGCGGATGCGCCTTCGGGGGCGGGGGCGTGATCCGCTTCGTCAAGGCCCGCGAAGGCCGCAACATGCCGGATGCCCTGCTCGCGCAGCATCTTCTGCACGCCCCGGATCGTCAGCCCGTCATCATGGAGAAGCTTGCGAATCCCGCCCAGCAGCGCCACGTCGGCGGGGCGGTAATAGCGCCGCCCGCCCGCGCGCTTGACCGGCTTGACCTGCGGAAAACGGCTTTCCCAGAACCGCAGCACATGCGCGGGCGTGTCCAGAACTTCGGCGACTTCGCTGATGGTGCGGAAGGCCTCGGCTGACTTGGACGCCGGCTTGGACATGGCCCGGTCCTCAGCCCTTGTTTCCGGCGGCCACGCGGTCTTTCATCAGATGCGCGGGGCGGAAGGTCAGGACGCGGCGCGGCTGGATCGGAACCTCGTCGCCGGTCTTGGGGTTGCGGCCGACCCGCGCCGCGTTCGAGCGGGTCGAAAAGGTGCCGAAGGACGAAATCTTGACGGTTTCCCCGGAAACCAGCGCGTCGGACATGTGCTGGAGCACGCTTTCGACCAGTTGCGCGGACTCGTTGCGCGACAGGCCGACGGCGCTGTAGACGGCCTCGCTGAGGTCCATGCGGGTCAAAGTCTTGTCGCTCATCCTTCCCCCTCTGCCGGTCTTGCCGGAACCAAATTCACGGCAGGATGCGGGGTTTGAATTTACGAGTCAATATCAATGGCTTGGGAAGCGGCTTTCAGGCGCCGAATTACCAGCGCAGAACCACCGACCCCCAGGCCAGACCGCCGCCGATCGCCTCGGTGACCAGCAGATCGCCGGTCCTGATCTGGCCACGGGCCTTGCCGACCGACAGGGCCAGGGGAATCGACGCGGCCGAGGTGTTGCCATGGTCCTGCACGGTGACGACGACATGATCCATCGCCACCTGCATGCGTTTTGCCGTGCCCTCGATGATGCGGATATTGGCCTGATGCGGCACGATCCAGTCGACATCCTGGCTGCCGAGGCCCGCCTTTGCCAGCGCCGTGTGGGCGGTTTCTGTAAGTTTTTCAACCGCATGGCGGAAGACCTGGTTGCCTTGCATCCGCAGGTGTCCGGCCGCGCCGCTGGTCGAGACCCCGCCGTCGACATAGAGAAGCTCGCGGTAGGTGCCGTCGGAGTTCAGGTCGGTCGACAGGATGCCGCGATCGGCCTTCGTGCCGGTTCCGGTCGCGGCCTCAAGGACCAGCGCGCCGGCGCCGTCGCCGAACAGCACACAGGTCGAGCGGTCCGCGAAGTCGAGGATGCGGCTGAAGGTTTCGGCGCCGATCACCAGGACCCGGCGGGCCTGACCGGACAGGATCAGCGCATTGGCATTGGCCAGCGCGAAGACGAAGCCCGCGCAGACCGCCTGGACGTCAAAGGCAAAGCCCCGCGTCAGGCCGATCTTGGCCTGCACCATGGTCGCGACGGACGGGAAGGTCAGGTCCGGGGTCGAGGTGGCGACGATGATCGCGTCGATGTCGCCCGGTGCCAGGCCCGCATCGGCCAGCGCTGCGCGCGCGGCATGGGCGCCAAGGTCCGAGGTTGTCTCGCCCTCGGCAGCGAAATGGCGGCGTTCGATGCCGGTCCGGGCGCGGATCCATTCATCCGAGGTTTCGACCTTGCCCTCGAACTCGCTGTTCTCGACGACGCGCGCGGGCAGATAATGGCCAACGCCCCTGACAACGGCACGCACAGTCATTCACTATGTCCGATCTTTTCCCCGTCCCCGATCGCGGCATCCTGCCCCGGCGCGACAGCCGAAGCAACCCGCGCCTTCAGCCTTTCGGTGAAGCCGGACACGGCAAGACGTCGCGCCAGCTGGATCGCGGCGGAAATGCCGGTGGCGTCGGCCGAGCCGTGGGATTTGACGACCGTGCCGTTCAGGCCAAGGAAAACCCCGCCATTGACGCGGCGCGGGTCGATGCGGACCTGCAGCCGCTTCAGCGAGGTCATCGCCAGAAGGGCGGCGATTTTCGACAGGAAGGTGGCGTTGAACGCCTCTTTCAGGAAATCGCCGACCAGTTTGGCCGTGCCTTCGCCGGTTTTCAGGGCGATATTGCCGGTGAAACCGTCGGTGACGATCACGTCGACGCGGCCCGAGGGCAGGTCGCTGCCCTCGACAAAGCCGACATAGTCAAAGCCGCCGACCTCGGTCGCGGCGGCGATCAGGTCCTGCGCCTCCTTGATCTCGGCCCGGCCCTTGTGGTCTTCGGTGCCGACGTTCAGCAGGCCGATGCGCGGGCGCGCCAGCCCCAGCCCGTTGCGGGCGTAAGAGGCGCCCATCAGCGCATATTGCAAAAGATCGGGGGCATCGGCCTTGATGTCGGCGCCGACGTCCAGCATCACCGCAAAGCCGTGCGGCGCCCGGCAGGGCCAGAGGCAGGCGATCGCCGGCCGGTTGACGCCCGGCAGCTTGCGCAGCCGCAGCATCGAGACCGCCATCAGCGCGCCGGTATTGCAGCAGGACACCGCGGCGGCGGCGCGGCCGTCCTTGACGGCGTCCAGCGTCGACCACATCGAGGTCTTCTGGCCGTGGCGCATGATCTGGCTGGGCTTGTCCTCCATCGACACGACCTCGTCGGCGTGGGCGATGGTGGTGCGGGCGGCAAGGTCGGGGCGCCGGGCCAGCAGCGGCTGAAGCTCGGTCTGGTTGCCGTGCAGGATGAAGCCGAGGTCGGGGCAATGGGCCAGACTGTCGGCCATGCCAGCAACAACGGCGACCGAACCCCGGTCGCCGCCCATCGCATCGACGGAAATGATGATTCGGCCCGGCTCGCCCGCCATCGTCGCCCTACCCGCTGGGGTCGCTTCTGAAGGCATGGTCGGACCCGTCCGCCGGGGCCTCAGGCCGCGGCGTCGTCCACGTCGACTTCGGCGGTCTGCGCGACGACTTCCTTGCCGTCATAGTGGCCGCAGGCGCCGCAAACATGGTGCGGACGCTTCAGCTCGCCACAGTTCGGGCATTCATTCGGGTTTGCCGCCACAAGAAAATCGTGCGCGCGGCGCATATTGCGGCGTGACCGCGTGGTGCGGTTCTGAGGGACAGCCATGTCTCAACCTCGGGTTTTTGGGGGCCGTGGCCCCGGATTTCCAGGGGTTTCGTCACTGGTTGCCATACGGACACCGGGTGCGAACCCAAGTTACAAGCGAGGCCGGGAACATACTGCGATTCCGGCCATGCGCAAGTGTTTTCTGGCCCCCCGGTCCGGCGATTGCTGCGATGCGGAAACGCACTGTCGCAACGTTACAGGCAGGCGCCCGGGGCGGGGGGCGGCGCGGCCTTTGGCTTTTGCTTGCCACAGGCCGGGTTTGACCGCATCCTGCCGGGAAAATGGCCGTCCTGACAGGGTGGCGCGCTGGGGAGGAGATGGAATGGCAAGATTTGCCACGATCGCGGATCGTGATGCGATCGAACGGGCCATGCCCTATGATCAGCGCGATCTGCCGGTGACGCTTTATCAGTTCCTGACGCGGGCGAAGCTGGCGCATGGCGACCGGCCGGCGCTGAGCTTTCAGCTGCTGTCGGACCCGCAGTCGAAGGCCGAAACCCTGACCTGGGCCGCGCTGCACGGGCGGGTGACACAGGCGGCGAACCTTTTTCGCAGCCTCGGCATCGGGCCGACCGACACCGTCGCCTATCTGCTACCGAACGCGACCGAGACGGCGGTGACGCTGCTGGCCGGCGCCGTGGCGGGCATCGTCAACCCGATCAACCCGCTTCTGGACGCCGACCAGATCGCCGCGATCCTGCGCGAGACCGGGGCAAAGGTGCTGGTCACGCTGAAGGCCTTTCCGAAGACCGATGTGCCGCAAAAGGCCGCCGCCGCGCTGGCGATGGCGCCGGGCGTCCACACCCTGCTTGAGGTCGATCTCAACCGCCATCTCGCGCCGCCGAAAAGCTGGATCGTGCCCTTCATCCGGCCCAAGAACCCGGTGACACATCAGGCCCGGGTCCTGCAGTTCAACGCCGCCTGCGACCGCCATCCGGCCGATCGCCTGACCTTCACCGACAGCGACGGCGACCGCGTTGCCGCCTACTTCCACACCGGCGGCACGACCGGCATGCCCAAGGTCGCCCAGCACCGCTATTCCGGGATGATCTACAACGGCTGGATCGGCGCGACGTTGCTGTTTGACGACAGTGACGTGCTGATCTGCCCCCTGCCGCTGTTCCATGTCTTCGCCGCCTATCCGATCCTGATGTCCTGCATCGGGTCGGGCGCCCATATGGTGCTGCCGACGCCGCAAGGCTATCGCGGCGAAGGCGTGTTCGACAATTTCTGGAAGCTGATCGAACGCTGGCAGGTCACCTTTCTGATGACCGTCCCCACCGCGATCGCCGCGCTGATGCAGCGCCCGGTGAATGCCGACGTCTCGACCCTGCGCACCGCCATTTCCGGCTCTGCCCCCCTGCCGGTCGAGCTTTACAACCGCTTCAAGGCCGCCACCGGCGTCGGCATCGCCGAAGGCTATGGTCTGACCGAGGCCACCTGCCTTGTGTCCTGCAACCCCGTCGATGGCGACAAGAAGGTCGGCTCGGTCGGGCTGGTCATGCCCTATTGCCATGTCCGCATCCTGCATTCGAACGGCGCGGGCATGGTGACAAAGGAATGCGGCACCGACGAGGTCGGCGAGATCTGCGTCTCGAACCCCGGGGTGTTTGAAGGCTCGACCTATACCGAGACCGACAAGAACCGCGATCTTTTCGCCGAGGGCCGCTATCTCAGGACCGGCGATCTGGGCCGGATCGACGCGGACGGCTATCTGTGGATTACCGGGCGGACCAAGGATCTGATCATCCGGGGCGGCCACAACATCGACCCCGCGCTGATCGAAGAGGCGCTGGTCACCCATCCGGCGGTCGCCTTCGTCGGCGCGGTCGGCCAGCCCGACGCCTTTGCGGGCGAGTTGCCTTGCGCCTATGTCGAACTGGTCAAGGGCGCGACGGTCAGCACCGCCGATCTGATGGCCCATGCCGCCGCCACGATCCATGAGCGTGCGGCGGTGCCGAAATATGTCGAGATACTGCCCGAACTGCCGAAGACCGCCGTCGGCAAGATCTTCAAGCCCGACCTGCGCCGGATGGCCATCGGCCGGGTCTACGATGCCGCCCTGGCCGAGGCTGGCATCGCCGCCGAAGTCGCCGACGTGGCCGAGGACAAGAAGCGCGGGCTGGTGGCGCGGCTGGTCCGCAAGGGGCCGGTCGACGAGGCGGCGGTCGAAAAGCTGCTGGGCCAGTTCACACGACCCTGGGAATGGCGGGGCTGACAGAGAATTTCCCCGCATTTTCCGTTTCATTGCCGGAATTTGCACGACACTGCCTTTTTGAAACCGAACGTCCGAGGCCTTGCCATGAAACACTTCCTTTGCGGGCTTCTTGTCCTGGCGCTTTTGTCCCCGGTCGCGGTCCGGGCCGAGGCACAGTCCGAGGTGATCTTTGCCCACAAGGCCTGGGAAGTCCGCGTGGTGGGGTTCGAGGATGGCACGATCTCGTGCCTTGCGCAGATGACGGACGGGGCGCGGTCCTTCACCCTTTGGGCGGATGCCGAGGCGACGGTGCAGCTGCAGTTCTACGACGAAAGCTGGGATCTGGGCGAGGGCGGGACGGCGAACCTGGTGGTGACGGTCGACAGCCGGTCGCCCTGGAACCTGTCGAATGCCGATCTGGCCAGGCAGAGCGTGTTTTTCACCCTGCCAGCCGGCGATGACGGGCTGAATTTCATCAAGGAAGTGATGCGCGGCCGGACGCTGTATCTGAACGCCGAAGACGGCGATTCGGTCGAAAATTATTCGCTGGCCGGGTCCAGCGCCTCGATCGGGGCGCTGATCGACTGTATCGACGCGTTGAAGTCGGACACCAATCCCTTCAACTGAGGCTCGCCCTTTAACCGAGGCTGGTCTGCAGGTCGGCCCAAAGCGGCAGGTGGTCCGAGGCGACGCGGGTCAGCGGCGTGGCGATGGTGCCCGCCGCGGTCAGGTGGAGGCCCGGGCCGATGGCAATCCGGTCCAGCCGGGCAAGGGGCCGGGCGGCCGGAAAGCTCGGCGCCGGGGCGTGCAGGCGAAAGCCCGGGCCAAGCGCGTCGGCCCCGCCGCGCGGCGACCATTCGTTGAAGTCGCCGACGATGGCGGTCGGCAGGCTGGCCTGATGCGACAGAAAGGCGGCGATCGCCGCCATCTGCATCCGGCGGTAGCGGCCGATCAGGCCCAGATGGACGCCGATCAGCCGGAGGGGACCAAGGGGCGTGTCAAGTTCCGCCAGAACCGCGCCGCGCGGTTCCAGCCCCGGCAGGACGATGCGGCGGATGGCCGTCGGGTGGAACCCGGGGCGAACGAGGATCGTCTGGCCATGCCAGCCAAGGCTGACCGGCGACAGGGAAAAGGGCAGGGGTCTGAGGCCGGTCGCCTGCTCGGCCAGATCGCGGGGCAGGGCGGCCGGGCGGAGGCCAAGGCGGTGGTCGACCTCTTGCAGGACCACGAGGTCAGCGCGCGCCGCCGCCAGCACCGCCGCAATCCGGTCCGGCCGCCGCCGCCGGTCAAGGCCGAGGCACTTGTGAACATTCCATGAGACAAGCCGCAGGCGCATGGGACCAAGATAGGGGCGCAGGCCAGGCCGGTGAAGGGGCGTGACGCGCGCTTGTGGCCCGCAGCTATTCCCCCGGCCGATCCCTGAGCCGCGCCGCCCGGCCGCCCCGGCGCAGCGCGAGGCGCGGTGCGCGGGCGGGCAGGTCGGCCATGATCGCGCGGCGGGTCTCGGGGGCCATCCGGCTCCATTCGGTGATTTCGTCGATCGAGCGCAGGCAGCCGATGCAGATCCGTTCGGTCGGGTGGATGGTGCAAAGCCGGACGCAGGGGCTTTCGACCTCGGCCCGCCGCCAGACCGTCACGCCCGCCTGATCCTCTTCCGCCCGCTCGCTCACTGCCGCCTCACATGCCCGATCCGGTCGAGCGCCCCTTGCAGGATAAACCCCGCGGCGACATGATCAATGACCTCCGAGCGGCGTTTTCGTGACGTATCCGCCTCAAGAAGCGCGCGTTCGGCGGCCACCGTCGACAGGCGTTCGTCCCAAAAGCCGATCGGCAGTTCGGTCAGGCGCGACAGGTTGCGGGCAAAGGCGCGGGTCGACTGGCAGCGCGGGCCTTCGGACCCGTCCATATTGCGCGGCAGGCCAAGGATCAGCCCGCCGATCTCGCGCGCGGCGACGATCGCCAGCAGCGCCCCGGCGTCCAGCGTGAACTTGACCCGCCGGATCGTCGACAGGGGCGAGGCGACCGACAGCAGCCGGTCCGACACGGCGACGCCGATGGTCTTTTCGCCCAGATCAAGCCCGGCCAGCGCGCGGTGGGGCGCCAGTTGCCCGGCGAATTCGCCGATGTCGTCAAAGATCATTCCGCGACCCCCGCACCCAGGGCCTCGGCGCGGACCTCGGCCAGCCCGGCCGCGTCGCCCGCCAGCGCCTTTTCGGCCGCAGCCCAGGCGGCCCGCGCCCGGTCAGTTTCCTTCAGGACGCCGAGCGCGCGCAAAAGCTGCGCCCATTCGGCCGCCGATCCGCCACCCGCCATCAGCCGCGCCTCAAGCCCGTCGACCATGCCCGCGATCATCGCCGCCTGATCCCCTGCCGCAGGCGCCTCGGGCGGCGTATAGTCGGCCCCGGCGGCGGCGGCCAGATCCTCCATCTGCGCCGACAGAAACGGCATCCAGGGCGCATCGGCGGGGCTGTCCTTCATCAGGTCGCGCCAGAGCAGGAAGGCGCGGTCCGGGCGGCCGGTCTGCGCCTCCATCAGCCCGGCGTAAAAGCGGGCGGTGCCGTTCCCCGGGTCGGCCTTCAATGTTGCCGCGATCGCGGCCTCGGCCTCGGGCGTGACGATGCCGCCGGCGGCATTGACCAGCATGTCGGCAAGCGTGGCATGATCAGCCGCCGTGGCCTTGTCGCCAAGGGCGGCGATCAGCTGCGCCTCGGCCCGGGCGGCGGCGGCAAGGTTGCCAAGCTTGCGCTCGTTCCCGGCCAGAAGCCGCAGCCCCTGCTGATCACCGGGGCGGCCCGCGACAGCGGCGCGCAACTTCGCCATCAGTGCTTCGAAGGCGGGATCCGGGGCAGGGGGCGCGGGCCGGCGCTTTTCGGCCTCGGCCTCGGCGCTGGCCTGCGACGGGCGGGCGGCTTTCAGCGCCTCGGCTCGCGCCACCCGGTCGCGGTGCGGCAGGTCCGGATAGCCGGGCGCGCCGAGCGAGAGGTACAGCCCGAAGGCGCCGGCAAGCGCTGCCAGAACCAGCGCCATCGGCAGTGCGACCCCCGCCGGACGCACCGCGACGACCGGCGCCCGGTCATGGTCCAGCACCCGCCGCTTGACCTCGGTGCGCAGGCTGTCGGCCTCGGCCGCGCCGATCAGCCCGCGCGCCAGATCGCGGTCGATCTCGGCCAGCTGGGCGCGAAAGACCCCAAGCCCCGGGTCAGGGGCCGCCCCGGCGCCGGGCCGGACCAGCGCCGCCAGCACCGCCGCCGCCACCCCCGCCGCCATCACCAAAGCCAAAAGCCAGAAGACCATCGCACCCTCATATGTCGGCCATTCCATAGGCGCTTCCGCCCGGTCCCGAAAGCCCCCAATCCCCCGCCCGCGCCGCCACCCGGCCCCCCCGCTGCCAATCTGATCGCCGATGTCGCATTTTTCCCGATTGCGACGTTTGGCGACCTAAGGCAAAACCCTCTCCGTTCCATTGAGGGACAAACGGCGCGGCCCGGTCCGCCCCCAAGATTCGCGAAAGGCCCTCCCATGAGCATGAAGCGTTATTCCGCCTTCGCCATCGTCCGCGAGGCCCTGTCCTATCACCAGAACTGGGAACAGGCCTGGCGCAGCCCGGCGCCGAAAAAGAAATACGACGTCATCATCGTCGGTGCGGGCGGCCATGGTCTGGCCACGGCCTATTACCTTGGCAAGAACTACGGGATCACCAATGTCGCGGTGATCGAAAAGGGCTGGCTCGGCGGCGGCAACACCGGGCGCAACACCACGATCATCCGCTCGAACTATCTGCAGGACCCGTCGGCGGCGATCTATGAAAAGG
>CAZORV010000093.1:0-12038 GCA_964582215.1 uncultured Frigidibacter sp.
GGGCAGCGCCTGCCCCTGCGGGGGGCGCCGCACTTTGCCGGTGCGTGTTGAGGCGGTCACGGGGCACCGTTCCCGCATGAGCGGGGCCGTTCTTTCACCAGACGATCGGCCTTTCCCGCCCGGCCCGGCGTCGGGGAAAGGGTTCGCGCGGGCTTGGTCGGCTGGGGGGCGACGGGCCGCCGTCGCATGCGGGTGCCATCAACGCTGCCGGGGCGCGCTTTCCGCCGTCCGGGGCAGGCGCCGCACTTTGCCGGTGCGTGTTGAGGCGGTCACCGGGCGCCGTTCCCGCATAAGCGGGGCCGCTCTTCCGCCGGAAGATCGGCTTGTCCCGCCCAGCCCGGCGTCGGAGAAAAAACGTGCGGGCTCAGCGGTAGGGTGCGTGCTCGCACGCACCGCCCGGTCTCCCAAAGCGGCCGGGCAGCGCCTGCCCCTGCGGGGGGCGCCGCACTTTGCCGGTGCGTGTTGAGGCGCTCACGGGGCGCCGTTCCCGCATGAGCGGGGCCGCTCTTCCACCGGAAGATCGGCTGATCGCGCTCAGCCCGGCGTCGGAGAAAGAACTGTGCGGGCTCAGTGGTAGGGTGCGTGCTCGCACGCACCGCCCGGTCTCCCAAAGCGGCCGGGCAGCGCCTGCCCCTGCGGGGGGCGCCGCACTTCGCCGGTGCGTGTTGAGGTGGTCACGGGGCGGCGTTTTCACATGAACGGGGCCGTTCTTTCACCGGACGATCGGCCTTTCCCGCCCGGCCCGGCGTCGGGGGCCTGAACCGCAGGCCTTCACCCGGTCGGCGCGTCGCCGCGCCCCCAGCTTTCCATCTTGCGGTAGAGGGTCGACGGGGCCACGTCCAGAACCCGGGCCGCCCTTGTGACCGACCCGCCGTGCATCTCGATCGTGGCTTCGATCACCAGACGCTCGATCTCGGCCAGGGTCCGGCCGAGCAGACCGTCGAGGCCCGCGGCCGGCGGGGGTGCCGCCACGGCCGGGCGCATCACCGGCGCCTCGCCCGAGGCCGCCAGCTCGGCCGGCAGCATCGCCGCCGACACAAGCCCGCCCTCGTTCATCACCACGATCTGGCGGACGACGTTCAGAAGCTGGCGCACATTGCCGGGCCAGGGCGCCTGCCGGAAAATCTCGCGCACCTCGGGCGACAGGCCGGTGAAGCGGCGGCCCTCTTCGGCGGCCATGCGCATCAGCGCCCGCTCGGCGATCTCGATCACATCCTCGCCCCGGTCGCGCAGCGGCGGCAGGTGGATCGGGACGACATGCAGCCGGTAGTACAGATCCTCGCGGAACTGGCCGCGCCGGACCGCCTCTTGCGGGTCGCGGTTGGTGGCGCAGACGATCCGCACATCGACCTTGCGCGGCCGGTTCGCCCCGACCGGCTGCACCGTCGAGGTCTGCAGGAACCGCAGGAGCTTGGTCTGCAGGCCAAGGTCCAGCTCGCAGATTTCATCCAGAAACAGCGTGCCGCCATCGGCCGTCACCGCTGCCCCCGGCTTGTCGGCGATGGCGCCGGTGAACGAGCCCTTGATATGGCCGAACACCTCGGATTCCAGCAGTTCCGCCGGGATCGCGCCGCAGTTCAGCGCGATGAAAGGCCCCGAGGCCCGGTTCGACAGCCGGTGGATCGCCTCGGCGCAAAGTTCCTTGCCGGTGCCGCTTTCGCCGGTGATGAAGACCGAGGCCATCGACCGCGCGACCGACCGGATCTTGCCATAGACATCCTGCATCGCCGGTGACGTGCCGACAAAATCACCCGGCGCCCCCGAGGGTCCGGCAGGCGCCGCCCCGGACCAGGTGGCAACCGCATTGGCGACAGCATTCAGAAACCGCTGCTCGTCAAAGGGTTTGACCAGAAATTCGGTGGCCCCGGCGCGCATCGCCTCGACCGCCTTGTTGATCGACCCGTTCGAGGTGATGACGATCACCGGCGTCCCGGGGCTGATCGCCAGAAGCTCGCGCATCAGTTCGATCCCGTCGCGGTCAGGCAGCATCAGATCGACGATGGCGACGCGGGGGCCGATGCTGCGGAAGGCGGCAAGGCCGGTGGCGCCGTCCCCGGCGACGGTGACGCGGTATCCGGCCTGCCGCAGGACGGATTCGTAAACGATCTGCAGCGACGCCGTGTCTTCGATCAGCAGGATCGGCTGGGGTTCGGTCATTGTCCCTGCCCCCCGTTCCCGAGAGCCCCGTTCCGGTGGCCGCCGTGCCTTTGGTCGGCGATCCCGGCCACCAGCCCGTCAAGCTGGGCCAGAAGCGCGTCGATCAGCAGCGTCTGGGCGGCGATCCCGGCCGCATCCGTCAGGCCGTTCAGCCGCTGCGCCAGCGCCATGGGGGCAGTGGCACCGATGGCGCCGGTCAGGGCGATGGCGACATGGGTGCTGGCCTGCAGACCCGCCAGATCGCCCGCCGCCCGCGCCCTGGCAAGGCTGCGGCGCACCCGGCCGAGGTCGGCGCCGAGCGCCGTCAGAAGGCTGTCGCCGCTGTCCGGGCTGACAAGGGTCAAAAGGCGGTCAATCCCGGGCAGCGGCCTGCCGGGCGTGCCGGACGCCGGGGACGGGCGGTCAACGGTTAACGCGACCCTGACCGCAGCGGCAAGCGCTTCGGGCCCGAGGATCGGCTTGGTCATGATCGCGTCCGCCCCCGCGGCGCCGATCCGCCGTTGTTCGGCGGCCCGGCGATGGGCGGTGACGGCGATGACGGGCAACTCGGCCCGGCCAAAGGCGCCGGCCCGGAGCATGCGGATCAGCTCGATCCCCGACAGGCGCGGCATTTCGATGTCGATCAGCGCAAGGTCGAAGTCCGCCCGCGCCAGCCAGCCCGTCGCCGCCTCGCCATCGGCGGCCAGGCTGACCTCGGCCCCCATCTGGCCCAGCATTGCCGCCAGCAGCGCGCGCTGCGTCGCGCTGTCGTCGGCGACCAGTATCCGCAGCCGGTCAAGCCGGGGCAGCGGCCCCGCCACAGCACCGGCGGCCTGAAACGCCATGGGCGGCAGGTCCAGGACGACCGAAGAGCCGCCACCGGCGCGGTTGGCGACCGTCAGAGACCCGCCCAGCCGGTCGGTCAGGTCATGGGCGATGTGAAGGCCAAGCCCGGTTCCCGGCTGCGCCGAACCGGCAGGGCGGCCGCCGAACTCGAACAACCGCGCCAGCGCCTCGGGCGAAAATCCCGGGCCTTCGTCCGTCACCTCGAACCGCAGATGTCCGGCGGCCGACCGGCTGACCATCAGCTGCACCAGCCCCCGGTCGGTGTATTTGACGGCGTTCGACAGGATGTTCGACAGGATGCGGTCCAGCGCCAGATGATCAAGCGCAACCGTGCCGGGCAGGTCACCGGCCGCGACAAGCCGGAAGGCCAGCGCCCTTTCGCGGGCATGTCCCTGCCAGCGCGCCTCGATATCGCCGAGCGCAGCGCCAAGCGCCAGCTCGGACGGCGCGCCGTCGGGGGCCAGCCGGTCCTCCATCAGCCGGGCGAGCGCTGCGCCGGATGCCCTTGCACGGTCAAGCTGCAGCCGCGCCTCGGGCCCAAGCCCGTCGTCGGGGATCAGCCGCAGGCCGCCCATCAGATCCGCGACCGCCGCGCGCAGGTCATGATCCAGCAGAGCCATGCGCGCAACGGCGTCGGCGGGGCGGGCGGGGGACGGTGGGACAAGGTGGCTAAGGGCCATCAGATACGCTCAAAACTCGCGGCCAGGGGGCGGAAAATGAATTCTAGCTCAGGTTGCATCTTGTCAGATGTGTACGTGACGATTCGGGCTTCGCCAACCTGTCTGAATGGCCATGTGCTTTGGACGGTAACCTAAAGGCTGAATACCCGTCAGGGTTGTGTGTCCTTTCGGCGCTAGTTCGCCGGATATCCAAGCTCTTTCAATGCCTTGGCGATCTCTTCCAGCGTTGCGGGATCGTCGATCGTGGCGGGCGCCTTATAGCCGATGCCATCGGCAATCTTGACCATGGTGCTGCGGAGAATCTTGCCCGACCGGGTCTTGGGCAGCCGCTCGACGACGCAGGCGGTCCTGAAGGCGGCGACCGGGCCGATCTTGTCGCGCACCAGCGCCACGCATTCGCGCACGATCTGGTCCGCCGCCCGCGTCGCCCCCTTGTTCAGGCACAGAAGGCCCAGCGGCAATTGCCCCTTCAGCGCATCCGCCACGCCGATGACCGCGCATTCGGCAACATCGGGATGGCCGGTCAGCACCTCTTCCATCGCGCCGGTCGACAGCCGGTGCCCGGCGACATTGATCACATCGTCGGTGCGGGCCATGATGTAAAGATAGCCGTCCCCATCGACATAACCTGCGTCGCCCGTCTCGTAATAGCCCGGAAAGTGGTCGAGATAGCTTTTGCGGAACCGGTCCTCGGCGTTCCACAGCGTCGGCAGGGTGCCGGGCGGCAGGGGCAGGCGGATGGCGATGGCGCCAAGCGTGCCGGGCGCAACCGGGTGGCCGCCCTCGTCAAGTATTTCGACGTCAAACCCCGGCATCGCGACCGAGGGCGAGCCGACCTTGACCGGCAGTTCCTCGATCCCCAACGGGTTGGCGGCGATGGCCCAGCCGGTTTCGGTCTGCCACCAATGGTCGATGACCGGCACCCTGAGATGCCGCTGGGCCCACATGACGGAATCCGGGTCGGCCCGCTCGCCCGCCAGAAACAGCGCCCGCAGTGTCGACAGGTCATAGTCCCGCAGAAGTTCGCCACCCGGGTCCTCGCGCTTGATGGCGCGCAAGGCGGTGGGCGCGGTGAAAAAGCTGCGCACGCCATGGTCCTGAATGACCCGCCAGAAGGTGCCGGAGTCGGGGGTGCCGACGGGCTTGCCCTCGAACACGATGGTGGTGCAACCGGCGATCAGCGGGGCGTAACAGATGTAGGAATGGCCGACGACCCAGCCCACGTCCGACGCGGCCCAGAAGACATCGCCGGGCTGGCAGTCGTAGATCGCCGACATGGTCCAGTTCAGCGCGACCAGATGGCCGGCGGTGGCGCGGACGACCCCCTTTGGCGCGCCGGTGGTGCCGGACGTGTACAGGATATAGGCCGGATGATCGCCCGGAACCGGGACGCAAGCCGCCGGTTCCACGCCGAACTGAAACTGATGCCAGTCAAGGTCGCGGCCGGGGGTCAGTTGCGCAACCTCTTGTTCGCGCTGGAAGATCACGCAAAAGTCGGGCTTGTGCCGGGCCAGATCAATCGCCTTGTCGATCAGGGGCTTGTAGTGAACCGTCCGCCCGGGTTCCAGCCCGCAGGATGCGGCGATGATCGCCTTTGGCGCGGCATCGTCGATCCGCACCGCCAGTTCGTTCGCGGCGAACCCGCCAAAGACCACCGAGTGAATCGCCCCGAGCCGCGCGCAGGCCAGCATCGCCTCCAGCGCCTCGGGCACCATCGGCATGTAGATGATGACCCGGTCTCCCTTGCCGACGCCCCTGGCCGCAAGCGCCGCGGCCAGCGAGGCGACGCGGGACAGAAGCTCGCGGTAGGTGATCTTGCGGACCGTGCCGGTCAGCGGGCTGTCATGGATGATCGCGACCTGTTCGCCGCGACCGGCCTCGACATGGCGGTCAACGGCGTTCCAGCAGCTGTTGACCATCGCGTCGGTGAACCATTCGTAGATCGGCGCGCGCGCGGCATTCAGCGCCCGGACCGGCGGCGTGACCCAGTCGATCCCGTCGGCCGCCGCCATCCAGAACCGCTCGGGGTCGCGGCGCCAGCTGTCATAGACCTCGCCATAGCGTCCCTGATCCCTCGCCATCACCACGATCTCCTCCACCCTTGGTCGCAGGGTAGGGCAGGCGGGTGCGGTCAATCAACATTGTTAGCGCATGACGGGGGGCCTCGGTCGGGGGATTTGCAGAGTTCCGCCGATCGGGACCAGCAAATTTCTGCAAATCACCGCCCGAACGGCCGGGCTTTGCGGTCGTGCAAACAGATTTGCAAAGTTGGCTGCGCAGAACTTGCAAATCCCTCGCGCCCCCGGTCAGCCATAATGCTCGACCGGCGTCCCGGCCAGCGCCGACATGTTCAGCAGCCCCCGCGCGGTGATCGACGGGGTGACGATATGGGCGCGGTTGGCCAGCCCCATCAGGATCGGCCCGACCTCGAGCCCGCCACCCTTGTGGCGCAACAGGTTGCGGGCGGCGTTGGCGGCGTCGGTATAGGCGAAGATCAGGATGTTGGCCGGGCCGTCGAACCGGGCGTTCGGGAAAATCCGTGTCCTGAGTTCGGGGTCAAGCGCCACATCGACCGACATTTCGCCGTCGCAGGCAAAGTCGACATGGCGCTGGTCAAGAAGGTCCAGCGCGGCGCGCATCCGCTGGCCGGAGTCCGAGTTGAGGTTGCCGAAGTTGGAATGGGCACAAAGCGCCACCTTCGGCGTCACGCCGAACCGGCGGGCGTGACGGGCGGCGCCGATGGTGGCAAGGGCAATCTCTTCGGGTGTGGGCACCGCGTTGACATGGGTGTCGGCGATGAAGAGCGGCCCCTCTTCCTGGATCATCAGCGACAGGGCGCCGAGGGGCGAACATCCATCACGGCCAAGGACTTGCGAGATGTAGTTCAGGTGCCACAGATACTGGCCGAACGTGCCGCAGATCATGCTGTCGGCATCGCCCCTGTGGACGGCGACGGCGGCAATCGCCGTGGTGTTGGTCCGCATGATCGCCCGGGCAATGTCGGGGGTCACGCCGCGCCGCTCCATCAGCCGGTGATAGGTCTGCCAGTAATCGCGGTAGCGCGGATCGTTTTCGGGGTTCACGATTTCAAAATCGACGCCCGGGCGGATCGGCAACCCCGCCCGTTCCGAGCGCCGCTCGATCACCTCGGGCCGGCCGATCAGGATCGGCTTGTCGGTCATCTCTTCCAGCATCGCATTGGCGCAGCGCAGGACCCGTTCATCCTCGCCCTCGGCAAAGATGATCCGGCGGCTGGCGCTGCGGGCGGCCTCGAACACCGGGCGCATGATCAGCGCCGACTTGAAGACCGAGCCGTTCAGCCGTTCGCGGTAGGCGTCGAGATCGGTGATGGGGCGCGTGGCGACCCCGGTCTCCATCGCGGCCCTGGCCACGGCACTGGCCACGACGCCGATCAGCCTTGGGTCGAAGGGTTTGGGGATCAGGTAATCGGCGCCGAAACTCAGCTTTTCGCCGCGATAGGCGGCGGCGGCCTCGGCGCTGGTGGTGGCGCGGGCAAGGGCGGCGATCCCCTCGATGCAGGCCAGCTCCATCTCGTCGTTGATGGTGGTGGCGCCGACGTCGAGCGCGCCCCGGAAGATGAAGGGAAAGCAAAGGACGTTATTGACCTGATTGGGAAAATCGCTGCGCCCGGTGGCGATGATCGCATCCGGTGCCACGGCGCGGACCTGATCGGGCAGAATTTCCGGCGTGGGATTGGCCAGTGCGAACACAATCGGGCGGGGCGCCATTTTCGCCACCATCTCTGGGGTCAGAACACCGGGGCCGGAGAGACCAAGGAACAGGTCCGCGCCAGCGATCACCTCCTCCAGCGTCCGGGCCTGATTGCCCTGCGCATAGTCGGCCTTCTGCGGCGTCATCTGCTCGGTCCGACCCTTGTAGACCAGGCCCGCCAGATCGCACAGCCAGACATTCTCACGCCGCACCCCCAGCTTCAAAAGCATGTTCAGACAGGCGATCCCCGCCGCCCCGCCGCCGGTGGACACGACCTTGATCTCGCCAAAAGCCTTGCCCGCCACATGCAGCGCATTGGTCGCCGCCGCGCCGACGACTATGGCGGTGCCGTGCTGGTCATCGTGAAAGACCGGAATATTCATCCGCTCGCGGCACAGTTTCTCGACGATGAAACAGTCCGGGGCCTTGATATCCTCCAGATTGATCGCGCCAAAGGTCGGTTCCAGCGCGCAGACGATATCGGCCAGCTTTTCGGGGTCGGGTTCGTTCAGCTCGATGTCGAAACAGTCGATATTGGCGAATTTCTTGAAGAGAACCGCCTTGCCCTCCATCACCGGCTTCGAGGCCAGCGCCCCGATGTTGCCAAGGCCAAGGACGGCGGTGCCGTTCGACACGACCGCCACCAGATTGCCCCGCGCGGTATAGCGGCTGGCGGTCGCCGGGTCGGCCTTGATTTCCAGACAGGCCTCGGCGACGCCGGGGCTGTAGGCGCGGCTCAGGTCGCGACCGTTGGCCAGCGGTTTCGTTGCGCGGATTTCCAGCTTTCCGGGCTTGGGAAATTCGTGATAGTCGAGTGCCGCCTGCCGCGTATTGTCCTGCCGTGCCTCGTCCATCCGCCGCCTCCCGAATTTGGTTTAATGCTGAACTATCCGCTTGAACCTGCCCCGTCCCGCAGTATCGCGCAGCCTTCGGGCGGGTTGCAACAAAATCCTTGCGGGCCGTGGCCTGCGCCGCGCGGCGGACCCGGTCAACCGGCGCTTTTGCCACGCAAAGGGGCTGCGCTTTCGCCTGTCGCTTTTGCGCGGGCTGAATTATCCTCGGTGGCAAGGGTATCGGTTCCGGACGCCGCAATCGGCCGGGGCCGGCTTCAACTGGGCAAAAGGGTCGACCTCCGCCGATGCATATCACCGATGACGATCTGGTTCGGGCGGCGGCGCGGGTCCGCGAAAACGCCCACGCGCCCTATTCGCGATTCAAGGTCGGGGCCGCGGTGCGGGCGGCCTCGGGGGCAGTCTATGCCGGCTGCAATGTCGAGAACGTCTCTTATCCCGAGGGCACCTGCGCCGAGGCGGGCGCCATCGCCGCCATGGTCGCGGCGGGCGAGACCCGGCTGGTCGCGGTTGCGGTGATCGCCGACAGCCCCGCACCGGTGCCGCCCTGCGGCGGCTGCCGTCAGCGGCTGGCCGAGTTTGGCGCGGGCGACGTGCCGGTGACGCTGGCCACCACCGACGGCGCGCTGCAGCGCACCACCATCGCCCGGCTTTTGCCCGGCAGCTTTACCGCTGCCCATATGGACCGGGTCTGAGATGGACGCGCGTCAGGTCATCGCCGGGGTGCGCGACGGCAGGGGCCTGTCGCTGTCGGCCGCCAAATGGTTCGCCGACGCGCTGGCCTCGGGCGAGGTCACCGACGCGCAGGGCGGCGCCTTTGCCATGGCGGTGCTGCTGAAGGGGCTTGGCCCCGCCGACCGGGTCGGCTGGACGCTGGCCATGCGCGACAGCGGCCGGGTGCTGGACTGGGACATGCCGGGGCCGGTCATCGACAAACATTCGACCGGCGGCATCGGCGATGTGACCTCGCTTTTGCTGGCCCCGGCGCTGGCCGCCTGCGGCGCCTATGTGCCGATGATCTCGGGCCGGGGGCTTGGCCATACCGGCGGCACGCTCGACAAGCTTGAGGCCATCCCCGGCTATCGCTGCGACCAGACGACCGGCGACCTGACCCGGATCGTGCGCGAGGTCGGCTGCGCCATCGTCGGCGCGGGCGGCGACATTGCCCCGGCCGACCGGCGGCTTTATGCGATCCGCGATGTGACGGCGACGGTGGAAAGCCTCGACCTGATCACCGCCTCGATCCTGTCGAAAAAGCTGGCGGCGGGGCTTGAGGCGCTGGTTCTTGACGTTAAGGTCGGGTCGGGCGCCTTCATGAAGACCCTGCCCGAGGCGCGGGCGCTGGCCCGGGCGCTGGTCGATACGGCCAACGGCGCGGGTTGCCGGACATCCGCGCTGATCACCGACATGTCGCAGCCGCTGGCGGCGGCGGCGGGCAACGCGCTTGAGGTGCTCGAGGTGATGGAGACGCTGACCGGGCAGGCGGTCAGCCAGCCGCTTTGGGATCTGACCGTGGCGCTGGGTGGCGAGGCTTTGGTGCTGGCCGGCCTTGCCGGCGACGCGCGCGAGGGCGAGGACCAGCTGTCCGAGGCGCTGGAATCAGGCCGCGCGGCCGAGGTTTTTGGCCGGATGGTTGCGGCGCAGGGCGGGCCTGCCGATTTTGTCGACCGTTTCCCCGACCGGCTTCCGGCGGCGCCGGTGGTGCGCGAGGTTCCCGCGCCCGAGGCCGGTTTCATCGCCGCCATCGACGCCGAGGCGCTGGGCCATGCCGTCGTGCATCTGGGCGGCGGGCGGTTGCGTGGCGGCGACCGGATCAACCCGGCGGTCGGCCTGTCGGATCTCGCGCCGCTGGGCGAGCCTCTGGCCCGGGGCGAGGCTTTCGCGCTGGTTCATGCCGCGACCGAGACGGACGCCGCGCGGGCCGTGGCGGCGGTGCAGGCCGCCTACCGGATCGGGCCCGAGGCGCCGGACGAGCCGGATCTGGTTCTGGAAAGGGTCGGCTGATGGCGCGGGCCTTCCTGATCGTCATGGATTCGGTCGGCGCGGGCGGTGCCCCCGACGCCGCGCAGTTCTTCAACGCGGGTCAGCCCGACACCGGCGCCAACACGCTTGGCCATATCGCGGTCGCCTGTGCCGAAGGCCGGGCCGAGGTCGGGCGTTCCGGCCCGCTGTCGCTGCCGAACCTCGACCGGCTGGGCCTGTCGGCGGCGGTGCGGCTGGCCTCGGGGCTCGACATGCCGGGGCTGGGCGCCGCGCCGCAAGGGTTGTGGGGGGCGGCGACCGAACGGTCGCGCGGCAAGGATACGCCGTCCGGCCATTGGGAACTGGCGGGGGTGCCGGTGCCCTGGGACTGGCATTACTTTCCCGACCAGGTGCCCGCATTCCCGCAGGATCTGATGGACGAGGTCGCGCGGCTGTGCGGGGCGGGCGGGACGCTTGGCAATTGCCACGCCTCGGGCGTCCCGATCATCGAGGATCATTGCGCCGAACATATCCGCAGCGGCTGGCCGATCTGCTATACGTCCGCCGACAGCGTCTTCCAGATTGCGGCGCACGAGGAAAGCTTCGGGCTCGAGCGGCTGCTGAAGCTGTGTCAGGACATCGCCCCGCGACTTCATGCGATGAAGGTCGGGCGGGTGATCGCGCGGCCTTTCGTCGGCACGCCGGGGAATTTCAGGCGGACGGTCAACCGCCATGACTATGCGATTGCACCCCCGGCACCGACGCTGCTTGACTGGGTGCAGGGCGCGGGTCGCCGGGTTCACGCGATCGGCAAGATCGGCGACATCTTTTCGATGCGGGGGATCGACGACCTGAGGAAGGGTGCCGACGCTGCACTTTTCGAACATTTGCTGGCTTGGTCGGCGGATGCTGAAGATGGTTCCTTGACCTTTGCGAACTTTGTCGAGTTCGACACCCTGTTCGGCCATCCGCGCGACGTCTCGGGCTATGCCCGGGCGCTGGAATGGTTCGACGGGCGTGTCGGCGCCTTTCTGGCGCAGCTTCGGCCCGGCGATCTGGCGATCTTCACCGCCGACCACGGCAATGACCCGACCTGGGCGGGCACCGACCACACCCGCGAACGGGTGCCGGTTCTGGCTTGGGGCGCGGGGGCGCGCGCCATCGGCCATGTCGCCTATGTCGACGTCGCGGCCTCGGTCGCGGCGCATCTTGGCGTCGCGGCGCAGGGGCCGGGCAAAAGCTTTCTGTGACGGTCGGGCCTGGCCCGCGCATCCGTGGGATGCCCCCTGTCGCATAAGCCGATCCGTCGCCCGGCCTCGGGACCGGGGACATCGGCGCAGCCTGGGGGCCGTCCGTCAGGCGCTGCGCGACTGCCGTTTGCGGTCGTGCGGGTCGAGAAGGCGCTTGCGGATGCGCACGATCTTCGGTGTCACTTCGACCAGCTCGTCATCCTCGATATAGGCGATCGATTCCTCAAGGCTCATCCGGACCGGCGTCGTCAGACGGACGGCCTCGTCGGTGCCCGAGGCGCGGACGTTGGTCAGCTGCTTGCCCTTCAGCGGGTTGATTTCAAGGTCATTGTCGCGGTTGTGCTCGCCAAGGATCATGCCCTGATAGACCGCCTCTTGCGCGCCGATGAAGAACTTGCCGCGATCTTCCAGCTTCCACAGCGCATAGGCGACCGACACGCCGTTTTCCATGCTGATCAGAACGCCGACGCGGCGGCCCTGGATCGGGCCCTTGTGCGGGGCCCAGGAATGGAAAATCCGGTTCAGGACGCCGGTGCCGCGCGTGTCGGTCAGGAACTGGCCGTGATAGCCGATCAGACCGC
>CAZORV010000094.1:0-11923 GCA_964582215.1 uncultured Frigidibacter sp.
GCTGGCGCTTCGCGCCATCCGGGGCAGGTGCTGCCCTCTGTTGGTATAGGCTGAGACGGTCCCCGCAGTAACGTTCCCCCGCGAGCGGGGCCGCTCTTCCACCGGAAGATCGGCCTTTTCCGCTCAGCCCGGCACCCACGGCGCGTGGCTCTTCGGTAGGGTGCGTGCTCGCACGCACCGCCCCCGGGGCCCAAACCAAGCGGTCAGCGGCTGCCCCTCCCCGGGGGGGCTGGCGCCACCCTCTGTCGTGAGGGCTGAGGCGGTCCCGGGGCGACGTTCCCGCTTGAGCGGGGCCGGTCTTCCACCGGAAGATCGGCTTGTCCCGCGCCGCCGGGCGTCGGGTGAAAGTCAACCCGATCTCATTCGGCAGGGGCCCGTGACCCTGCCGCTACGCACCATCTCCAACCACACCGCCCGGTCGCCCAAAGCGACCGGGCAGCGCCTGCCCCTCCGGGGGGCTGGCGCTTCGCGCCATCCGGGGCAGGCGCCACCCTCCGTCGTGAGGGCTGAGACGGTCTGCGGGGGGCGTTTCCGCATGAGCGGGGCCGCTCTTCCACCGGAAGATCGGCTTGTCCCGCTCAGCCCGGCGTTCGGGAAAACGGCGCTCGGTCCCAGTCGGCAGAGGCCGGTGACCCTGCCGTCACGCACCGTTTCCACCCACACCGCCTGGTCGCGCAAGGCGACCGGGCAGCGCCAGCCCCTCCCGGGGGGCGGGCGCTCCGCTCCATCCGGGGCAGGCGCCGCCCTCTGTTCGTGCGGGTTGAGGCGACCCCCGGGAAACGCTCCGACATGGGCGGGGCCGCTCTTCCACTGGAAGATCGGCCTTTTCCGCTCAGCCCGGCGTCCGGCAAGGGGTGGGAAGGTCCCATTCGGCAGCGGTAGGGTGCGTGCTCGCACGCACCGCCCCCGGTCGCCCAAAGCGACCGGGCAGCGCCAGCCCCTCCCGGGGGGCTGGCGCCGCCCTCTGTTCGTGCGGGTTGAGGCGGCCCCCGGGGAACGCTCCGACATGAGCGGGGCCGTTCAGCCCGGCCTTCGGGAAAACGGCGCTCGGTCCCAGTCGGCAGAGCCCCCCGCATGGCCCCGGCCGACGTCGCCGCGCTATATCACCGCCGCGCCGAACTCGGCCGGCAGGCCCAGGCTCGCGCGCATCAGGTCGGCGCGGCAGCGGGCGATGATGAAATCGGTGAAGATGCGGATCTTCGGGTCGCGAAGACGCCGGTGCTGGGTCAGGCACGACAGCTGCACCGCCAGCGGCGGCGTCGCCCGCACCACCGGCACCAGCGCGCCGGACTTCAGATGATCGGCCACCTCGAAGATCGGCTTCAGGATGATGCCGCGCCCGTCCAGCGCCCAGGTCGTCAGCACATCGCCGTCGTCCGTCTCGAACGGGCCGGCCACGTCGAAACGCCTCGGCCCCTCGGGCGTCACCAGCGTCCACTGGAACTCGCGCGCGCCGGGGAAGCGCAGGTTCAGGCAGTCATGCCGGTCGCGGATCATCGTCTCGCCGTCGCCCGGATCGCCCCGCCGCGCCACATAGGCGGGCGCCGCGCACAAAAGCCGCGGGCAGTCGGCCACCACCCGCAGCTTCAGCGTGCTGTCGTCGAGCGTGCCAAGGTGAAAGGCCATGTCCAGCCCTTCGGCCACGACGTCGATCGTCCGGTCCGACAGCCTGAGCCGCACGTCGATCTGCGGATATTCATCCTTGAAGGCCGGCACATGCGGCGCGATGAACCGCCGCCCGACCCCCAGCGGCGCCGAAACGAAGATCGAGCCCCTGAGATTGAGGGTCGAGGCCATGACCGCGCCTTCGGCATCCTCGATCGCCTCTAGCACCTTGCGCGCGCCGTCATAAAAGAGCCGACCGTTTTCCGTGGGCTGCAGCCGCCGTGTCGTCCGGTTGAACAGCCGCACGCCAAGATGCCGTTCCAGATCCGCCACCCGCGCCGAGGCCACGGCCGCCGAGGTGCGCTGGTCGCGCGCGGCGGCCGACATCGATCCCAGTTCGAGCACGCGGACGAACATCTTCAGGTTATTGACATATGACATCCGCGCCCCGCCTGCCTTCGCGCCGCACCTGCCTTCGCGCCGCACCTGGCTCCGTGTCCGGCCTGGCTCCGTGTCCGGCCGCTCCGATATTGTCAGATTTTCTTTGAAAGTCATCTGCCATTCAAAGCATTATCCCGAAGATCGCCATGCCTATAGTTCGCCGGAACGGAGAGCACCCGCATGACCTATGATTTCATCGTCCTTGGCGCCTGGCTGGAGTTCGCCGTCCGCTGGCTGCATGTCGTGACCGCCATCGCCTGGATCGGATCATCCTTCTATTTCATCGCGCTCGACCTCGGGCTGCACCGCGACCGCGCCCTGACCTCGGGGGCCGACGGCGAGGAATGGCAGGTCCATGGCGGCGGCTTCTATCACATCCAGAAATATCTGGTGGCGCCGGACCGGATGCCGGGCGATCTGATCTGGTTCAAATGGGAAAGCTACGCGACCTGGGCCTCGGGCTTTGCGCTGCTTTGCCTTGTCTATTACCTCGGCGCCGATCTGTTCCTGATTGATCCGAACGTGCGCGACATGCCGGTCTGGCAGGCGATCTGCCTGTCGCTGGGGTCGCTGGCCCTTGGCTGGCTGGCCTATGACCTGATCTGCAAAAGCCGGTTCGGCGATGACAACCGGCGGCTGATGATCGGGCTTTATCTGATCCTTGTCGGAATGGCCTGGGGCTTTGCGCATCTCTTCTCGGGGCGGGCGGCGCTGTTGCATCTGGGGGCGGTCACGGCGACGATCATGTCCGGCAATGTCTTCTGGGTCATCATCCCCAACCAGAAGATCGTGGTGGCCGACCTGATCGCCGGACGCACCCCCGACCCGAAATACGGCAAGATCGCCAAGCAGCGGTCGACCCACAACAACTACCTGACGCTGCCGGTCATCTTCATGATGCTGTCGAACCATTATCCGCTGGCCTTCGCCACCGCGAACAACTGGATCATCGCAAGCCTTGTGTTCCTGATGGGCGTCACCATCCGCCATTGGTTCAACAGCCGTCATGCCCGCAAGGGCAGCCCGGTCTGGACTTGGGCGGTGACGGCACTGCTGTTTCTGGCCATCGCCTGGCTGTCGACCGCGCCCCTGTTCCGCGCGGCGCCCGAGGTCGAGGGCGCCCTGCCCGCCTCGCCCGAGGCGCGTCGTCTGGCGGCGGCCCCGGGGTTCGCCGCGGTGCAGGACATCGTCATGGGCCGCTGTTCCATGTGCCACGCGGCCGAACCGGTGTACGAGGGCATCCATTGGGCGCCGAAGGGGGTCGTGCTGGAGACGCCGGCCCAGATCGCCGCCGCCGGCCGGCGCATCTATCTGCAGGCCGGGCTGACCCGTGCCATGCCCCCCGCCAACGCCTCGTTCATGGAGGAGGATGAGCGCGCGAGGATCGTCGCCTGGTATCGCGGCGCGGCGGGGCTGGGCGGCTGAGGCCGGACGGCGCGGCCCGACCAGGAGGCCCCGGCGCGGGGGCCGGGGCCGCGTGGTTCGTCGCCGACGCCCCCGGCGGTCGCGGGGTCGCGGCACGGGCTGATGCCGTCGCGCGGGAACCTGGGGCTGCGCGGGGCAAGCTGATCTTGCGGCGGAAGAGCGGCCCCGTTCATGCGGGAACGTTGCCCCGGGGGCCGGCTCAACCGCTTACCACAGAGGGCAGCTCCAGCCCCCCGCAGGGGCAGGCGCTGCCCGGTCGCTTTGGGCCCCGGGGCGGTGCGTGCGAGCACGCACCCTACCGCTGAGCCCGCCCAGTTTTTCCCCGACGCCGGGCTGAGCGGGAACAGCCGATCTTCCAGTGGAAGAGCGGCCCCGCTCATGCGGAAACGTTACCGCGGAGACCGTCTCACCCCTTACGACAGAGGGCAGCACCTGTCCTGGGTGGCGCGAAGCGCCCGCCCCCCGGAGGGGCAGGCGCTGCCCGGTCGCTTTGGGCGACCGGGCAGTGTGGTTGGAGATGGTGCGTAACGGCAGGGTCACGGACCCCTGCCCCGACGCCGGGTTGAGCGGGAACAGCCGATCTTCCAGTGGAAGAGCGGCCCCGTCCAAGTGGAAACGTTTCCCCGGGGACCAGCTCAACCGCTTGCCACAGAGGGCCGCACCTGCCCCGGATGGCGCGAAGCGCCAGCCCCCGGGGGGCAGGCGCTGCCCGGTCGCTTCGGGCGACCGGGCGGTGCGGGTGGAACGGTCGCGTGACGGCAGGGGCGATGGCCCCTGCCGGGTGAGGCGGTGCCGGCCCTTCCCCCCAGGCCGGGCGGAGCGGGACAGGCTGATTGTTCGGCGGAAGCGCGGCGCCGGTCAGGCGGGAATGGTGACCGGGGGGTTTGGGCGACCGGGCGGTGCGTGCGAGCACGCACCCTACCGCTGCGGATTGAGGGAGGGGCCTTCTGCGTGGCCCGGCTGGGCGGGAACGGCGCCCGGGCCCTTTGGGCGACCGGGCGGTGTGGGTGGGACCGGTGCATCGTGGCAGGGTCACGGGCCTGACCCAGAGCGCGGCCCGCCGGCAGCGGTCGAGGCGGAACCGGGCATGACAGAGCGCCCGGGCATTGCGGCGGAGGGTCAGTCAGCGCGCATGACCGCGGGCTCACAGGTCCGCCGCCGCCGCCCCGACGTCCGAGAACCGTCATTCGGTCGTCTGGCGATACGGCGCATCGGGCATGAGATCGACGGGCGCAAACCCGTCGTGGTTGGGCGCGTCCGGCCAGCCCTGCGCCTCGACGGCAAAGCCTTCGAAGACGGCGCGGCCGGGGCGGAGGGCGTCACGGCCGTCGTAGATCTGGATGCCGGGCTCGGACCTCGCCGCGCGCATCGTCAGGCCGAAGCGGCCGCGCAGACGCGGAACCTCGGTCACGGGCCGCCGCGCCGGGCCGATGACCAGACCGACGTCGATGCCGGGCGCATGGGGGGCGATCACCCGGGGCACGCGGAAGTCGTAGCCGGTTCCGTCGACGGGACGCACCTCGCCCACAGGGCAGAAGTCCTGATCAAGCGGCGGGAACGCATCGGCCGCCACCGACAGCTCATGCCCCGCCCGGCTTTCGCCGCCATCATGGGTCCGGTCGCTGTGGTTGGCAGCGTCGAAGATCGTCGGCCGGTCGGTCAGGGCCGTCACCTCCATCCGCAACCGGTCGGGTGCGGACAGCGATCAGCGACCCGTGACAGCGCATCCCCCCTCGTCATCCGCCAGGCGGACCGACCCCGGCGTCAGACTGTGGGGCCGGTCCGCCAGCCACAAGCCCCGCAGGACCGCCCCCCATGTCGGAAGCCGCGCCCGGATCGACCCGTTCCGTCGTTCCGAAGCCGGCAATCATGCACCCGGCCTCATATCGCCCTAGTAGCGCGTCGTCATGCGGTGGTCAGGCCCGAACGACAGCCGGACATGGGTGATCGCGGCGCCTTGCCACCATGTGGTGCGCTCGGCGGTAAAGACCGGCGCGCCGGGCGCCATCGCCAGCGCCGCCGCGACGGGACCGGCCGCCGCCGTCGCCAGAAAACTGATCTCGACCTCGGAGAACGGTACGGCGCGGATCAGCCATTCGTTCGGCCCCTCGGCGCCGAAGTCCGCAGCGCGGGCGGCGGGCAGGGCGGCAAGGTTGATCCAGCGATCCTCGTGCTGATAGGGGCGACCACCGGCAAGGTGAAGGCAGGTCAGATGCAGCACCGGCGCCGTTGCTGGCAGTTCCAGCCGCGCCGCCAGCCAGTCCGGCGCCGGCCCCTCGGCCCGGCTCAGCAGGCGGTAGCCATAGGCCGCACCCGTCGCCTCGATCTCGGCCCGGACCAGCGGAATCTCGAACCGCGCGGCGCGCAGCGGCGAGGGCCGCACCCGCGTCCCGGCCTTGCGGCGGCGTTCCAGCAGCCCCTCCTCGGTCAGTTCGCGCATGGCCCGGTTGACCGTCGCCCGCGCCACGCCGAATTCCTGCGCCAGATCGACCTCGCCCGGCACAAGATCGCCGGGCGGCCAGATGCGCCCGGTGATCCGCTGCAGGATCTCGGCCTTCACATCGCGGAAACTGACTTTGTCGTCACTCATGGACGCGGTCCGGAAAGCTGGTATTTGTCTGCACATAACCACCGTTGAGGACATGAAACAATGCGCATCCTTCATCCGGGCGAATTCCGGCGGCAACCCTGGAAGAACGGCGGCGGCGTCACCCATGAGATCGACCGTGCGGATGAAGGCGCACGGATGCTCTGGCGCCTGTCGATTGCCGAGGTGGCGACGGACGGGCCGTTCTCGGCCTTTCCCGGCCTGTCGCGGATTTTGACGGTGATCGAGGGCGCGGGCCTCTGGCTCGACACGCCCGAAGGCGCGCTTGCGGCGCTGCCGATGCAGCCCCTGGCCTTTACCGGCGACCTGCCGGTGACAGGCCGCCTGATCGACGGGCCGTTGCGCGACTTCAACCTGATCTTCGACGCGGCCGCGGTGGCCGCGACCGTCACCCCCCTGCAGGGCACGACACTGGATTGCCCGGGGGCGCCCGGCCGCGCGTTCGCCTTGCTGGCTGTCGCGGCCGAGGTCACGGTCGGGGGCGAGACGGTGCCCGCAGGCGCGCTTGCGCAGTTCGCGGGCGGCCGGGTTGCGGTCGGGGCGACGGGTGCGGCGTTGCTGGTCCGGCTTGACCGGCGCTGATCCGCCTGCCCTGCGCAGGACAGCAGCATGACCGGCTTTGGCCGAGTACGCGCACCGACCCGGAGGCCGCTGCGTGCCGGGCCTTGATCGCGCCTGTGCCGGTCAAACGCCCCCAATGAGCATGGCACCGGGCAGATGAACCCGGCCCGGCGCTGCCCGAGAACGACCGCGCCGCTGGTATCGGCGGGCGCCTGCGGACGGGGGCTTTGGCATTCCTCATGCGGACTGGGCCGCCCGAATCCCCGATGGATAGGGCAGGACGTCGGTGCTTGCGCCGGCGATCAAAGCCCTTCAGCCCCAAGGCGGGCGTCATAGGCGTTGCGCGCGGCGTCGATCTGGGCCTGATGCGTTTCGGCCCAGGTCCAGACACCACAGAAGGCATCGCCAAGGCTGTTGCCAAGGTTGGTCAGGCGATATTCCACACGCGGCGGGATCACCGGATGGACGGTGCGGATCACCAGGCCGTCACGTTCCATCTGCCGCAGCGTCTGGGTCAGCATCTTCTGGCTGATCCCCGGGACCTGACGCGAAAGCCCGGAAAAGCGCAGTTCGCCCTGTTCGGCCAGCACCTCCAGCACGATCATCGTCCATTTGTCGGCAATGCGGCCGATCAGTTCGGTCACCAATGCCTCAAGCCTCGGGTCCACGGGCTGGCCGAGGGGATCACGGACGGCGGACATGCAGTATCCTTTCGGTAAGTATGGATTTTTCTGGTGCCTTCTTACCAGAAGTAAGTTCGCGCGTTAAGTCAGGCCGCATCGGATCAAGACGCAAAAAGGATGATCAGAATGGATATGACGGGAAACACGATTCTGGTGACCGGGGGGACTTCGGGGATCGGGCGGGCGCTGGCCGAGGCGTTTCACCGGCTTGGCAACAAGGTGATCGTTGCGGGGCGGCGCGCGGCTTTGCTGGCCGAGGTCACGGCAGCCAATCCGGGTATGGCGGGTGCGGCGTTCGACGTTGAGGATGCCGGCGCGATACCCGACTTCGTGGCGCGGCTGGTGGCGGACCATCCCGGGCTGAACGTGCTGGTGAACAACGCGGGGATCATGCGGGCAGAAGATTTGGCCGGAGGCCAGTCCTTGCCCGATGCCGAAGCGATGGTGGCGACGAACCTGCTGGGGCCGATCCGCCTGACGACCGCGCTGCTGCCGCATCTGCTGGCGCAGCCGAAGGCGGCGGTGCTGAACGTGACCTCGGGCCTGGCCTTTGTGCCGCTGGCCATCACGCCGACCTACAGCGCCACCAAGGCGGCGCTGCATTCCTATGGCCAGTCGCTGCGGCATCAGTTGCGGGCTTCGTCCGTTCAGGTGATCGAAGTGGCCCCGCCTGCGGTCGGAACCGATCTGATGCCGGGTTCGCGCAGCAACCCGAACGCGCTGAGGCTGGAGGATTATATCGCGGAAACCATGGCGTTGCTGGCCGCCAACCCGCAGGCCGGGGAAATCTGCGTCGAGCGGGTCAGGATGCTGCGGAATGCCGAAAAGGAGGGGCAGTTCGACGCCGTGTTCGCGATGCTGAACCCAAGCTGAGACGGTCGCGCAACCTTGGGCCCGCCCGCTTCCGGAACGGGCGGGTGTCGCGCCGTGATCGGGCCGACGTCTGACGGACCCCGCATCGCTCGGGCACGGCGATGAGAGGGCCTTAGATGTCGGCGGCGTTGTCGCTGATGATGTCGGGCGGCGGTGGGCGGACCTGTCCGCTTGCGTGACGCGAGGCCGTGGTTGCCGGTTTCCCACAAAACGCACGCGACCGCCAAAACGACGCGCAATGGGGGCGGCTCAGTCAGCCATCAGGTCGGCGATCGCCCGGCGGTAGCGGCCGACGATCGCCGCGCGTTCGACATGGCGGCCCGCCTGCACCCGGTGGCGCCCGGCTGACCAAAGGTCGGTGACGATGCTGTCGGGCGCGGCAAAGGCCAGACCGTCCAGCAAAGCGTCCCCGGTCAGATGCGCCAGCGCGGGGTGGTCGCCGTCGATGGCGACGAGGTCGGCCCAAAGCCCGGTGGCGATGGCACCCGAGGCCCGGCCCAGCGCCCGCGCCCCGCCCGCCGCCGTGGCGCGGTACAGCCAGGCGCCGACCGAGCCTTCGCCGGGCACCAGAACATTGCGTTCCAGATCGCGCAGGCGTTGCGAATATTCCAGCGTCCTCAGCTCCTCGACCAGCGAAATCCGCACGTTGGAATCGGAGCCGAGGCCGATGGCCCCGCCCGCCGCGATCCAGCCCGGACCGTTGAAAGGGCCATCGCCAAGGTTCGCCTCGGTGATCGGGCAAAGGCCCGCAACCGCCCCCGTCGCGGCCAGCCGCGCGGTCTCGTCCGCCGTCATGTGGGTCGCGTGGATCGGGCACCAGTCCGGGCCGACCGGCGCGTTGGCCAGCAGCCACTCGACCGGCCGCGCACCAAGCCAGGCGCAGATGTCGGCCACTTCCTTCGGCTGTTCGGCGATATGGATATGGACCGGCCCCCCCGCCGCCAGCGGCAGGGCGCGGGCCAGATCGGCGGGGCTGGTCGCGCGCAGGGAATGGGGGGCGATGCCGACGACCGTATCGGCGGGCAACCCCCTCGCGGCGGCGCGGGCGGCGTCGAGAAGGCGGGCAAATCCGTCGACATCATTGCCGAACCGCAGTTGCCCGCCCGCCAGCGGCTGACAGCCGGCACCGCCATAGCTGTAAAGGACCGGCAGATGCGTCAGCCCGATCCCGGTCTGGCCCGCCGCCGCCATGATCCGCGCCGACAGTTCGGCAAGGTCGGCATAGGCCGCCCCGCCCGGCTGATGGTGGACATAGTGAAACTCGCCCACGGCGGCAAAGCCCGCCTCCTGCATCTCCATGAACACCAGCGCTGCAATGGCCTCGATCTGGTCCGGGGTCAGCCGGTCAAGGAACCGGTACATGATCTCGCGCCAGGTCCAGAAGCTCTCGCGCCCCCGCGCCCGCTGTTCGGTCAGCCCGGCCATGGCGCGCTGAAAGCTGTGGGAATGCAGATTGGCCAGCGCGGGCAACAGCACGCTGACACGCTGGTCGCCGGCCTCTGGCGCGACGTCCGGCACCACCCCGGTGATGCGCCCCCCGGCCAGGGTGATCCGGACCCCGGTCGCCCAGCCATCCGGCAACAGCGCGCGGCTTGCGTGAATCATGAGGGGGCTCCATTATGTCTAGACATAATACCTATACAGGTCTAAAAGCCGGTCAGGCAACCGGATTTCGCGCAGATGACCCAGACCCAACGGCTTTTCGTCAATTGCAGCGTCGCGACCATGGCCGACGGGCGCGGCTATGGGCTGATCGGCGATGCGGCGATTCTGGCCGAGGGCGGGCTGATCCGCTGGGTCGGGCCGCGTGCCGACGCGCCGGCGGCGGCTGCGGCGGCGCATGACCTTGGCGGGCGCCTGGTGACACCCTCGCTGATCGACTGCCACACCCATATCGTCCACGGCGGCAACCGCGCGGCCGAGTTCGAGATGCGGCTGAAGGGCGCCGGTTACGAAGAGATCGCCCGCGCCGGGGGCGGCATCCTGTCAACCGTCACCGCCACCCGCGCCGCGACGGTCGAGGATCTGGTCGCCGATGCCCTGCCACGCATCGACGCGCTGATGGCCGAGGGCGTGGCGACGATCGAGATCAAGTCGGGCTACGGGCTGGAGGCAGAGAGCGAACTCAGGATGCTGCGCGCCGCCCGCGCCATTGCGGTCCTGCGGCCCCGCCTGACCGTCCGCACCAGCTACCTTGCCGCCCATGCCGTGCCGCCCGACTACAGCGGCCGCGCCGACGCCTATATCGACGAGATCGCGATCCCCACCCTGCGCGAGGGCCATGCGCTGGGTCTGGTCGACGCGGTTGACGGGTTCTGCGAGGGGATCGCCTTTTCCCCCGCCCAGATCGCCCGGCTGTTCGACGCCGCCAGGGCCCTCGGCCTGCCGGTCAAGCTGCACGCCGAGCAACTGTCGAACCTTGGCGGCGCGGCGCTGGCGGCCCGCTACGGCGCCCTGTCGGCGGACCATCTGGAACATCTGGACGCGGCAGGGGCGGCGGCGATGGCGGCGGCCGGGACGGTCGCGGTGATCCTGCCCGGCGCCTTCTACACCTGGCGCGAAACGAAACTGCCGCCCATCGACCTTCTGCGCCAGCATGGCGTGCCGATGGCGGTGGCCACAGACATGAACCCCGGCACCTCGCCCCTGACCTCGGTTTTGCTGGCGATGAACATGGCCTGCACCCTGTTCCGCATGACCCCGGAAGAGACGCTGGCCGGCGCGACCACCCACGCCGCCCGCGCGCTCGGCCAGAGCGACCGGGGCCGGATCGCTGCCGGACTGCGCGCCGACTTTGCGGTCTGGGACGTCCGCCACCCGGCCGAATTGTCCTACCGCATCGGCTTCAACCCCCTGCACCAGTCCATCATCGGAGGCATCGCGTGACCGTCCTTACCCTTACCCCCGGCGCGGTGACGCTGGCCGACCTTGCACGGATCTATTTCGATCAGGCGCCGGTGCGGCTGGACCCTGCCGCCAGACCGGCGGTCGAACGCGCCGCCGCCGCCATCCGCGCCGCCGCCGAAGGCGACGCGCCGGTCTACGGCGTCAACACCGGCTTCGGCAAACTCGCCTCGCTCCGCATCGCGCCCGGCGACACGGCCACGCTGCAGCGCAACCTGATCCTGTCGCATTGCTGCGGCGTCGGCGACCCCGTCCCCCGCGCCCATGCCCGCCTGATGATGGCGCTGAAACTTCTGTCACTGGGGCGCGGCGCGTCCGGCGTGCGCTGGTCGCTGATCGAGATGCTGGAACAGATGCTGGAACGCGGCGTCACCCCGGTGATTCCGGCGCAAGGCTCGGTCGGCGCCTCGGGCGACCTTGCCCCCCTTGCCCATATGACCGCCGTGATCCTTGGCGAAGGCTTTGCCGACCATCAGGGCACCACCCTGCCCGGCGCCGAGGCGCTGGCGCGCGCAGGCCTGACGCCGATCCCGCTGACCGCCAAAGAGGGCCTCGCCTTCATCAACGGCACGCAGTTTTCCACCGCCTTGGCCCTTGCGGGCCTCTTCGACGGCTGGCGCGCGGCGCAAGGTGCGCTGGTCACCTCGGCCCTCTCGACCGACGCGATCATGGGCTCGACCGCGCCCTTGCAACCGGAAATCCATGCCTTGCGCGGCCATGCCGGCCAGATCGAGGCGGCGGCCTTCCTGCGCGCCCTTCTTGACGGATCGGTCATCCGCGAAAGCCACCGCGAAGGCGACACCCGCGTGCAGGACCCCTATTG
>CAZORV010000095.1:0-11779 GCA_964582215.1 uncultured Frigidibacter sp.
TCGCCGATCCACATCAGGAACATGGTGCCGCCGACCAGCGTGACCACGCAGGCGACCTTGAAGAACAGGCCCGGATCATGGGCAAAACCGCCCGCCTCGATGCTTTTGGCCAGTGCAAGCGCCTGAAAGGTCGCCAGACCCACGGTCGCATAGCGGGTATACTGGTTGATCTTCTTGCGGCCCTGCTCGCCCTCTTTCTTCAGCTGGTCAAGGGCGGGAACCATCGCCGTCAGAAGCTGCAGGATGATCGAGGCCGAGATATAGGGCATGATGCCAAGGGCGAAGATCCCCATCCGGCCCAGCGCGCCGCCGGTGAACATCTGCAGCATGCCGCCGATGCCCTGGTTGGCCTTGTCCATGAACTTGGCCAGCGCCGCAGCGTCGATGCCCGGCACCGGGATATAGGTGCCCAGACGGTAGACAATCAGCAGGCCAAGGGTGAACATGATGCGCTGGCGAAGATCGGTGGCCTTGCCAAAGGCAGACCAGCTCAGGTTCGCCGCCATTTGCTCTGCAGCAGATGCCATTTAAGTCTCTTTCATGTCAGCGCCGCCGGACCGGCTTCCGGTCGGCGGCGCTTGGAAAACCTCAAGCCTATGTAAGGGCGGTTTGCACCGCCCGCAACGGCTTATTCCGCCGCAGCAACCGCCGCCGACGCAACTTTCAGCGAGCCGCCTGCTTTCTCCACCGCCGCAATCGCCGAGGCCGAGGCGCCGGTGACCGAGAGGTTCAGCTTCGACGTGATCTCGCCCTTGGCCAGCACGCGGATACCGTCGAGCTTGCGCGAGGTGAGACCGGCCGCGACCAGCGCGTCCTCGGTGATTTCGGACTTGATGTCCAGCTTGCCCGCGTCCACGAACTTCTGGATCAGGCCCAGGTTGACGACGGCATAATGTTTCTGGTTCGGCTTGTTGAAGCCACGTTTCGGCAGGCGCCGGTACAGCGGCATCTGGCCGCCTTCGTAGCCGCCAAGTGCCACGCCCGAACGCGAGGTCTGGCCCTTGATACCACGGCCGGCGGTCTTGCCCTTGCCCGAACCCGGACCGCGCGCCACGCGCTTGGATTTCTTGGCGGCGCCGGGATTGTCGCGAAGTTCATTCAGTTTCATGTCGCTACTCCTTGGCCGGAACTGCCCCGCCAGCGACGGATGGGGCAAACACGGCGTTTCTTGTTGATTCCGTGGCCGCAATGGGCCACCGGGGGCGTATAGAGGTGCGGCCCCACCAAAGCAAGAGACAGCTGCGCCGGCGGCGGCCGGTCGCCTCAGCGTCCGCCATTCAGAAGACTGGACGACGAGGCGCCTAGATTTTCCTTCAGCAGGATCTCGATACGGATTTCTTCCTGGCTGGCCAAAAGCTCGCGGTTGTCACACCGGGCACGCAGGACGCGAAGCGCGCTGCGCACAAGATGGCCGGGGTTCTGGGCGATCACCGCGTCAAGCTGACCCGAGCGGAGAAGCTCCTCGGAAAAACGGGTGCGCTCGTGGGCGATCACCACCGGCCTGCCGGTCAGCGCGCCCGCCCCGCCGGCCTCGATGATCGCCTGCAAGGCGCTGCGGGATTCCGAGGCCAGAAGATAGGCGCCCGCGATGCCAGGGTGGCTGGCCACCGCGTTGGCGATGATCTGCCGCGCGCGCGCGCCATCGCCCCGGGTTTCCAGCGACGGCAGGGCGCTCAGGTTCGGATAGTCGCGCTGCAGCACACCGTCAAAGCCAAGCCGGCGTTCAAGACTGTCGCGGGCATTCATGGTTTCCGCCACCACCAGAATCTCGCCAGGCCCCCGCCCGCAGAACCGCCCCATCAGCCGCCCGGCCGTCGCACCGGCCGCGCGGTTGTCCACACCGACGAAGTCGAAGTCGGTGCGCCCGGGCTGACCCGACAGGAACTGTACCACCTGCACGCCCCGCTCGGGCAGGTGGGCCGTTGCATCGCGCACCTGCGGGCTTTCCGGCGCCATGATCGCCACACCGTCGAGCTCGTCAAGCGAGATGGCCGACAAGAGTCGCGCGGTCTGGTGCGGGTCGCCGCCGATGACCCGGGCCCAGCTTATGTCGACAAACTCGGCGGCAAAGGCCTCGCGGGCCTCTTCGACATGGGCGATCAGGGTCTCCAGAAACTCGTCGCCCGCAACCGGCAAAAGAAACCGCAGCCGGTAGGTCCGCCGCCGCGCGAGATTTGCCGCCGACAGGTTGCGCACGAAACCAAGCTGGTCGATCGCATCGTTCACCGCATCGACGGTCGCACGCCGCACGCCCGGGCGTCCGTTCAGCACCCGGTCCACCGTGGCCAGACTGACCCCGGCCGCCCTCGCGAGATCTTTGGTCGTCGGTCGCATCTGACCCTCCCCTACCCCGCTTTTCCCGGATTTCCGGCAGGAAGGCAATCGGAATGAGGTACGCACATCAGATTTTTGTTGCCATGAGGTACGCACCTCAAATAAGGATATTACAGAAACGAGTCGCCGCCGGGAGGCTGCGGCATTTCAAAGGGAGGAAGTGGGATGAGGACGAAACTCGCCATGACAGCCGCTGTCGGCGCGCTGTTGGTCGCAGGCGCGGCTCAGGCCGAAGACCTGACCCTGTGCTGGGCGGCCTGGGATCCGGCCAATGCGCTGGTTGAACTCAGCAAGGACTTCGAGGCGCAGTCCGGCAACAAGATGAACTTCGAATTCGTGCCGTGGCCGAACTTCGCCGACCGCATGCTGAACGAGCTGAACTCGGGCGGCAAACTCTGCGATCTGATGATCGGTGACAGCCAGTGGATCGGCGGCGCCGCCGAAAACGGTCAGTATCTGAAGCTGAACGACTTATTCGACGCCAACGGCATCAAGATGGAGGATTTCATTCCCGCCACCGTGACCGGCTATGCCGAATGGCCAAAGAACACGCCGAACTACTGGGCACTGCCCGCCTTTGGCGACGTCGTCGGCTGGACCTATCGCAAGGACTGGTTCGCGCGGCCCGAGTTGCAGGAAGAGTTCCAGAAAACCTACGGCCGCGCGCTGGACGTGCCGAAGTCGCTGGACGAGCTGACCGACATCGCGAAATTCTTTCAGGGCCGCGATATTGACGGCAAAAAGGTCTACGGCGCCGCCATCTATACCGAACGCGGGTCCGAAGGCATCACCATGGGCGTGACCAACTGGCTTTACAACTATGGGTTTGAGTATCAGAACCCCGACAAGCCCTATGACCTGCAAGGCTTCGTCAATTCCGCCGACGCCGCCAAGGGGCTTGAGGCCTACAAGGCGCTTTACGACAGTGCCACGCCGCCCGGCGCCTCGGACTGGTACATGAGCCAGGACATCGACGCCTATAAGTCCGGGCAGGTGGCGCTTCAGATGAACTTTGCCTTCATCTGGCCGGGCGTGAATTCCGACCCCAACGTCGGCGGTGACAAGTCCGGCTATTTCGCCAACCCGCCGGGGCCGAACGGCCACTTCGCGCAGCTTGGCGGTCAGGGCATCTCAGTCGTGGCCAACTCGGACCACAAGGATGCGGCGCTCGCCTATATCAAGTGGTTCGCGCAGGCCGATGTGCAGAAGAAGTGGTGGTCGGTCGGGGGCTATTCGGCACTGAGGTCGGTCGTGGAAGATCCGGGCTTTGCCACCAGCCAGCCGTATGCGCAGACCTTTCTCGACAGTATGGCGATCGTGAAGGACTTCTGGGCCGAACCGTCCTACGCCTCACTGTTGCAAGCGATGCAGAAGCGCGTGCATGATTATGTGGTGGCTGGCAACGGCACCGCACAAGAGGCTCTGGATGGTCTGGTCAACGACTGGACCGAGGTGTTCCAGGACGAAGGCAAGCTCTGACCGGGCCGCGCCCGCAAGGACCATGCCAAAGCGTGCGGGGGTCGGTTGGCCCGGCCCCCGTGCGCCTTCTGAAACAGGAATGCAATCATGTCGAAACCTGCCATAGGGCGGCTGGCGGATGCCACGCCCCCCGGCATTGCGCGCCACTTGCGCGGACTGTCGGACCGGACCATCGCCTGGATATTCGTGGCCCCAACGATTTTTCTGCTTCTGGCCATCAACATCTTCCCGCTGATCTGGACCATCCGCCTCTCCTTCACCAATTTCCGCGTGAACCGCCCGAACGAGCCGGTGAAATGGGTCGGCCTGCAAAATTACAGCCGCATCCTGAACGACGCCGACATCTGGTCGACGATGCAGAACACCGCGCATTTCCTGTTCTGGACGCTGTTCTTTCAGATCCTGATCGGCTTTGCGCTGGCCTGGCTGATCAACCGCAAGTTCAAGGGCAATGACCTCTGGACCACGATCATCGTGTTGCCGATGATGCTGTCGCCTGCGGTCGTCGGCAATTTCTGGACCTTTCTCTACCAGCCGCAAATCGGCCTCTTCAACTATGCCGTCACCTTCTTTACCGGCGCCGACGCAGGCAGCTTTTCGATGATCGCCGATGTGAATCTGGCACCCTGGGCGCTGGTCATCGTCGACACCTGGATGTGGACGCCGTTCGTGATGCTGATCTGCCTTGCGGGGCTGCGATCCATCCCGGACAGCATTTACGAGGCCGCCGAATGCGACCGCGCCAGCCCATGGCGGCAGTTCTGGACGATCACCCTGCCGATGGTCCTGCCGTTCCTCATGCTGGCCGTCCTGTTCCGCGGGATCGAAAATTTCAAGATGTTCGATCTTGTCGTGCAGCTGACCGGCGGCGGCCCGGGCGACACGACGCTTCTGACCTCGATCAACCTCAAGCGTGAAGCGTTCGAGAAGTGGCGCACCGGCTATGCCTCGGCCTATGCGGTGATCCTGTTCGTCACGATCTATGGCCTGGCCTCGATCTATGTAAAGGCGCTGAACCGGGTGAAACAAAGATGAGCCTCTATTCCGTCACCGAACCGTCAGCGCCGCAGAAATGGATCGCGGGCACGCTGGTCGCCGTCTATGCCATCGTCACCATCCTGCCGCTGATCTGGATCATCGCCACCGGGTTCAAGACCCCGGCCGACAGCATCGCCTATCCACCAAAGCTGGTGTTTCAACCGACGCTTGAAGGCTATGTGAACCTTTTCACCACCCGCACACGCCAGACCCCCGAGTTTATGGCCGAACATCCGCCGCAGACATGGGCCGAACGGATCGTCGCGCAATATGACATGACGATCGTGGGGGCGAGCCGCTTTGGCGAGCGGTTCCTGAATTCAGTCATCATCGGCTTTGGCTCGACCTTTCTGTCGGTCTTTCTGGGCACACTGGCCGCCTATGCCTTCAGCCGGTTCAAGGTGCCGCTTAAAGACGACCTGATGTTCTTCATCCTCTCGACCCGGATGATGCCGCCCATCGCCGTCGCCATCCCGATTTTCCTGATGTACCGGACCCTTGGCCTGTCGGACACCCATCTGGGGATGATCCTGCTTTACACCGCCGTCAACCTGTCCTTGTCGGTCTGGCTGCTGAAGGGCTTCATCGACGAGATCCCGGTCGAATATGAAGAGGCGGCGCTCATCGACGGCTACACGCGGTTTCAGGCCTTCCGCAAGGTCGTGCTGCCGCAGGCCGCCACCGGCATCGCCTCGACCGCGATCTTTTGCCTGATCTTCGCATGGAACGAATATGCCTTTGCCGTGCTGCTGACCAGCGGCGAGGCGCAGACCGCCCCGCCCTTCATCCCCACCATCATCGGCGTCGGCGGTCAGGACTGGCCCGCCGTTGCCGCCGGGGCGACGCTGTTCCTGTTGCCGGTCATGATCTTCACCATCCTTCTGCGCAAGCACCTTCTGCGCGGGATCACCTTCGGGGCGGTACGCAAATGACTTTTATTTCCGGCCTGATCGCCTTTCGCCGCGGACCCTGGGAAATGCTTGCCTCGGTCCTGATCGCACTTGGCGTCGTCATGATGATGCAACCCTGGGTCCTGGCGCTTTACACCTGGTCCTTCCTTGTCACCCTTATTGGCACCGTGATGTTCATGGTGGTCGGAAAGTTCCCCTACTGACATGGCGCAGATACGCATCCACAACCTACGCAAGGATTTTGGCGCCTTTACCGCCGTCAAAAGTTCCAGCTTCACCATCGAGGATGGTGAGTTCTTCATGCTGCTCGGCCCCTCGGGCTGCGGCAAGACGACGACGCTGCGGATGATGGCAGGGCTGGAACTGCCGACGTCGGGCGAGATTTTCATCGACGGCGAAGAGGTCGCGCAGAAACGGGCCAGCCAGCGCGACATCGCCTTTGTGTTCCAGATGTTCGCGCTTTACCCGCACATGACCGTCGGCGGCAATATCGGCTATCCTTTGCGCAGTCAGGGCATGGGCCGGGCCGAAACCCGCCGCCGGGTGGCCGAGACCGCAAGGATCCTCGGGATTGAAAACATGCTGGATCGGCCGGTCGGTGGCCTTTCGGGCGGTGACCGGCAAAGGGTGGCGCTTGGCCGCGCCATCGTCCGCCAGCCCAAGGCGTTTTTCATGGACGAACCCCTGGGCGCGCTCGACGCTGAATTCCGCGAACATATGTCCGAGGAACTCCGCGCCCTGCACGACCGGATGGGGGCGACGACCGTCTATGTGACGCATGACCAGCTGGAGGCGATGCAGATGGGCGACAAGATCGTGGTGATGAACCACGGCGTTGTCGAACAGTTCGGCCGCCCTCAGGACATCTACGACTGGCCGGCGACCCTGTTCGTGGCCAGCTTCATCGGCTCGCCCGCCATGAATGTCCTGCCATTCGACGGCATGGCCGGCATCGGCGCCACCGCGGTCACGCTTGGCACCCTGCCGGTCACGATCCCCGAACTGCGCGAAGGCGCGGCGGGGGCGCTGGTGCTGGGCATACGGCCCGAACATATCGCGCTTGATGACGCATCGCCGATCCGGGCGGCGGTTCTGGCGACCGAATATCTCGGCACCACCCAGATCGTGACGCTGGCCAGCGCCTTCGGCCCGATCAAGTTGCGCATGGGCGCGGATCGCCCCGTCACCCCCGGCGCCCAGGTCGGGCTGCGCCTTGACCAACGTCACATCACGATCTTTGACGCAGCAACCGGCCGCGCCCTGCGTTCTGCCGGCAATGAAAGGGTGCTGAGCCATGGCCGAGATTGAACTGGGCAAAGTCACCCGACGCTTCGGCGACACCACTGCACTTGACGATGTGTCGATGGTCATCCCTGACGGCAGCTTTGTCGTCCTCCTCGGCCCGACCGGCGCCGGGAAAACCACGCTGTTGCGGATGGTCTCCGGCCTTGACCGCCCTGATCGGGGGCAGGTCCGGATCGGCGGTCGCGATGTCACCACCCTGACCCCGGCCGAACGCAACGTGGCGATGGTCTTTCAGCAATACTCGCTTTATCCCCACATGACCGTGCGCGAAAACCTCGCCTTTCCGCTGAAATCGCCCCTGCTGAACTGGCCCGCCGACCGGATCGCTGCCAAGGTGCAGGCCGTCGCCGAAACCCTGCAGATCGCCCACAAGCTTGACAACAAGGCCACCGCCCTGTCAGGGGGCGAGATGCAGCGCGTCTCGATCGGCCGGGCGCTGGTCCGTCAGCCGACGGTCTATCTGATGGACGAACCGCTGTCGTCGCTGGACGCGAAACTCCGCGCCGAACTGCGCGTGGAACTGAAGCGCATCCAGGCCGATCTCGGTGCGACCTTCCTGTATGTCACCCATGACCAGATCGAGGCGATGACCATGGCCACCCATATCGGGGTCCTCGACCATGGACGGCTGGTCCAGTTCGGCACCCCGCGCGAGGTTTACGAAGATCCCGTCTCGGCCTATGCCGCCAGCCGCCTTGGCCAGCCGCGCATCAACCTGCTGCCCGCGGGCCTTTTCGACGGCGCACCGCAGGGGGCAGCAACCATCGGTCTGCGCCCCGAACAGATCGAACAGGGGGCGGGCCAGGAAAGTCTGGTGCGGCGGATCGAACATCTGGGCGACCAGACCCGGCTACACCTGAGCTTCCGCAACCACGACCTTGTCACCGTGACCGGGGCGCATACCGGCCTGCGTCCCGGCGACGTGCTGCGCATCCGCCCGCACAAACCCTTCTACTTCGACGCCGCCGGCGCCCGGCTGCACTGAGAGGAACCAATGACCCAGTTCATCAACAAACGCGAAGACATCGTGGCCGAGGCGATCGACGGGCTGGTGGCCGCGTCCGGCGGCAGGCTGGCGCGGCTGGACGGCTATCCCCATATCCGCGTGGTGCTGCGTACCGACTGGCACCGGGACAGGGTTGCCCTGGTGTCCGGCGGCGGCGCCGGGCACGAACCGGCGCACGCGGGCTTTGTCGGGCAGGGCATGCTGACGGCGGCGGTCTGCGGTGATGTCTTTGCCAGCCCTTCGGTCGATGCGGTTCTGGCGGGGATTCTCGCGGTCACGGGGCCCGCCGGATGCCTGCTGATCGTCAAGAACTATACCGGTGACCGGCTGAACTTCGGCCTTGCCGCCGAACGCGCCCGCGCCTTTGGCCTGAATGTCCGGGTGGTGATCGTTGACGATGACGTGGCCCTTCCCGACCTGCCGCAGGCGCGCGGGGTTGCAGGCACCCTTTTCGTCCACAAGATCGCAGGCGCTCTCGCCGAGGCCGGGGCTGACCTGGCCACCGTCGCCGCCGCGGCCGAAGCCGTGATCGCGGGCACCCACTCGATCGGCATGTCACTGGACACCTGCACCGTACCCGGCGCGCCCAAAGACGACCGCATTCCGCGCGGCAAGGCCGAACTCGGCCTCGGCATTCACGGAGAGGCGGGTGTGGAACAGGTCGACTACCGCGACGCCCGCGGCGCCATCGCCATGGTCGCCGAAAAGCTGTCACCGCATATGGGGCCCGGGGTCAGGCATGTCGTTTTGCTGAACAACCTCGGCGGGGCGTCGGTTCTGGAAATGTCGGTACTGCTGCACGAACTTGCGCAAAGCGCCATCGCTGACCGGATCGGCATGGTTGTCGGACCAGCGGCGATGATGACATCGCTCGACATGCGGGGATTTTCGGTCTCGGTATACGCGGCCGACGAGGCGCACCGGCAAGCGCTTGCCAGGCCGGTCGCACCGGCAGCCTGGCCCGGACTCCATCAGCTGCGTCCGGTCGAAATCCTGGCATTGCCCGACGGGCTGAAACCGATCAGACCGCTGCCCTCGCCGCACCCTGCCACGCGCGCCTTCCTGACGCGCTGCTGCGAGATTCTCGGCGCCGCCGAGGCCGACCTGAACGCGCTGGATGCCAAGGCCGGCGACGGCGACACCGGCTCAACTTTGGCCGGGGCGGCGCGGGCCTTGCTTGCGGCCCTGGACGATTTGCCGCTGGCAGACCACACCCAGCTTTTCCGCGCCATCGGTCTGGAACTGTCACAAACGATGGGGGGTTCGTCCGGCGTGCTTCTGGCGATCTTCTTCACAGCGGCAGGGGATGCAGCTTCGTCAGGCATATCGATGACGGACGCGCTGCGTGCGGGCCTGGCGCGCATGCAGGAAATCGGCGGCGCGGCACCGGGTGACCGGACGATGGTCGACGCGCTTCTCCCCGCGCTCGAGGCGCTGCCGCACGGCCTTGCCGCTGCCGCCAGCGCCGCACGAACAGGCGCCGACCGCACCGCCGGTATGACGCGGGCCAAAGCCGGGCGATCGGCCTATATCAACGCCGAACAGCTTACCGGCCATGTCGATCCCGGCGCCGAGGCGGTGGCGCGGCTTTTCGCCCATCTGGCAGAGAGGGCCTGACCCGCGCCCCGCCGCCCTGCGCCGACCGACCGCCCTGCCCGCCGCCGCTGCGGTCTGACGGGAAAGCCCCACCTCGCGATGGGGCTCGCCCGAACCTGTCAACCAGCAAGGGCCGGCCAAGCCCTCAGGCGCCCTTCGGCCAATGGAACTCGGGGCGCAGGCCCTCATAGACCGGGCGGCCGTCGTCGGGTTTGGCATAGCCTTTGGTCTCGTCCCAGAAGGCGTGGTAGGTCGCCTTGGGGAAGGCCGCGTCGTCATAGCCCATGACGTTCGGCACGGCGACACGGATGCGCTTTTGCTTGTCGTCCAGCATCAGCGCCGCCCCGCAGTCGCCGCAGAGGCAGATTTCCAGCGGCCCGTCGGGGTTGTTGGCGTTGAAGGGCACGCGCGTCATCTTTTCGGGGTGGTCGACCTTCAGGTCGCCGTAGTTGAAGAACGCGACATGGGTATGCTGCTGCTTGGTCACCGCCTTGCAGACATTGCAGTGGCATTCGTGATTGTCGATCGGCTCGGCCGTGCTGGAAACGTGGACATGGGCGCAGCCGCCCTTGTAGTCAGCCATGAAATCCTCCCGTCAGCTGTTTCGCGGCGCCCCCCGCCGGTGCCACCCGCCCTCCCCGGCGGACGCAGGCCGTGACGCCACGGAACCAGCCTAGCACAATCCGGCCCGGCGCAAGAAAAAAACGCCCCGGATTGACCGGGGCGTCTCGATGGCATCGCAAAAAGGGCGACGGGCTCAGCCGCGCTCTTCGATGATCTGGACCAGATGGCTGATCTTGTTGACCATGCCGCGGACCGAGGGCGTATCCTCAAGCTCGCGGGTGCGGTTCATCTTGTTCAGCCCGAGACCTTTCAGGGTCGCGGTCTGGATCGCGGGGCGGCGGGCGGCCGAGGCGACCTGCTTTACGACGATGGTTTTCTTGGCCATGTCTGTCGATCCTTACGCTTCGACCGCTTCAGCGACGTCGGCCTTTTTCAGGATGTCCGCCACCTTCTTGCCGCGACGCTGCGCGACCTGCCGGGGGCTGGCTTCCTTTTTCAGACCGTCCATCGTGGCGCGGATCATGTTATAGGGGTTCTGCGAACCGAGCGATTTCGCGACGACATCCTGGATACCCAGCATCTCGAACACGGCGCGCATCGGACCGCCGGCGATGATCCCGGTCCCCGGAACCGCCGTGCGGATCACGACCTTACCGGCGCCATGACGGCCCTCGATGTCGTGGTGAACGGTGCGGCCATCGCGCAGCGGCACCCGAACCAGCGAGCGTTTCGCCTGTTCGGTCGCCTTGCGGATCGCCTCGGGCACTTCTTTCGCCTTGCCCTTGCCGAAACCGACGCGGCCGCGCTGATCGCCCACGACCACAAGGGCCGCGAAACCAAAGCGCTTGCCGCCCTTCACCGTTTTCGACACGCGGTTGATCGCCACGAGACGATCGGCGAATTCCGGGGTTTCTTCGCGTTCGCGACGATCTTCGCGACGACCTTCCCGGCGATTTTCACGTTCTGCCATATCGTCTCTCCTCAGAACTTCAGGCCGCCTTCACGGGCAGCGTCGGCCAGGGCCTTGATCTTACCGTGAAAGAGGAAACCACCGCGATCGAAGTAGCACACTTCGACACCGGCCTTTTTCGCGCGCTCGGCAATTGCCGCGCCGATCTTCGTCGCCGCTTCGACGTTGTTCTTGCCGACGACACCGAGATCCTTTTCAAGGCTCGATGCCGACGCAAGCGTCACGCCTTTGACGTCGTCGATCAGCTGAACGCTGATGTTCTTCGACGAACGATGAACCGAGAGGCGCGCGCGCCCGTCAGCCATCTTGCGAAGTTTGTTCCGGACGCGCAGGCGGCGCTTGAGGAACAGTTCCCGTTTGCTGTTTGCCATTTTTCCGCGTCCTTACTTCTTCTTGCCTTCCTTACGGAAGATGAACTCGCCCTTGTACTTGATCCCCTTGCCCTTGTAGGGCTCGGGGCCACGCCATTCGCGGATATTCGCCGCGACCTGGCCGACAAGCTGCGCATCGATGCCCTCGACCACGATTTCGGTCTGCTTCGGGGTCGTGACGGTCACGCCCTTGGGCACATCGAAA
>CAZORV010000096.1:0-1866 GCA_964582215.1 uncultured Frigidibacter sp.
ATGCGCCAGCGTGTCGCGGAAGTGGCGCGGGTCGCGCGGATCGGGCAGTTCCCACCACAGCCGCAGGCTGCCCGGATACAGGTCCATGTGCGGGCGCAGTTCATCGGCGAGCCAGTCGAAGAACACCGACCCCGCGTGCTGGCTCGGTCCTTCGGCTTCCACCTTCACCACCGTGCCGCGTTCGTGGAAATCGTTTTCCACGGTGCCGGCGGCCCAGACGACGGCGCCCGGCAAGGCGCCGCGATTCTCGAAACGCTTGCGCGGCAGCACCAGGGTCACGCCCTCCGTCGTCGTCGCCCAACCGTAGGGTTTTTCGGGCAACTCGACCCAACCGGTCTCCGCGAGCCGGCCGCGAATCTGCACGTGCGCACCTTCCGCCGGGCGCGTCAGTCGCAGCGCGCCGATCAAGGGCGGACCATCCAGGCGCCGCAGCCGCTCGCGCCGCTGCAGCGATTCGCGCGTAGTTCTCGCCAGGGTCGCATCGCCCAGGCGCGCCTGCAGCAAGGGCAGTGCCGCCGCCAGCAGACTGACCTGCCGGATCATCCGGCTCAGGCGCACACCAGGCACCGTCGCCGACGCTTGCACGGGCTCGGCGACGGCGGCGATCACCGGCGCGGCGGATTTCAGGCGCTCGGCGAACGCAGATACGCGCGCGGCTAAGCCGGGCACGTCCTGCACTCGGCCGCCCATCGCGACGCGCAGACAGGCTTTCAATGCGTCGACGAATTCGCCTTCGAGCGCATCGACATCGCGCTCGGCGCCGCTCTGCCAGGGCATGCGGCCGCGCAGCTTTCGACCTTCGTTCCAGGCCTCCGCCAATTCGTAATAGGTGGCGCGCGCCAATACGCGCGACAGCACGCCAGCGCCGGCCAGCGACAACGGAATATCCGTCGGCATGCGTTCGCCATACGCGGCCAGCGTGCCGCGCAGTTCGGCCAACGCCGGGGCCGGACCTGCTCGCCCGGAAAGCGTGCCGTATTCGAGCACGTCGCCGGCCAGGCGCTCGCGATGCAACCACCAGCTCGACACGCTCGTCGTCGTGCCGTCCAAGGGCGGCGACGCCGCCTGTCTTGCGTAACTCGCGCCCGACAACTGCGCCAGTCGCGCGCTCAAGGCTTCCGGTGGGGCAGCAGGCATGATCGTTCTCCTCGGTTGGGAAGGAAGATAGGGACGCAGCGGCAGTGCCTGCAGCGCATACGCCAGCGATTGCCGCGTCGCGTCGGCCCAGGCGGGATCGGCGACGGCGGCGTAACGCGCCACTTCGGATTCGATCCAGCGGCGCAGCTCGGCAGGTTGGGCGATGCGTTCGCGCACGCGCTGGCAAATGCGTTGCAGGTGCCAGGCATTGGCGCCGCAACGGGCCCGCATCAAATCGAAACAGAAGGGGTCCGCGATCGACAGCACCGGCGCCAGATAAGGCGCGTAGGCGCGCAGCGCCGCCGGCGCGGCCAGTACCCGCGCCCGCACCTCGGTCTCGCTCTCGCCGCCGGTCAGGCCCAGCTCGCGCCGCAGCGCGGGCCAGTCCTGCGGATACGCCCGGTCGAATTCGCGGAAGAAAGGATCGTCGCTGGCGTAGGACTCGCCCTGCATCAGCAGGCGGGCGGCCAGCACTTCCCGTTTCATCTTGAGCAGGGCGTCGCGTTCGCCGTACAACCAGCCGTCCTGGGCATCGAGCACGGGCGCGGCCGAGTCGATGCTCATCGCGCGCGCGAAGGGCGCGAACAGGCCGAGCACCGCGATCAGGATCGGCGCCGCGGCGCCGAGCAGATGCACGCGCGGGGGCTCGCGCAGGCCCGACATCGCGCCGTGCACCAGGGCGACGGCGCGCAGGTATTTCTCCGGCAAGCGCCGTTGCAGCGAAGCGAC
>CAZORV010000096.1:1966-7382 GCA_964582215.1 uncultured Frigidibacter sp.
GCGCCTGGATGCGATCGGCCTCGGCGAGGATGCGCAACGCCAGCGCTTCGCGTTGCTCCATCGTGGTCGATGCGCCGGCTTCGTACGCTTCCACCTCGCTCGCCAGGGGCGCGACCGCTTCGCCGGCCAGCGACCAGTTGCCGTTGTCCGACATCAGGATGGCGCCGCAGTCGCGCACGTTGCCCGCGAGCGCCAGCATTTGCGGCGTGGCGTTGTTCGCCGACAGCAACCAGCCTTCCCGCTGCAGGCCGAGCGACCAGACCGCATCGCAGGTCGCCGGCTGCAGGTTGTCGAGGAAAACATAGCGCTCGCGCTGCGCGATCGCATCGCTGGTAGGCATGCATCCGTCCCCTGGTCGGCACCGACGGCCTCGCGTCTTCGATGCCGTGACGAGAACAACGCAGGCGTTCCGGCGTTCCGGCCAATGCATGTCCGATGCGCGACAGCTATGCTGCCGGCCTCGCGCCGCGACGTGAGCGCGGCTTACATCCGCTCGATCGCCGCCGGTCGGCGCAAAGTTTGTGCCACGAGTTCCGCCACGCGCGCGACCACGTCGTTGCGGCCTTTCGCGTCGGCCCGATCGTGCGTGCTGTAGATCGCCAGCAGGATCGGTTCGGACGCCGGCGGCCACAGCACGCCGATGTCGTTGACGGCGCCATAGGCTCCGGAACCGGTCTTGTCGCCCACGACCCAGGTTTTCGGCACGCCGGCGCGAATGCGTTCGGCGCCGGTCTGGTTGCCGCGGATCCAGGCTTCAAGTCGTCGCCGCTGCGCCACCGGCAGCGCATCGCCGAAAAACAGCGCGCGCAGGTTGCCGAGCATCGCCTGCGGCGTGGTGGTGTCGCGCTCGTCGCCGGGAATGGCGGAATTGAGTTCGGTTTCCCAGCGGTCCAGTCGCGTGACGGCATCGCCCAAGCGGCGCGCGTAAGCCGTCACCGCCTCCGGCCCGCCGATCTGTTTCATCAACAAGTTGGCGGCGGCGTTGTCGCTGAGTTGCAACGTGGCTTCGCACAGTTCGGCCACCGTCATGCCTTCGGCGAGTCGGGTTTCGGTCACCGGCGAATGCGCGACGAGGTCCGATTTCGCGATGGCGATGCGTCGCGGCAACAACGCCGGGTCGTCGACGCTGCGCGCCAGCACCGCTGCCGCCAGCAGCAGCTTGAAAGTGCTGCACATCGGGAAGCGTTCGCCCTCGCGATGGCCGAGCCGACGCCCGTCGCGAAGGTCCAGGGCGGCGACGCCGATGCGCACCTCGTGTTCCTGTTCGAGCTGGGCCAGTCCGTCGGCCAGGTCGGGTTCGGGCTTCGATCGGGTTTTACCGCTGGCGAAGGCGAGCGCGGGCAGCGACAGCGCGGTCAGCAGCAGCGCGCGGCGACCGGCATCGGCGCTCATGCGGAATCTCCTTCGGCAAGGATCAGACGGAACAGTCCGGCGGCGACCGCCGCCTCGGCATCGCCGAGGAAGGCGCGCACGGCCACGCCGAGACCGCGGCCATCGCCGGTATCGGCGCGTTCGGTCGCTTCGACACCGGCCCAGCGATTGCGTCCGGCGCGCTTGGCGCGATGCAGGGCGGCATCGGCCAGTTGCAGCACCGGTTCGACATCGACCGCCGCGGGCGCCGACAGCAGCAAGGGGAAACTGGCGAAGCCGATCGAACAGGTCCGGCGCAACACATTGCCGCCGGGAATGCGGAATTCGTGCGCGGCAATCGCGGCGCGCAATTTTTCCGCCAGGGCCGCGGCCTGCGCCCGATCGATGAAACGGGCGGTCACCAGGAATTCTTCGTCGCCCCAGCGGATCGCCTGATCCGTCTCGCGCAGGCAGGATTCGATCACCGAGGCCGTCTGGGCGAGCACGGCGTCGCCGGCGGCATGGCCGTAACCGTCGTTGACCTTCTTGAGGTGGTCGAGGTCGAGCAGGAAGAACACCAGGTCGTCTTCGCCGGAACGATCGCTCGCGGCATGCCGCCGCAGGGATTCCTTGAGGTCGGCACCGATCGATTGTTCGAAACGCCTGCGGTTGCCGATGCCGGTCATCGGGTCGGTGACGCTGGCCAGTTCGATGCGCTTGTAGGCCGCTTCCAGTTCGGAAGTGCGCGCGCGCACGAGACCGGCGAGCTCGACGCTGCGCGCACGCAGCTGCCGAACCCGCAGGCGATAGATGAGGTACAGCAACCCCGCGACCGCCAACAGCATCGCCAGGCGGAATCCCGTGGTCTGGTACAGGGCCGGCGTCACCTGCACCTGCAGGGCCAGTTCGCGTCCGCTCCAGGCGCCGTCGCGATTGCTTCCCTGCACGCGCAATACGTAGTCGCCGGGCGGCAGTCTCGGATAAGCGGCGCTGCGCTGATCGGAACCCGCCTCGTTCCAGCGGGCGTCGTAGGGATCCAGGCGATAGCGATAACGCAGCTTCTGCGGAGCGCTGAGGTCGAGCGCGGCGAAATCCACGCGCAGGTCGCGCTGATCGGCCTGCAGGCGAACGGACTGTCGCCACGGCGCGCCCGGCAAGGCCGCGCCTTCCACGCGGATCGCGGTCGCCACGACCTGCGGCGCGAACGTCCAGCGTCGCAGTTGCGCCGGATCCACCAGCAGCAGGCCATCGGCGCTGCCGAACAGCAGGCGGCCGTCCGGCGTTTTTTCGCGGCTGGCGATGAACAGCGTCGGCACGTCGTTGCCGTCGGAAGGACCGAAGCTGCGCACGCTCCAGTTCTTCGGATCGATGCGCAGGCGCGCACCGAACCAGACTTGACCGTCGTCGTCCTGGATCATCGACTCGACCGGTCGCGGCGGTAGTCCCAGGCGTGGCGCCAATACGTCGAACTTCGCGCGATGCCCGTCCCAATGCGTCAGGATCGCCGCGCCCATCTGCGTACCGACCCACAGGCGCCCGTCGCGCGCGACCATCAAGTCGGGAACCCAGTTGTCCGGCAGGCTGTCGCTGCGCTGCGGGTCGCGGCGGATGCGGATCGCCCGTCCGGTATTGGTGTCGAACGCGTTCAAGCCGTTTTCGGTACCGACCCAGAGCGTGCCGTCGCGCGCGAAGGCCAGCGATTCCACCGCACGGCCCGACAGCGAATTCGCATCGGCGGGATCGTGCGCGAACGCGCGCACGGTCAGGTCGCGGCCGATACGCGCCATGCCCTCCGACGAACCGACCCACAGCGCGCCATCCGGCGCGAACGCCATCGTGCGAATGGGACCGCGCGGCAGTCCGTCGCCGGCATCGAAACGGCGGAAATCACGGGCGCCCGGCGCCAGACGATGCAGGCTGCCGTTGAGCGTTGCCGCCCACAAGCTCTGGTCGGGAGCCTGCGCCAGGGCCGTGATCGAACCGTCCGACAAGGCGCCGGGGCGCGCCGGATCGGCACGGTATCCGCCGATCAACCGGCCTTCGCGATCCATCACGTCGATGCCGTTGCCGTTCGTGCCCAGCCACAGCTGTCCGTTCGCCAGGCTCAGCGAGCGCACGATCGACGGATGCGTGGGGCCGTCGCGACGCTCGGGGCTGTAACGCCAATGCATGAAGGCGCGCGTGCTCGGGTCGTGGCGCATCAGTCCCGCGCCCCAGGTGCCGACCCAGACGAGGCCGGAACGATCGCTGCGCAGGCAGCCGATGCGATCGCTGCCCAGGCTGCCGGCGAGCGCGGCATCGTGATGCAGTCGATCGATCACCCGCAGCGTCTGCGTATCGATCACGTCGATGCCGCCGCCGAAGGTCGCCACCCACAGCTCGCGTTCGCCCACTTCGGCGAAACCATAGACCCAGTAGTGGCTCAGGCCCTGCGGCGAGGCCGGGTCGTGCGGAAAACGTTGCAGCCTGCCGCTGGCCGGGTCCAGCAACGCCGCACCGTGCTCGGCAGTAGCGACCCACAAGCGCCCCTGGCGATCCTCCATCAGGCGCACGACCAACTGCCCGGCCAACGAAGTCGGATCGGCCGGATCGGAGGCGACGCGTTCGAAACGCCGCGCCTTCGCCTGCCAGCGCTGCAAACCATCGCGGCTGCCGACCCACAGGTCGCCGCGTCGATCGACCAGCAGCGCCCGCACCTGGTCGGCGGCGAGACTGCCCGCATCGCTGGAATGACGGTGATGTTCGAAGCGACCGGTCGCCGGCTGCAGCCGATCGAGTCCTTCGTTCGTCGCGAACCACAACGCGCCCTCGCGATCCTCGGCGATGCCTTCGACGCGATCGTGCGCGAGGCTGTTCGCCTCGGCGTCGGCGTGCCGGAACTGCGTGAAGCGTTCGCTGCGCGGATCGAAAACGGAGACGCCGCCGCTGAACGTGCCCACCCACAAGCGGCCGTCGCGCGCGACCAGCAGGCTGCGAACGTAACTGCCGCCCAGCGAATGCGCATCGCCCGACACCGGCCGCCAGACGCGATGGCCGTAACCGTCGAAACGCACGAGGCCGTCCTGCGTGCCGATCCACAGGAAGCCCTGCGCGTCCTGCGTCATCGCCGCGCACAAATGCGCCGGCACGTCGTCGGGCATGGGCAGGCGCTGGAAAGACACCAGACCGGGGCGCTCCTGCGCAAGGGCGGCCGACGCCAGCAGGACCGACGCCAGTGCGGCCAGGAATCGTCGGAACACAGGCGTCGTCGGCGGCAAGCGAGAAATCCGTGCGGCGGTGGTCGATCCGGCAAGGCCCCGGGCCTGGCGCGAGTCTGGCGCAAATTCGCCGCGGCGAACAGGATGTGCCGCAGGGTGCGCCGGTAACCTCCGGCGCGAACCGCGCCCGTGGCGTTTCGGCCCGGCGCCCGCGCGCAAGCACGAGGTCGAAACCGCGGCTGAACCACGCCGTCGCCGCGGTCGCTGGATGAACCGCCGCCATCCGGTTTCTTGGCCGGGCGGTTTCCGTAAACGTCGGTTCATCTTGCCGACGGCAGTCTAGGCCTGCACTCCCGGCGCCCGCGTGGCGGGCCGGCCGCGGGTGAAGCCACGGAGAGAGAAATGAAAGCGACCATCTTGAATCGATTGATGCTGAGCGCGGTGATCGCCGCGACCCTGTCCGTCGTCGGTTCGCCGGCGTTTGCGCAACAGGGTCGGGAACGGCAGCGTTCGGAGGAATCCCAGCAGGATCGCGAGAAGGATCGCGACAAGGCCCGCGAGGAGCGCGAGGACGAGCGCGAGCAGGCGAGCCGGCAGCGCGCCGAACGTGAGCAGGACGCCCGCGCGCAGCGGGAACAGGCCGCCGCTCAACGCGAGCAGCAGTCCGAACAGCGCCAGCGCCAGGAAGAGCAGCGCCGCGAGATGAGCCAGCAGCGCGACGAGCGCGACCAGGCCATGCGCCAGCGCGAAGAGGTGCAGCGCGAACGCATCGACCGCGAGCGCGAGGAAACGCAGCGCCAGCGCGAACGCGCCGCCGACGAACGCGAGCGCCAGGCCCAGGTGCGCGAGGAATCGCGCGAACGCGCCGA
>CAZORV010000096.1:7482-11630 GCA_964582215.1 uncultured Frigidibacter sp.
TCGCGCGAACGCGCCGACCGCCAGCGCGAACAGGCCCAGGCCGAACGCACCGAACAGCAACGCGAGCGCCAGGCCCAGGTGCGCGAAGACAACCGCGAACGCATCGATCGCCAGCGCGAAGAGCGCCAGGAGCGCGTCGACGACCGTCGCGAGCGGACCGAGCAGCGCCTGAGCGAGCAACGTGTACAGCGCGAGCGCGACGAGCTCGAGCGCGTGCGTCAAAGCGAACGCGCCCAGGCCCAGCGCCAGCCGCGGCTGCCGCGCCAGCAGCAGCAGACGATCATCAACGAGCACCAGCAGCAGGCCGACCGCTTCCGCCGCGACCAGGGCCATCGCGAACGCGACGCCCAGCGCGTCTGGGACGATCTGCGCCGGCACAACCGTCATTCGCAGCACGACTACCAGCGGGACTACTGGCGTCGCCTGCTCGAACTGCAGCGCCGCTACTACGCCAGCCGCCACGACTACTGGAACGACCCGTACTACTACACGCCCGCTTCGTACCGCTACTACCGCGGCGGCCGCTGGTATTCGGTCAACTACTACCAGGCCGAAATGCTGCGCCAGGCCCTGAACTACGGCTACCAGGAAGGCTTCCGCGCCGGTTACGCCGACTGGCGCGACGGCTGGCGGTACGACTACCGCAGTTCGTGGGTCTATCGCGACGCCAACTTCGGCTACTACGGCTATTACGTCTACCAGCCGGAGTACAACTACTACTTCCGCGAAGGCTTCCGTCGCGGTTACGAAGACGGCTACTACGGCCGCCGCCAGTACGGCTATCGCTACGGCAATTCCGATTCGCTGCTGTCGAACGTGCTGCTGTCGGTGCTCGCCCTGCAGTTGATCCGCTAAGGCGGTATCGCCACGTTACTCCGACGCCCGGGCCGCAAGGTCCGGGCGTTTTCCTTTGCGCGACGCGGGACAGTGTTTCCCGTCGGCCCGCCTTCCTTCCCTGCCCCGTCGCCCTCAAGATGGGCCCACACGCACATGGAATCGAACATGGAACTCCTGAAGATCGCCGCGTTTTCCGACGGCGGACGCGGCGGCAATCCCGCCGGCGTCGCTATCGCCGACGCCCTGCCGCCCGACGCCGAAATGCGCCGCATCGCCGCCGACGTCGGCTTTTCCGAAACCGCTTTCGCCGCGCCGCTGCCCGGTGGCGGTTGGCGGGTGCGCTATTTCTCGCCCGAATCGGAAGTGCCCTTCTGCGGCCACGCCACGATCGCGCTGGGAGCCGCGCTGGCGCTGCGCGAAGGCGACGGACGCTTCGCGCTGACGCTCAACCAGGCCGACATCAGCGTCGAAGGCCGGCGCGGCGACGGCGTGATCGCCGCGGCCCTGCAGTCGCCGCCGACGCGCAGTACGGCGATCGCCGACGCGCTGCTCGACGAGGCGCTGGCCCTGTTCGGTTACCGTCGCGTGGATCTCGATCCACGCATTCCGCCGGCCCGCATCCATGGCGGCGCCGATCACCTCGCCCTGGTGCTGCGTTCGCGCGAATCCCTGTCGGCGATGCGTTACGACCTCGACGCCGGCCGAGAACTGATGAAGCGCGAAGGCCTGGTCACGATCCTGCTGGGCTGGGCCGAACGCGCGTCGCGTTTCCACACGCGCAATGCCTTCGCATCCGGCGGCGTTTACGAGGATCCGGCCACCGGCGCGGCGACCGCGGCCTTCGCCGGCTACCTGCGCGATCTCGACTGGCCGCATGGCGGCGAGATCGAGATCGTCCAGGGCGAGGACATGGGCATGCGCTCGATCCTGCATGCGCAGATTCCCGACGCCCGCGGCAGCTCGATCCGGGTGTCGGGTACCGCCAGGATCATGCCCGCCTGAGCGGCGGCGGCATCAACGTCCGATTTCGCGCTTGCGCGCCGCCAGCAGTTCGTCGGCGACCTTCTTCGCGGCGTTCTCCATGAAGTAGTTGGTCGTCTGCAAGGTCGAGGCCGAGGCGCCGACCGGCAAGGGCCAGCTGTTGCGATCCACGGTGACGCGGGCGATCTCGCGGCCGCTGCTCGCGTCGGTGATGACGACCACGGCTTCGAAATGCGTCTGCCCGGCGAAACCGGTCAGGCCGCGCGCAACGATATTGCCTTCGTCGTAACGGGTGATGTCGCCGCTGATGCGCAGCGCCTCGCTGGCGGCCGGCTTGCGCGTCACCTCGCCGAACTCGCCGGTCTTGCCCAGGGCTTCGGCGATCTTGTCGGCGAAGCGCACGCGCGCTTCGGCCAGGCTGTCGTCGTATTCCTGCTGTTTTTTCGCGTCGTCGAATTTCTTGCCGCCGCTGGCGCTGAAATCGATCACCTCGACCCGGCTGTAGTCGGCGATGCGGGCCGATTCGCCGGGGGCGCGCTTCAGGCCGGAGACCGAGCCGCAACCGACGAGAAGAAAAGCCGCCATCAACGGCAGCAGACGACGCATGCGCATGACCTTCCCCTTCTGTGGTGGCCCTGGCGGCCACCCTACTCCAAACGCCGTGAAGGAGTCGTCCCGGCCAGCCCTCCGGGCGACGCCCGCGCGTACCGACGCTGCAAGACCGCCGTCACTTCGCGCAGGCGTGCGCGCAGGGCCTCCGGCTCCAGCACCTCGATATCGGCGCCGGCGCCGAGGAATTGCCCGCAAGCATGTTCGATCGATTCGATCGGCACGCGCACGCGCTGCCACTCGCCGTCGTCGCCTTCGGGCACGGCCGTGCGCAGCACCGCTTCGTTCACCGCCGCGCTCATGTCGGCGAGCTTCTTCAGGCCGCGCGGATTCGCACGCAGCAAGGCCGCATCGCGGTAGATCTCGCTCTCGAACCGCCGCGTCGCTTCCTGCCAGAATTCGACCAGACGGAACTTGCGCGGATAGGCGAAGGAGTTCTTCGCGAATTGCAGCGCCTGGATGCCGGACAGGCGATAGGTGCGCGCCTGCTTGCCGTCTTGCGGTAGCGCGACCATGTACCAGACGCCCGCCTTCAGCACGAGGCCGAGCGGTTTGACGACGCGATCGCGGACGCCGGTCCAGCTGTCGTAACGCATCGCCAGGACGCGCTGGTGCCAGACCGCGTGCGCGACCGCTTGCAGGTGCGCGGGCGGCGCCGCGCGCCGATACCAATCGACCGGATCGATATGCAGGCGCGAGGCGACGCGATCGGCGTCTTCGCGCAAGGCATCCGGCACCGCCGCCAGCAGTTTCAAGCGGGCGGAAGTCGAAGCCGCGCCCAGGCCGAGTTCGGTGGCGGCCGACGGCAATCCGGCCAGCAGCAAGGCCTGTGCCTCGCTTTCCGTCAGGCCGGTCAGTTCGGTGCTCCAACCCTCGCGCAAGCGGAAGCCGCCCTCGCGGCCGCGTTCGGCCCAAACCGGCACGCCGGCGACGGACAGATGATCGATGTCGCGCAGCACGGTGCGCACGGAAACTTCCAGCTCGGCCGCGAGCGCCGCCGCGCTCATCCGACCGCGGGTCTGCAGCAGCATCAACAGCGAGAGCAGGCGTCCGGCGCGCACCGGCAAAGCCTAGCAGCAATACATGACATAGGTTGGCGTGATTGCCCCCGTAGGCTGGTCCGGCGTCCCCAACGGAGTCCGCGCCATGTTCCTGCCATCCCGCGTGTCGCTGCGTCCTTTCGCCCTGTCCCTGTTCGCCCTAGGAGCCCTGATCGCCATGTCCGGCAACGCCCCCGCCACGCCTGCCGACGCGCCCGGCGCCTTTCCCACCGACGCCGAGGGCTTTTATTTCCTGGAAGGTCGCTGGCGCATCGATCACCGCATGCTGAAGGACCCCAAGGGCGAGGACTGGGTCGAGTTCAAGGGTCAGGCCCGCTTCTTCACCCTGCTCGACGGCCTCGTCAGCGTCGAGGAATTGCGCGACGCCGAAGGCAAGCCTTTCGGCAGTGCGATGCGCACCTTCGATCGCGAAAAGCGTACCTGGTCCGACAGCTGGGTCTCGGCGCGCTTCGGCATATTGCAGGAGGCGCAGCACGGGCGCTTCGTCGACGGCGTCGGCACCTTCGTATCGCCGGACAATCTCGACGGCAAGCCCATCCTCGCGCGCGGGCAATGGAAGCGCATTTCGAAAGACGCGGTGACCTGGGAGCAGGCCATCTCCTTCGACGACGGCAAGACCTGGAAAACCACCTGGTTCATGCGCTTCGAACGCATCGCCCA
>CAZORV010000097.1:0-11619 GCA_964582215.1 uncultured Frigidibacter sp.
CTGGGAAAGCCCGACGCTGGGCGCCTGGGGTCTGGGCTGGGAGGTCTGGTGCGACGGGATGGAGGTCAGCCAGTTCACCTATTTTCAGCAGGTCGGCGGCCACGACTGCAAGCCGGTCTCGGGCGAGCTGACCTATGGGCTGGAACGGCTGGCGATGTATGTGCTGGGCGTCGATCATGTCATGGACATGCCGTTCAATGACCCGTCTGCGCCCATCCCGCTGAAATACGCCGATATTTTCCGCCAGACCGAACAGGAATACAGCCGCCACAACTTTGACCAGGCCGACACTGCCATGCTGTTCCGGCATTTCACGGACGCCGAGGCCGAATGCGAACGGATCCTTGCCGCGGACGAGACGGACAAGGCCGGGCGGCGGATCATCATGGCCCATCCGGCCTATGACCAGTGCATCAAGGCCAGCCATCTGTTCAACCTGCTCGACGCGCGCGGGGTGATTTCGGTGACCGAGCGGCAGGCCTATATCGGCCGGGTGCGGGCGCTGGCGAAGAAATGCGCCGACGCCTTCCGCCTGACCGAGGCGGGGGCCGACGCATGACCGCCATCGCGGGAACGGCCGCCGATCCCGACCCCGATCGGGTGCAGGACCTGGGCGCGCGGATCCTTGACCTTCTGCAGGATGCGCCCGGCTTCGTCCGGCGCAGCGCCTCGCGCAAGTACCGGCGGCGGATGTACCCGTTTGCGCTGCGCGAGATGGACCGTCGGCTGGCGGCCCTGTCGCCGGCTGACGTCTGCATCGATCTGGGCGCCAATGTCGGCAGCTTTACCCGGATCATGGCGCAAAGCGGCGCGCGGGTGCATGCGTTCGAGCCCGACCCCGAGACCTTTGCCCGGCTGACCGCCAATGTCGGCCATCTGCCGAACGTGACGCTGCACCAGAAGGCGGTGGCCGAGGTCAGCGGCCAGCTGCAGCTTTACCGTGCCAGCGACTTTGCCAGCGACTTCGACAATGCCTCGCAGGCAACATCGCTGCATTACAAGTCGGGCCGGATGCAGCCGGTCGCGGGCTGTCTGGTCGAGGTCATGGGCTTTGCCGATCTCTTGCGCGATCTCGGTCCGGTGGCGGTGATCAAGATGGATATCGAGGGCGCCGAATGGGGCATACTCGAGGCGATCTTCGCCGGACGGCTGGCGCCCGCCTTCGGGGCGCTGTTCGCCGAAACGCATGAAAAGCTGGAACCCGCGCGCTATGCCCAGGTCGTGGCGATGCGGCGGGCGGCGCGGGCCATGGCCGGCCCTTACATCAACCTTTATTGGCCCTAGGGCGGGAACGCGCGGATGATGGGCAAGCTGGCAGTGGGGTTTATCGTGGTGACGGCTTTGGTCGCGGGCGCGGCGATGTATTATCTTCAGGAATATGCCTATTACCGGCCGATCGTGCCGGCCTCGGCCGCCGCGGTGATCCGCCTGCAACCGGTCGACGGCGCGGCGGCCGAGCCGATGCTGATCACCTCGGACTTTCAGGGGATCGACGCCGACAGTTCTCCCCTGCGGTTCCGGGGCTGTTTTGCCACGCCGATGACGCTGGCGATGCTGACCGAGACCTACCGGATTTACCCCGACCCGACGCCCCTGAACGCGCCCTCCTGGTTTGGCTGTTTCGACGCCGCCCGCATCGGCGCCGATCTGGAAAGCGGCAAGGCGGTGGCCTTTCTGTCCGAGCCCGACATCCATCCCGGCGTCGACCGGGTGGTGGCGGTCTATCCCGACGGCCGGGCCTTTGCCTGGCAGCAACTGAACGACGGCGCGGGGGAATAGATGCCCGATCTTCTCATCGAACTCTTTTCCGAGGAAATCCCCGCCCGGATGCAGGCCCGCGCCCGCGAGGATCTGAAGAAACTCGTGACCGACGGGCTGGTCGAGGCCGGTCTGACCTATGGCGGGGCGGCCGCCTTTTCGACGCCGCGCCGCCTGACCCTGGCGATCGAGGGGCTGAGCAGCGAAAGTGCCGCCAGCCGGGAAGAGCGCAAGGGCCCCGCGACCAGCGCGCCCGAGGCGGCACTCGAAGGCTTTCTCCGCTCGACCGGCCTGAGCCGCGACCAGTTGCAGGTCCGCGACGACAAGAAGGGTCAGGTCTATTTCGCCGTCCTGACCCGCCCCGGCCGTCCGGCGCCCGCGATCATCGCCGAGGTGCTGGAACGGACGATCCGCAATTTCCCCTGGCCGAAATCCATGCGCTGGGGGGCGGGCACGCTGCGCTGGGTCCGGCCGCTGCATTCGATCCTCTGCCTTCTGACCAGCGAGGCCGGGGCCGAGGTCGTGCCCCTGACCATCGACGGCATCAAGGCCGGCAACAGCACCGCAGGCCACCGGTTCCTGTCGCCGGCGCGCTTTGCCGTCGCCTCGTTTGACGATTATGCCGCACGGCTGAAACGCGCCCATGTCATCCTTGACAGCGCCGAACGCGAGGCCCGCATCCGGGCCGACGCCAGCACCGCCGCCTTCGCCGCCGGGCTGGAACTGGTCGCCGACCCCGGCCTTCTGGCCGAGGTCGCGGGGCTGGTCGAATGGCCGGTGGTGCTGATGGGCGCGATCGGCGCCGACTTCCTCGGCCTGCCGCCCGAGGTGCTGCAGACCTCGATGCGCGAACATCAGAAATTCTTCTCGGTCCGCAATCCGAAGACCGGCCGGATCGAGGGTTTCGTCACCGTCGCCAACACCGAGACCCGCGATCACGGCGCCACGATCCTGAAGGGCAATCAAAAGGTCCTCTCGGCCCGCCTGTCGGACGCGAAATTCTTCTGGGAAAACGATCTGCGCACCGTGGGGGCGGTCGGACTGGCGGGAATGGCGGCGGGCCTTGCCAATGTCACCTTCCACAACCGGCTCGGCAGCCAGGCCGACCGCGTCACCCGCATCGCTGCCCTTGCCCGCGACATCGCACCTCGGGGCGGCGCGGATGCCGATCTGGCCGAAACGGCCGCCCGCGTGGCCAAGGCCGACCTGCAATCGGCGATGGTCGGCGAGTTTCCCGAACTGCAAGGCACGATGGGCGGCTATTACGCCCGGGCTGCGGGCCTGCCCGAGGCGGTCGCCGCCGCCTGCAAGGCCCATTACCAGCCGCTCGGGCCGTCGGACGAGGTCCCGACCGAACCCGTATCGGTCGCCGTGGCGCTTGCCGACAAGATCGACACGCTGACAGGCTTCTGGGCGATCGACGAAAAACCCACGGGGTCGAAGGACCCGTTCGCGCTGCGGCGCGCGGCGCTGGGGGTGATCCGGCTGGTGCTGGGGAATGGGGTGCGGGTGGGCTTGTTTGACACAGCAAAGGCAGCCTTAGAACTGGTTTTTGCTGAATGGGCATTTCGCGACGAGCTAGCCTATCTCCACGATTACGAACTCGACGACCACGAAGAGAAGACAGTCATCGAAGATTGGCGCTCCTTTAAGCGAGCCGTGACGGCTGAGGAAGTTTTCTCAGGGCGAGATCCGCATGAGGTCGTCCGTTTGGCGCCTTGGGAATGTCTTTTATTAGTTCGGCAACATCACATTGCATGGAAGAAGGATGTCGATTCTTCAGGGGGCTACTTGGTCGATGGAGCCGAGATGATAAGTACCTCCGCGCTTGCCTCTGACCTCCTCGTCTTCCTCCACGACCGCCTCAAGGTCTTCCTCAAGGACCAGGGCATCCGCCACGACGTCATCGACGCCTGCCTGGCAATGCCCGGCAATGACGACCTCACCCTCCTCGTCCGCCGGGCCGAGGCCCTTGCCGCCTTCCTCAGGACCGACGACGGCACCAACCTCCTGCAGGGCTTCAAGCGCGCCAACAACATCCTGACGGCCGAGGAAAAGAAGGACGGCGTCGAATACAGCTTCGGCGCCGATGAGAAATTCGCCGAGACGGCCGAGGAGCGCGCGCTTTTCGCCGCCCTCGACCGTGCCGGCGCGGCGATCGCCCCGGCCCTGGCAGCCGAGGATTTCGCCGCAACCATGGCCGCCCTCGCCGCCCTTCGCGCCCCGATCGACGGTTTCTTCACCGCCGTTCAGGTCAACAGCGACAATCCCGTCATCCGCCGCAACCGCCTGAACCTTCTGTCGCGCATCCGCACCCTCTGCCTGTCGGTCGCCGACCTGACCCGACTGGACGGCTGACCGGATTTTCTGTCCGAAAATATCCCGGGAGGGCCCGGGAGGGCAGAGCCCTCCCGTCTGTTTCAGAGTCGGCGAGGGCAGAGCCCTCCCGTCTGTTTCAGAGTAGGCGAGGGCAGAGCCCTCCCGTCTGTTCCAGAGTGGGCGAGGGCAGAGCCCTCCCGGCTTGTTACAAAGCAGACGGGTCGGCTCGCCGCCAGGCGGGACGAAACAGCGCGGCCCCTTGCGACGAATCGCAATCCGCCTATTCTGCGCCGACAAGGAGTGCTGCAGTGCAGAAATACCAGGATCCCGCCGAAATGGCCGAAATCACCCCCGCGGCGGTGATCGAGACCCCGCGCCACGGCTGGCGGGCGAAATGTCTGCAGCGGCTGGTGCGGCTTGATCTGCCGGTGCCGAAGGTGATTTCGCTGCCGGTCGACACTGTGCGCGCAATCGCCGCAGGCACGATGCCCGACACGGCGCGGCTGGCGGCCGAGTTCGGCGCGGCGCCGCTGATGGCGGTCCGGTCAAGCCCGGCCAACCCCGAATGGGGCGGGCCGACCACGGTGCTGAATGTCGGCATGAACGCCGTCACCCATGCCGGGCTGACCAAGCGGCACGGCGCGGCCATCGCCGATGCGATCTATCTTGAGTTCGTGCAAAGCTACGCGGTCAACGTCGCCCGGCTTGACCCCGACATGTTCGCCAACCAGCCCTCGCTGTCGGCAGCCCTTGCCGCCTACGAGGCCGAGACCGACGACGAATTCCCCCAGTCCCCCGCCCGCCAGTTGGCCGAGGTGCTGCGCTCGATGGCGCGCGCCTGGGAGGGCACGACGGCGCGGCTGTTGCGGCAGGCCAAGGGCGCGCCCGCCGACGCGGCGCTGGGGCTGATGGTGCAGGATATGGTGCAGATGGTCGGGCCGGGGCTGGCCGGGTTCGGCACGATCCAGCTGGTCGACGGCGTGACCGGCGCGCCGCAGGTCACCGGCCGGTTCAAGGGGCAGCTGCCGGCCGACCGCCGGGCCGAAGAGACGCTGTTTCTGGTCCGCGATCCGCGCGGCGCCTCGCTGGAAGAGGCGTCGCCGGCGATCTTTGCCGCGCTTCAGCACCATTGCGCCGCGACACGGGCGAAGCTTCGCGAGGAGATGCAGCTGGAGTTCGCGCTGGAAAACGGCGCGCTGAAGATCATCGACGCAGTCAAGGTTCAGCGGTCGTCCCGCGCGGCGGTGCGTGCGGCCGTCGGCCTTGCGCGCGACGGGATCATCAGCCGCGACGAGGCGCTTCTCCGCGTCCAGCCGCGCGCCCTGTCGGATCTGTTGCACCATCAGGTCGACCCGCGCCTGCCGCGTGACGTGATCGGCCATGGCATCGCCGCCAGCCCCGGTGCGGCCTCGGGCAAGATCGTCTTTTCGGCGCCCGACGCCCAGGCCGCCGCCGCCCGCGGCGAGGCCTGCATTCTGGTCCGGCGCGAAACCTCGCCCGAGGATATACGCGGCATGCATGCGGCCGTCGCGGTCCTGACCGAACGCGGCGGGATCACCAGCCACGCGGCGGTGATCGCGCGCGGGCTCGGCCTGCCCTGCATCGTCGGCGCCTCGGACCTCAGGTTCAACCCGCGCGACCGGGCGATCGTCACCCCGGAGGGCCGCAGCTTTGCCGAGGGCGAGATCATCACCGTCGACGGCACCAACGGCCAGGTTCTGGCGGGGGCGGCGGCGATGCTGGAACCGGCGCTGGACGAGAATTTCACCACGCTGCTGCATTGGGCCGACAATGTCCGCGACATCGGCGTGCGGGCCAATGCCGACACGCCCGATGACGCGCGCACCGCCCGGATGTTCGAGGCCGAGGGCATCGGCCTTTGCCGGACCGAACATATGTTCTTCGACGAAGACCGCCTGACAGTGATGCGCGAGATGATCTTTGCCGACACCGCCAAGGATCGCCGCGTGGCGCTTGACCGGCTTTTGCCGATGCAGCGCGCCGACTTCATCGCGCTGTTCGACATCATGGCCGGCCTGCCGGTCTGCATCCGTCTGTTCGACCCGCCGCTTCACGAATTTCTGCCCCATGACCGCGAAGGCATGCGCGAACTGGCCGAGGCGCTGGACATGCCGCTGTCGGACGTCACCCGCCGCGTCGAAGCGCTGTCAGAGTTCAACCCGATGCTGGGGATGCGCGGCGTCCGGCTGGGCGTCACCGTGCCCGAGATCTACGAGATGCAGGCCCGCGCCATCTTTGAAGCGACGGTCGAGGCCAGTCGCCGCGGCGCCGAGATCGTGCCCGAGGTGATGATCCCGCTGGTCTCGGCCATGCGCGAGGTCGAGCTGGTCAAGACCCGCATCGACGCGATCGCGGCTGCCGTCCGCAACGAACAGAAGGTCGATTTCACCTACCGGCTGGGGGTCATGGTCGAAACCCCGCGCGCGGCCTTGCGGGCCGCCGACATCGCCCGGCACGCGGCCTTTCTGTCGTTCGGCACCAATGACCTGACCCAGATGACCTATGGCCTGTCGCGCGACGATGCCGGCCGCTTCATGTCGGCCTATGTCAGTCAGGGCGTGTTTCTTGAGGATCCGTTCCATGTTCTGGATGCCGACGGGGTCGGGGAACTTCTGCTGATCGGCTGCGAACGTGGCCGGGCAGGGCGCCCGGACATCACCCTGTCGGTTTGCGGCGAACATGGCGGCAACCCCGAGTCGATCGCCTTTTGTCGCAAGGCCGGGGTCGACTATGTTTCCTGCTCGCCGTTTCGCGTTCCCGTTGCGCGGCTTGCCGCCGCACATCTTGCGCTAACAGACCCGAAATAGCATAGATTTCGCTTTTCGACGGCGAAAATTCCTTCTAATTATCGTCACATAACCCACCCGAATGGGCCTTACTGATTCGATCTGGTCGGCAAGAAACCGCCCAGAATTGAGGCGTTTTGCCTTAGCGCTGGACGCGCTGGCCGCAGGTTTCTATGTCCTGCCCTGTCACTTGCCTGGGGGCTGTGGCTCGTCGAAACCATTCGGGAATAATAAATGACATCGCTGAAGTGCTGGACCAGAAGCATGGTCATGCTTCTTGCCCTTGCTCATGCTGCGCATGCCGAAATGACGGTGAGCCAGTCTAACGACGCTTCGGCGCCGTTGAGCATGGATCTTGCGGGTCTGTTTTCGCTGGAAAACGCCGCTCTGGACAAAGTAACCGAGGGGCGCTTTTCGGAAATCACCGCGCCCCCGGTAAAGGCCAAACCGGCCGATGCGAAGGTGGCGGCGGCTGATGCCGTGGCGCCGACCTATGACGCCGCCTGGATTCAGGCGATTCCGGCGGGCGAAAAGACCGCCGAACTCGATTGCCTGGCGCGGGCCGTCTATTTCGAGGCGCGCGGCGAATCGATCAAGGGGCAGGCCGCCGTGGCCGAAGTGGTGCTGAACCGCACCCAGAGCCCCTATTTTCCGCGCACCGTCTGCGGCGTCGTCAATCAGCACGGCGGCGGCGGTTGCCAGTTTTCGTTCACCTGCGACGGCAACACCGACCGGATCAGCGACCGCACCGCATGGTTCGTCGCCGAAAAGATCGCCTCGGCCTATATCGCCGGCGCGCCGCGCAGCCTGACGGAAGGCGCCACCTACTTCCACACGCCCGCCTCGCGGCCCGACTGGTCGCGGCGCTTTCCGATGACGGTCCGGATCGGCGCGCATTTCTTCTATCGTCAGCCGATCCGCACGGCGATGAACTGACCGCCCCGGCGGACCCACCACAAATGACGGCTTTTACGGCGGCTTCGGCCGCCGTATTCATTTGGCGTGCAGGATCGGACAGGGATGGCGGGCAGCGTGCAGGGTAACAGCGAACTTGGCGCCGCGTTCGGCGATCTTGACCTCAGGGCCGATGTGGCCGACCGGATCAGCCTGAAGGACTATGTGACCGAGGTCGAGATCGGCGCCTTTCAGCAGGAACGCGGGCTGACCCAGCGGCTGCGGTTCGCCATCGTCGTGGAACTGGCGGCGCGGGTGGCGGCCGGCGACGATGTCGACCTGATCCTGTCCTATGACCGGCTGAGCGAGGCGGTGGATACCGAACTGGCCGCCGGGCGGCTCGATCTGCTTGAGACTTTGGCCGAACGGGTCGCGGCGCGGATATTGCGCGAACCGCAGGCGGCGCGGGTGTTTGTCAGGATCGAAAAGCTGGATCGCGGGCCCTGGGTTCTGGGCGTCGAACTTGCCCGCCGCCGGGGCGAGGTCGCCCCGCCGCCCGGGGCCCCGGCGCCGCGCCCGCTGATCGCACTTCTGAACGGCCCGATGGCGGGGCTGGCCGCGCCGCTGGCGCGGCTGAAGGCGCTTGGCCAGCCGCTGGTGATCCTGGCCTGTCCGGCCGACATGACCGGCCCCCCGGCGGCGGATGCCGGGGCGCAGTTCCGGATCGGGCTGCTGGCGATCGAACAGGCGGCATGGGTTCTGGCGGCGGGGGACGGCGATCTGAAGGTCGTGGCGACGCGGACCGAGATCGACTGGGCGCTGCGGCGCGGGCATGCGATCCTCTGGGCGCCGGGAAAGCTGGCGATTGACAGCCCCGACGCGCCCCGCCGGATCGGCGACGGAATGGCGCTGGCGGGCTGGCTGGCCGGGCAGTTCGACGCGCGCGAAATCCTGGTTCACGGGACTGTTGCAGCCGGGGCAGAAAGCCGCGTTCCGGTCAGGGCGCTTTGACGCGCGGCTTGCCAAACGGCTGACAAGCGGCAAGAAAGCCGGATGATCTATTATCGCCCCCTTGCGCAGACCGATGCGGCGCGGCCCGCAGGCGCGCTGGTGCTGGCCGGTGGCTGGTGCTGGTTCGACCAGGTCGAGGTGCTGACACGGCAGGGCTCGCGGGGGCTTATGCCCGCGTCGGACCTGCCCGATGCGGTGCGCGCCCGGCTGACGGCACCGCGTGCGCCTGTCGCGGGCCTGACGATGGACCGGCCGCGGCTGATGGGCATCCTGAACGTGACGCCCGACAGTTTTTCCGACGGCGGGCGGTTTTCGGCGCCCGAGGCGGCGCTGGCGCGGGCAGAGGCGATGGCCGGGGTGGCCGATATTCTTGACGTTGGCGGCGAAAGCACCCGCCCGGGCGCGGCCGAGGTCGGGGCCGTGGACGAGGTCGCACGGACGGCGCCTTTGATCGCGGCGCTGCGGCAGGCGGGTCTGACGCTGCCCGTCTCGATCGACACGCGCAAGGCGCCGGTCGCGCATGCGGCACTGGCAGCCGGGGCGAGCATGATCAATGACGTGTCGGCGCTGGGGTATGACGCGGGCCTCGGGCCGTTGGTGGCGGCGGCGGGGGTTCCGCTTTGCCTGATGCATGCGCAAGGAACGCCTGCGACGATGCAGGCCGATCCGCGCTATGATGACGTGCTGCTTGACGTCTATGACCACCTGGCCGCGCGCGTTGCTGCGGCCGAAGCGCTGGGGATCGGCAGGGCGCGGCTGATCGTCGACCCGGGCCTCGGCTTCGGCAAGAATGTCGCGCATAATCTGGCGCTTGTGCGCGGATTGTCGCTGTTTCACGGGCTCGGCTGCCCGGTGCTGCTGGGCGCCTCGCGCAAACGATTTATAGGAACGGTCGGGGGCGCGGCCGACACCGACCGGCGCGGCCCCGGGACGATTGCAGTGACGCTGGCGGGGCTGGCCCAGGGGGTGCAGATCCACCGCGTCCATGAATGTGACGAGACAAGGCAGGCGCTGCGCCTGTGGCAGGCGGTCGCGCCGGGAGTGATGGAATGACGCGGAAATATTTCGGCACCGACGGCGTGCGGGGGCGGGCCAACAGCCATCCGATGACGGCGGAACTGGCGCTGCGGCTTGGGGCGGCGGCGGGGCGCTATTTTCGCCGAGACGGTGCCAATGGCCATCGGGTGGTGATCGGCAAGGACACGCGGCGGTCGTGCTACATGCTGGAAAATGCCCTCACCGCCGGGCTGAATTCGACCGGGATGAATGTTCTGCGCCTCGGGCCGGTGCCGACGCCGGGGGTCGGCTATCTGACCCGGTCGCTGCGCGCCGATCTTGGCATCATGATCTCGGCCAGCCACAATCCGGCGCAGGACAATGGCATCAAGTTCTTTGGCCCCGACGGGTTCAAGCTGGATGACGCGGCCGAGCTGGAGATCGAGGCGCTGCTGGACGGGGCGATCGATCTGGTCGAGCCGCAGGACATCGGCCGCACCACGCAGATTGACGACGGGGTCGGACGCTATGTCGAATATGCCAAGACAACCTTTCCGGGGCGCGGGCAGCTGGCGGGCCTGAAGGTGGTGATCGACTGTGCCAATGGCGCGGCCTACAAGGCGGCACCCCAGGCGCTGTGGGAACTGGGTGCCGATGTCGTGCCGGTGGGCGTCAGCCCCAACGGGCTGAACATCAACGCCAGCTGCGGGTCCACCCACCCCGAAACCGCCGCCGAGGCCGTCGTGGCGCATGGGGCCGATATCGGCATCTGCCTTGATGGCGATGCGGACCGGGTGATCATCATCGACGAAAAGGGCCGGATCGCCGACGGCGACCAGTTCATGGCGCTTCTTGCGGCGCGCTGGGCCGAAGCCGGACGGCTGAACCACGGGACGCTGGTCGCGTCCGTCATGTCGAACCTCGGGCTCGAGCGGTTCCTGGACGCGCGCGGGCTGCGGCTGGAACGGGCGCCGGTCGGTGACCGTTATGTGGTCGAGCGGATGCGCGAGGGCGGCTTCAATCTTGGCGGCGAACAGTCGGGCCATATCGTGATGACCGACTATGCGACGACCGGCGACGGGCTGATCGCCGGGCTGCAGTTTCTGGCGGCGATGGCCGACAGCGGCCGCCCGGCCAGCGCGCTGGCCAACCAGTTCGAAACCGTGCCGCAGATGCTGAAGAACGTGCGCTATCAGGCTGGGCAGGAGCCGCTGAAGGACCGGGCGGTGCAGGCGGTGATTTCGGCGGCCGAGGCCAGGCTGAAAGGGTCGGGGCGGTTGTTGATCCGCAAGTCGGGAACCGAACCGCTGATCCGGGTCATGGCCGAATGCGAGGATGACCGGCTTTTGGCCGAGGTCGTCGATGGTATCGTCGACGCGGTGGTCGCGGCGGTCTGACGCCGGTATCGGGAAGAAAGCCGGGGCGGGGCCCCGGCTTCAAATTCCTTTCAAGGAATTTGGCAAGGATCTAAGAAGATCCTTGCGTGCGCCCGTCAGTTCCGCGCGCGGTCGACCATCTTGCCCTTGGAAATCCAGGGCATCATGGCGCGCAGCTTTTCACCGACCTTTTCGATCTGATGTTCGTCGTTGATGCGGCGGGTCGCCTTGAAGAACGGCTGGCCAACGGCGTTTTCCTGCATGAAGTCGCGGACGAACTTGCCGGTCTGGATGTCGCGCAGGACCGCTTTCATCCGGGCCTTGGTCTCGTCGTAGGGCAGGATGCGCGGTCCCGAGACATATTCGCCATATTCGGCGGTGTTCGAGATCGAGTAGTTCATGTTGGCGATGCCGCCCTCATAGATCAGGTCGACGATCAGCTTCACCTCGTGCAGGCA